>JAGOVS010000019.1 GCA_018060625.1 Bacteriovorax sp. | reverse complement strand
AAAAAGACTCTCATTTCAAGAAATTATGCCAAAATATAAATAAGGATTAAGATAGTAAAGCTCCGAAGTTGAAAAAGAGGATAGTAATGGCCATAGAAAAGAAAAAACAACTCCTAGGTGATGTTCTTATCATTGATGACGACCCCGCGATTTGTGAAATCCTAGAGCAGTATTGTATCAATCTTGGCTGTTACAGAAATATATTAATTGCTCACGATGGATCAATCGCTTCAACAAAGCTTCGCAATCAAAAGTTTGCACTTATTCTCGTTGATATGCAGCTCCCCAGAAAAAGTGGTCTGGATATTATACGAGAATTAGATGATAAATCACTTAATCAAAAAAATAGTATCATTGTCGTTTCAGGGACTCTTGAGAAAACCACCCTGGAGAAAGCAGTGGCCATGGGAGTGAAAAACTTCTTACAAAAGCCATTTGATGAGGCTACCTTTCAAGAAAAGGTCTTAAAACTCATTGGAGCAAAATAACGATTCTTTTTTCTTTGCTAAATCCCTAGGTTTTTCACCAATTCTCGTGCAAAGCGATTTCCTTGTTCCGCTAAACTTTTAATTGCTCTTTTTACTTGTTTGCTTTTTGGACGGCATTCTCTTAAAGCATAACTAGCACTGTTTCCCAAAGCCTCAATCTTTAATGCCTGGACTAATTTCAATTGAATCTCTTGAGATTGTGGTTTCAATTTTGCTAACACATACGCGATGCCAGGACCTACTTCATTATTCTCTAGGTATGTGAGAAGCTCATTCATCCATTCCTTGTCGCTTAATTGAATGAATTTACCTATTGGATAAGTTACTGCTTCCATTCCTGGTCTTTTCAGGGCCAAAATTAGATTCTTTTTAATTTCATCATTAAAAACATTTTTTCGTCCTAAAATGATCACTGCTTCAAATGCCGCCTTTCTCTCACCTTTTAATATTACCCGAGAAAGCTCCTCTAGGATCGGAAGTGATTTAGCATTCAGACAATCAAGAGTGGAGACATAGTATGAGTTACTATAGAGACCTTCTAAATTTATTTGTCCCAAGGAAAGTTGGCTCATTTTTAAATCTAGTGAGCATATTAAATCTTTGTCACTAATTCTTAAATTCTTTCTCTTTAAAAGTCCCAAAATACCGAGTTCAATTTGGGTCTGTTTTTCTTTAGCACTTAACCATGAAAGTTCTGCCCCTAATTGGATAAAACGATAAGTAATATCGAAACTAAAATCGACATATTGCATGGCCATTAGTAGTTCTTTTTTTGCAACTATATTATTTTTGATTCTTTTGAGAAGCTTTTCTTCCTCTGTGGAATTTGCTTTTATACCTACTTCTCTAATGACTTTTTCAATATTGATCATATGAGTGAGTCTTTCATCAGAATTCAATAACTCATTAATGCGTTTTAACTTCTCTAGCTTGCTTGTTTGAGGAGAGAGGAGTTCGCAAACTTGACCATGCAGAATTTCTCCCTTAAGTCCTGACGTTACTGAAGAATTAATTTCAAGACTTTTATCCACCCACAAAGAAGGTCCTATTGAGGTATTGTTTCCTTGGAAATCATTTAAAATGTCCGAATAATTTCCAAGACGTAATAAATATGTTCCTAAAATGTCTGTGATATTTGATCCTGTTGGGGCAATAGAATAAAAGCCATAAATATTTTTCACTCCACTAAAGACTCTCTCCATTCTTCCTTTATTGCTATCACCAAGAGGCGTATAGCGAAGAACCGTTATTCTTTCGGCCATTTCCCTATTAAATCCATGTGAGAGCAAAACCTGTAAATATTGTTCCGGTGTTCGTTCATCTGGTCCTTTTGTAGACAGTGTATTGCAGCCAAAGAGATAGACTTCTTTCGGTCTTTTAAAAATACCGTCACAAGTATTTGAACAAGACAAACTCTCCATAGTATCAGATTCAAGCCGATACCCTGATTGCCCAAAAAATGTCCCTCCGAAATGACCCGAAATAATTAAAACATCACACTGAACACCTGATTGACAGACCTTGGTAAACCAATTTGATTGATACGTTGCCGAAGATGGCGGGACTAATTCGATGAATTGAGTATCTGGGACCCCTCGCAATTCCTTTTTAAAAAGTTCGATTTCTTCGGAAGAATTAATAGTGACGGAGCAAATATTTTTAGCCTGAATAGTTTCTACAAAAAAGCAAAAAAGCAGCAGACAAACCCATTTCATAATAAATCCCAAATTAAAGCAATCACGCTTAAAAATTAAACATATAATTCTATTGGTTCATTATAATTAATAAAAGACATTCACAAGACTTCGTGAAGTTCTTACTAGTATTTACTCGGATTTATGGTCTAGTTTTTCTAAATAATCTCTTAAAAACTAAATACTCAGCTATGCCTCTTTCTTTTTCTGTCTATATTTGCCTATCTAATAAAACCTTTTGATTTATTTGATCTTAATTAAAATAAAGGAATAGTACTTAACTTTAGAAAGTATGCGTTTTTATAGGATGTAAAAATGAAACGACTCATGGCCTCTCTTTCACTGTTCTTAAGTTTTAGCATCTCTTCTTCTGAATTTCCTTCAGAAATGACTTGCTTCACAAATAAACAAGTGCTCGAGATTAACAATTCAGAAGTTCTCAATTGGAAATCTAAAACTCAAAACCAATACCAAAACCGAGGTCATATCAAGGGAGTGCTCCTTTATACTTATCCTGATAAAAATGGGCATGACCACTACCAAGTTCAAATTGGAGATAACAACTCCGATACTATTGAAGTCATTTACAATCAAAGCTTTGGAGCTATCCCAGAAGTATCTAATGGCGCAACATTTGAAGCGTGTGGTGATTATATAACTTCTAACAGGGAAACCCAGCGCTATCCCGCTTCTCCCGATGGCGCGATTCTTCACTGGGTTCATAAAAGTCTAAAAGAAAAATCTCATGACTCTGGATTCCTAATCATTAATGGTATTGTTTATGGATTAAAAACACCAAAGAAAGGCTTTTTTGATATCGATGAAATTTTCAGACAACGCTAAGCGACGTCTTCATCATCATGATCCATCCAAGCATCTGCAGGCTCTAAAATAATGATATCGGCCTTATCTCTGTGGATCTTATTATATTTATCTTTTTTCTTAAAAGCTTGTTTTTCAATCTTATCTACGGCCATATCAATACTATGGTAGAGATTGTCTGACCACGCCTTAGCATGATACTCGCAATGAGGCGCATGGTAATAAATTTCAGCAAAATGCTCCCCATTTTTTACATAACAAGACCACTTGATTGTTCCTTTATCATTAAAAAACTTAGCGAGTTTTTCAGACGTTTCTTTAATTTTTTCGTCAAGTGCTGGTGTGTGCTCTAAATGCAGGAATGATGTTGTAATTTTCATAAACGACCTTTAACTCCTAAAAGTACTAGTTTTTCTCTTTTCGTTTTGATGATGGGAGAACTCCCAGCATCTCGCGATACTTTGTAACTGTTCTTCGTGCAACCGTTAAATTTTCTTTAGCTAAAATCTCGACTACTTTTTGATCTGATAATGGTTTCAGTGGGTTTTCACCTGCAAAAATGGCCTTAATTTTTATCTTTAAAACCTCACTGGCAATATCGGTCCCACCGTCTTTCCCCCCTATTCCTGTATTAAAGAAATACTTTAGTTCGAATGTCCCAAGAGGTGAGTGCATATATTTGTTCGTGGTCACACGAGAAACTGTCGATTCATGCATTCCAATTTCATTAGCAACATCCTTAAGAACCATGGGCTTTAAGAATTTTGATCCTTTTTTGAAAAATTCTTGTTGCTTGGCCACAATGGCCTTTGCCACCTTCTCAATGGTTTTTTGTCTATTCTGAATTGATTTAATTAACCATTCAGCAGATCTGAGTTTTTCTTTAACAAACTCGCTTGCCTCATCTGTTTTATGCCCGGCCCCTCTTTTGATCATTTCTTGATAGAGCTTAGAGATTTTAAGTCGAGGTATTCCTTCATCGTTCACCTGAACGACAAACTCTCCACTGACTTCCACGACAAAAATATCCGGTAAGATATAATGTGTATCAGGGGTTGCGATTAACCGCCCTGGCTTGGGATGAAAATTCTGCAATAGAAGAGCCGTCTTTTTTACCTGCTCAGAACTCACACCTAAGGCCTTTGATATTTTTTCAAAATTCTTACTTTGTAAGTCTTCAAGGTGATCACGAATGATTTTTTCCAATAAAGGTGATCTCTCTTCTGCTATTCGGGCCTGGGCCAATAAACATTCTTGTAAATTTACGGAACCACAACCGACGGGGTCTAGTCTTTGTATAACTTCTAAAATATCAAAAGCAATTGATCGCTCTAGGCCTGATTCTTCAATCAGCTCATCAAAGCTGCATTCTAAGTAACCATCATCATTTATATTACCGATAATCAAATGGGCCAATTTCCATTCTTGATCAGACAAGTTTTCCATTTTTAATTGCCATTCCAAATGCTCCGCAAGAGTCATGGATTTTGAGACAATATTTTCATAGCCGGGCATTTCATCTGAATCAGATGATGGATTGGCCATGTTTGGAGCGGAAGAATTAGAATTAAATGAATCGGCATAGGAGTCCCAATCAAAATCATCTTTTTCTTTCATTAAAGGTGCTTCAGAGAAATCATCAGAGGTCGCCTCACGAGTTTCCTCATTAACAACCTCTACGTCTCCAACACCCTCAACTTCCTCGAGCATGGGATTTTCAACCATCTCTTCGGCAATGACATTGGTCATCTCCAGATGAGTGAGGGTAAGCAATTTTATTGCTTGCTGTAGTTGTGGAGTCATTGCTAGATTTTGTGTCTGCTTTAACCCTTGGGACATTTTCACGGCCATAGTCTTACCTTGTGCCTTCGAATTACATCCTGAATTCTTCTCCTAAGTAGAACTTCCTTGCTCTCTCATCGTTAATTAATTCTTCTGGTTTTCCACTAACAAGTAGTTCTCCGCTATTCATAATATAGGCACGATCGACAATCCCAAGTGTCTCGCGAACATTATGATCAGTGATCAACACACCTATATTTCTATTCTTTAATCCCTCTATGAGAGCTTGAATATCAGCAACGGCCAAAGGATCAACACCCGCAAAGGGTTCATCCAATAAAACAAACTTTGGCTCAAGGGCCAGTGCTCGGGCAATCTCAACTCGTCTGCGCTCGCCCCCTGAAAGGGCAGAACCCTTAGACTTTCGCACATGATCTAATTTAAAATCCTGAATTAAGGATTCCATTAAGGCCTTTCTTTCTCGACGAGAAAGATCTCTATTTTCTAAAACGGCCATAATATTTTCTTCAATTGAAAGATCTCTAAAAACGGAAGCCTCTTGTGGCAAATAACCAATACCACTAAGAGCTCGCTTATGAATCGGTAACTCCGTTACATCGATATCATTTAATGTAATTCTTCCTTCGTCAGCTTTTACTAAACCAACCATCATATAAAATGAAGTCGTCTTCCCTGCTCCATTTGGACCCAAGAGTCCAACGATTTCCCCTTGAGAAACTGAGATGCTCACATCTTTCACAACCGTGCGTCCAACGTAAGTTTTTTTTAAATGAAAAGCTTCTAGCTTTATTTGTTCCATAATTCGCTGACCTTATCTTAACCTTATTTATTTTCTTTCTTTTTCTAATGTTATGTTGGAATTAGCATCATCCACTTCTACCGTTTCAACATTCTCTTTTATAATAATCCTATTTCCTTTAATGACATCCTTATCTTGAAAAACTTTGGGAAGACCCGTCAGTATTATCTTTTTATCACTCATTAATCCTTCTAATTTTTCAGAAAAAGCTTTGCGAATGAGTGTTTTCCCATTCTGAAGAAGCTTCTCCTGTAATCTCACATCGTCATAAAGAGCATAATACTTGAGTCTTTTGTTGTAGTTTTCTAAAAAGACCTCTCCTCGATGAGCAAAAGCATCCAAATTCTCTTTTTTAAGAGAAACATTTCCCCTCATTTCTGCTAATAATTTCGGGCCATTGACTGTCAACAGGTCTGCTTTAAATGAAATGCTCTCCTCATATTCCCTTTTACGCTTTATGACTCCAGAAACTTTATTCCGGTATTCGAAGAACTGCTCTTTGGGACGATAGATGGCATTCACTGAATCGACTAAAATTTGATCATTCGTTTTTTGAATAGTGCTTATAGTTTTGACATTATTGTAAGCAAGCAGTGTTTCTCCATTCGAGAGAATTGTCACTTTATCTGCATGAAGATTCGTGTCATCCATTTTTATTTCAACATCATTATCTAAGTAAACTTCTTTTTGCTTCATTAATGCACGGGAATTCTTTGATTGAAAATAAATCGGGCTTAGAGGATTTCCACTTTTATCATAACGATAAATTATACCGTTGGGATTAAAGCCAATCACAACTCCATCAATTGAAGACAAACTCAATTCTACAGAATCTAGCTGCAATACAGGTCTTGAGTTTTTCACCGAAAAATAAGTCACATTTAGAAAGTAACTCTCATCAAGTTGATCATGCCCTGGTTTGCCTTTAGGAATCGCTTGATTCTTTCCGAAATCATCAAAATGCCCATAGCGAGAAATGAGGGCCAGCCCCATACACGTAAAGACAAAGAAAAAAATAATTGCATACTGACGTAATTTCAAAACATTTCCTAATGGTAAAGACGGACCACAAACTTATCGTATTATACCTCTCAAATTCTTATAATTTTAAGTATTTATTTTTTCTTATTCACTCCATCAAACCTTTACGAAGTCAATCAATCCTTGCTACAGTTGACTCTATTCATCAAGTACCTTCTGAAGGATTAAATTGTGTCATTAAAAGACCTACAAAAAATCATCGACTCAGGCATAAAACTCACTCCCATGATGGAGCAATACTTTCAAATAAAAAGGAACTATCCCGACACTCTACTTCTTTTTCGTATGGGAGACTTCTACGAAGTTTTTTTTGAAGATGCGCGAGAGACTTCTCGTATTCTGAACATTACCCTTACCCATCGAGGAAAAGTGGGTGAAATGCCAATTCCCATGGCCGGAATCCCTCATCATGCAGCTTCCACTTATATAGACCGCATTACCAATCTTGGTTTAAAAGTGGCCATTTGTGAACAAATCCAGGACCCCAAAGAGGCCGTCGGAATAGTTAAGCGCGGAGTCACTCAAGTCGTAAGCCCTGGGATGCCCTTTGATCTTGACAAGACACAAGGAAACGAACATCGCTACATGGTCTCGAGTTTTAAAAAAAATAATGATCACTTTCTAGTGGCCCTCGATTTTACCACCGGTGACTTCCGAGGATATAAGTACCAAAATAGTGAAGATTTTATTGAAGGACTCCGCTTAATAGCTCCTCGAGAATACATAACTTTCATGGGACAGTGGGATGAATTACCCGAAATTGAAAACCTACTCACTCACTACGGTATTTTAAAAACTCACTTAAGTCTCGAGTACTTTAATCCTAAATTTTCTGAAATTTATATTGAGCGACTCATCCCTGGCCATAAGCGCGATAAAATTTTAAAACTCGACGAAGATATTCTCTCGGCCGTTGGCGCCCTTGCTTTTTATGTGTGCTCGACCCAAGTCGTGGAAAATTTCATGCACATTCGTCCTTTTAAAATGATTTCAAATACCGGGATGATGAAAGTTACTTTACCAACTCTAACTGGTCTGGAGATTCTTCCTAAAACCAGAGAACGTTATAAAGAGTCCCTTCTTGGTTTTTTTGACAAAACTGAGACGGCCATGGGGGCGCGTTTACTAAAAACTCTTTTCTCATCACCTCTTTACGATGAAAATCAAATCAAAGAGCGATTAGATATTATTGAATCTCTCATTCAAAACGATTCTTTAATTAAAGAACAAAAAATTGAACTTTCAAAAATAAGAGATATTGAACGCATACTTGCCAAAGTGTCCATGAACAAGGGCTCTGCAACAGATTTAATTAATTTATCTGTGGCCATCCAAGCTTATGAAGCTTTGCTTCTCATTAATCAAAATCTGCCAAATAAATCAGAACTTTCCATCCAAGAAGTTAAAAAGCTTTCTTTACTGGCCCAAACCATTGCAGGCACTCTCAATGATGAAATAGGAGCAAGCCTTGAAAAAGGAAATCTAATCCGCACAGGTATTCATAAGGAGCGCGACCGTTTATCGCAACTTCATCTAAATGTTGGTGGAGAGCTAATTAATATGGAAACACGCTTAAGGGCAGAAAGCGGAATCCAAAAGCTTCGAATCAAATCCAACAATGTCACTGGATTTTTTATCGAAGTATCCAAAGGTAGTACGACAAAAATCCCTGAGAATTTCGAACGTCGCCAAACTTTAGTTAATGCAGAAAGATATACGACTCCAGAACTTACTCAATTAGAAAAAGAAACAATTACGGCCCAATCAAAACTAGAAAAACTTGAGAGAGAAATTTTTAAAGACCTTATCACCACTGTACATGAACTCAGACTCTCTATAATGACAATGTCTGCCCATATTGCCATGATCGATATCTTTCAAAGTTTGGCAAGCATGGCCCTTCAAGAAGGATTTACCCGCCCCATTATCGAGAGAAAAAATCAAATTCTCCATATTGAAGAGGGCTTTCATCCCTTAATTAAATCTTTAATTAAGGATCAATTTGTCTGTCACGATCTTCACCTTGATAGTAATGTGTATTTTGGTCTCATTACTGGCCCGAACATGGCCGGTAAAACGACGGTTATGAGAGAAGTAGCAATCATTCAACTCCTTGCCCAAATGGGCTCTTTTGTTCCTGCAAGATCTGCAAGACTCGGACTTTGTGATTTCTTATTCAGTCGGCTAGGTGCGAGTGATGACATCCTCAAGGGGCAATCGACCTTTATGGTTGAAATGGCCGAGACGGCCGAAATCCTTCGCCACGCCACAGATAAATCATTAATCATTTTAGACGAAGTTGGTCGCGGAACCTCAACTTACGATGGGCTCTCAATTGCTTGGGGACTGGTTGAGCATTTCATTCAAGAAACTCGCGCCCTCACTCTTTTTGCAACTCACTACCATGAACTTATTGATGTTGCAGAAAAAAATCCCGCCGCAAAAAACTTAACGGTTGAAACGATTAACCACAAAGGAAACGTTCAATTCCTGTATCGATTAATTGAAAAGCCGGCATCTCAAAGTTTTGGGATTTACGTTGCGAAACTGGCCGGACTTCCAAAAAGTGTTCTTGATCGTTCCCAAGAAATCTTACACCTCTTGGAAAAAAATCATCACCCTCCAGTACTTGAACCAAAAACTCCACTTAAAAATAAAAGTGCCCAACTCTGCTTTTTAGATGATTTAAAAACAGAAGAAGTCCCAACCTATCTTAAAGAGCTCGAAAAAGAATTCGCTAAATTAGATGTATTAAAAATGACTCCGATTGATGCCCTCATTAAACTCAATCAATTAAAAAACCAACTAGAACTGCACTAAGAGATACTTTTTGCCTGCTTAAAACACATTAATCTTTTTCTCCAAGACACTCGATAAGCAAATCAAGTGCCTTGGAGGATGAAATGTTATACAAGAATGATCTCTTAAAAAAACGTGTGTATGCCTTAACAATGGATCTCTTCATTATAGTCATTACCAATTATTTTCTAATGGCCTCATTTACAAATTTTCTTAAAACCGTTTTTTTCTCTTTTCCACTTCATATGCAACTTTTTTTAATCCATAGATTAGGAGCTCTTTCTTCAATTACCCTGATGTCTTTAACTTTTGCTTATTTTTCTGTATTCTATTTTGTAACAAATGGTCGTACTTTGGGAAAAACCGTCTTTGGGATTAAGGTTGCAACTTATGACAAAAGAGAAATGACGATTGTTCAATCAATGAAAAGAGCACTGGCATACTTTTTTTGTGCAATGATGGGATCATTTCTCTTTGCACTTTCTTTTTTTCGAGAGGATCAAAAAAGTCTGGCCGACCTCTTTTCACAAACCAAAGTCGATTACGATCAAAAACATGCTTCCGATGAAGATTTCGGAACAGAATTTCAACTCACCCTTCTTGAAACAATCAAGAAAGATGAGGATGAAAGCTTTGATAAAAAAATGGCATCATAATTTTTATTCTAACATGCTTCTTAGCATCCAAGCTGTTTTCTCATGAACTCGAAGTCGCTGAATAATTAGGTCTGCTGTTGGTTCATCATGGGCCTCGGTCACTATAGAAAAAATTCTTCTAGCTGTTCTAATAACTGCTTCATGACTTAGTACCAGATCTGAAATCATTTGAGTTGCACTGACTTCATTTACACATTCTTTGATTACAGTTAATTTCATGAATTCACTATAGGAAGCAGGAGCTTTCATTCCTAAAGCTCTTATCCTTTCTGCAATTTCATCAACCGCAACAGCGAGGTCGTTATATTGTCCCTCAAACATTACATGAAGAGGTTGGAACATTGGACCAGTGACATTCCAATGATAATTATGTGTTTTTAAATAGAGGGTGTATGAGTCTGCTAAAAAATGAGAAAGGCCATTCGCAATTTCCTCTCGATGCTTTTCATCAATTCCAATATCTACCTTTGATTTCATAAAGATACCTCCTTCAAAAGAAAAAACATTTTTCTTTTAACTAATGAGAAGTATCTATTATTTTATTTCACTAGAATAATTGATAAAAACTAAGAATTGCATAATGAATTATGCCCCAAGGACTTTGATAATCAATACCTTGGGGATGATATCTTATTTTATCCAATTAAAATGAAGTTCTTTAAGCTGAGCTTCACTTGGCCGCGAAGGTGCTTGTGACATCAGATCACTGGCCGAAGTTGTTTTAGGAAAAGCAATAACATCGCGAATAGAATCACTCCCTGTCAAGATCATGATCAAGCGATCCAACCCAAAGGCCAATCCACCATGAGGAGGTACCCCATATTTTAGAGCTTCAATAAAAAATCCAAATTGGTTTTTAGTTTCCTCAGGAGTGAAACCTAAAACTTGAAACATTCTGTCTTGAACACTTTGGTCATAAATGCGTATTGATCCCCCGCCAATTTCATATCCATTGCATACGACGTCGTAAGCCTCTGCTGTAAGTGTTCTCAGTGGCCCATTGGGATCTTTATGATCCGCACTCATAAAGACATCCAGTTTTTCTCGCGAAGGCATTGTGAAGGGATGGTGACAAGCAGTATAGCGTCCATCATTCCACTCTAAAAGAGGGAAATCATAAACCCAAAGAAAAGCTTTTCCAGAACCTAAAAGATTTAACTTGCTTGCAAGATTTCTCCTTAAAGCGTCTGCACTTGCATGAGCAACAGAAGCATCGGAGTCTGCAAAGAAAAGCCATGTTCCATCTTCTTTAAGTTCCGATAGGGAAAATAATTTCTTTTCAATATCATCTGTAATGAATTTTGAAATTCCCGTGCTTCTCTCTCCTTTAGAAATCTTATAAAAGGCAACGCCTTTACCTCCATGAGGTTTTACGATATCAACAAAAGAGTCCGTATCTTTACGCGTAAATTGCCCCATGGACTCAGGAACAAAAAGTGCTTTAATAAGTCCCCCAGACTTGGCAACTGTAGAAAATGTCGCGAACTCTGAATCTTTAAAAAACTCAGTCACAATCATTTGCTTTAAACCGAAACGGACATCAGGCTTATCACATCCATACACATCCATTGCTTCTTTATAAGTCATCATTGGAAGGGTAAAGTTATCTCCAAGATCAAAAATTTTTTTCAATATTTTTTCAACAAGATTTTTCATATATTCTTGGGTCGAAAATGAGACTTCAATATCAACTTGTGAAAATTCAGGTTGACGATCGGCCCTTAAATCCTCATCGCGAAAACAGCGACAGATCTGAAAGTACTTATCAGTACCACCAATCATCAACAACTGCTTTAAAGTTTGTGGAGATTGTGGAAGTGCGTAGACTTGTCCAGGATGAACCCTAGAGGGAACAATATAGTCGCGTGCTCCTTCTGGAGTTGATTTGTAAAGTATCGGTGTCTCGACCTCGACAAAATTTTCATCAATAAGGAGTGAACGTATTTTATTCATCGTTCGCGAACGAAGTAAAAGAATGTCCTGCAATTTTTTAGTCCTCAAATCTAAATATCGATATTTCAATCTAAGATCTTCTGTTGCCTCAACTGACCCAAAAGGTAAAAAGGGAATACTATCAACATCTGAACGAGAAAGAATTTGTAGTTCAGTGACCTGGACCTCTACAGCTCCCGTTTCCATATTAGCGTTTTGTGCCTCTGCAGGACGTGCGACAACCACACCTTTAGCTAAAATGACCGACTCGAGTGAGCATTTTTTTAACTCGTCACTATTTCCCTGAAAATTAACAAAACCCAATTGAGTCACACCAAACTTATCACGTAAGTCTATAAAGTGTAGACTACCCAAATTTCTATATTTATTAACCCAACCGCAAAGTGTGACATTTTTTCCAATATCACTTGCTTTGAGTTCACCACAATGATGTGATCTCATTAATCCCTTGATCGCGCTGGCCATTGATTTCTCCCATAAAATTGATGACAATTTTCCCTAGAACATAAGGAATTGAACATGATCACTATATCTCAGAACACCCTAAAGCTCATTAAAAATCTGCTGATCGTATTGGCATTATTTAGTGATTTTTCATGGGGAAAAGATCGTTTTTCAATGAAAAACCCTTACGGTCAAAGCCTTTCGATTGATCTGGCCACAACCCGTAAAGAGCACATGCAAGGACTCAGCGGATTAAAACCTGCTCAATTTAAAAAAAATCAAGGAATGCTATTCGTAAATCCCGATATGGGGCAGAGGCGTTTCTGGATGCCTGATACATATTTTAATCTCGATATTATTTTTCTGGATAACAATCTGAAAATCGTGGGTTTGGAAAAAAATGTTCCCGCTCATCCTGGAAGAACAGAACCTCCCCTTATTTATCGTACAGGGACTTATAATGCTCAGTTCGTACTTGAAATACGAACAGATGCACCATTTGGTAAAAATTTAAAACTTGCTGATAAACTCTTATTTACTGGATCGACTTCTCTTTCGGAAATAATACTAAAAATTCATCAGAGGCAATAAATCCCAAATTATCTCTTACTAACTTTTTCTGGAAGGAAGAATCACTTTGCATGCGCTCAATCTCGTGTACCAATTGCATATTTTCTTTTTTAATTCTATCGAGTTCATGAAGTCGATCACTAAAAACTGATCGGCGAGAATAATAATCAGTGACACCTCCACTCGCAAAAATCAATCTCAAAATCATAATCACACAAAAAATCCAACACCCTTTAAGAAGATAGCCTGTAATGGCCGGATCCAATGGTTTTGATTTTTTTCGACCCGTTGTCGTTGTGTAGCTAATTTGACTGGCCACTTTTCGAGGGGCCCTTTTGGCCGGAGCAAAATCAGCTTCATCCGGTCGTGCCACACTTCTGCGGGTTATAACCGTATTTGATCTTACTTCGCTGGCCGCTTGAACTCTTTCTTGAACCCGAGGCCTTGGCGGTGCTGTTTCACGAAGGACTTCTGCCTGATTTTCTTGAACTGGCGCCTGTTCTACCGTTTGGGCCGGTTGTCTATCAAAGAACGATGCCTGCTGCTGAGTTTCTGCTCGTGGATTTGAGGGAGGTATATTTGGAGAAGGTTGATTGCGGTTTCTTTCGGCTTGGCGGGCCCGATTGCGCTCGATTGCTTTTCGCAAGCGCTCATTGGCTATAGTTGACGGATCAACTCCCTCATCAGGTGAGATTGCCCGATCTAGGCCTTGTTGTGATTGTGCATCGTTTGAGCGATCGAATGAAAATTCCAAGCAAACATCCTGTCGTTAAATAAAACAAAACATCCTGTTTTAACTTATTTTAGCCGAGCTTGCTTTTGACTTCAATCCAAAACTTTCTCACAATTGCCAATTCATGAAAGTAATAGAACAAAGTTCGTCCAACACTGTTATCGGGAAAATTTTCTAGCTCTGTTTGATTCACTCCCTCTAAAAATATATTTTTAAATGATAAAAAACTTGAATGCTCAGGTTTTAGGGAAGCAACAGCAAAACTTTTATCATCACAAGAAAATTCACTTATAGGGAATGAGCTGCGTAAAAGTGTGCGTGCTTGATTCATACGTAACGCTGCAACTCCACCATCTCCAATAGGACCAAGCTGTATGTATTTTTCAGCTCGATTAATCCCATGAGAACGAAAGAAAATCTCAAAGCGACCGTGAGTATCTTTTCCATTATTATCTTTTTCAATATTCATCCACCAACTAAATCCTGGGTCACTTATATTGCAGACAGAATCTTCTTGATGAGGAAAACGCCGGTTAATAATTTGCTCACGAATGGCCTCGGCCAACTCAAAATTCTTTGTTTCAAAAAATTCAACTGAATTTGAGTTATCTTCAAGACTCATTTTTAAAATAATTCGTTTAGAGGAATCAGGATCTTCTAAGTCGACAAACGATTGCTTAATGTTCGCAACCGAGAACCCTCGTACACAGAAAGTGCTTACACCATTATCAATTCTGTAAATAATGCCTGGAGACTCAGGTAGTGTCCGACTAGAAGGCACAACTTCTCGAACTCGCTTATCTACATCGCCATCAAGTTTGTCACTTAAAAGACTGTCTGCTAGATCATAAAGATAATCTTCATCAAGAGTCTCTGCTAAAAAAGATTGCTGAATCTGCCCCCCTGGAGAAGTGGGTGGTTGATTAACTCTCAAATATTCAGTGAGTGTTAACGTTTCTTGTAAAAGAGTATCTAAGCTTAAATCTGACTCGTTCATATTTATCCTATCAAATCCTATGATGGAAACACTTTTAATCTCAGTAATTATTGTAAAATTAAAAAACCTTTTTTGACAAGTCTTTCTACCAAAGAAACATGAAAAGATTAATAATCAAAATGACTAGCAATGGTGAAAAATCAAAAGGAAGATGAGGTGGAAGCCGCTTTCTCACTGGATCGCAGCTAAGATCACAAAGTTGCTTAAGCTTTCGTCTCCATAAATATTTAGTTAAATCTGGAAAATAACTAAAAATGGCATCTAAAATAAGCGCACAGACATAAAGATTTAAAAGCGATCTAATGATCATCATTTTGCGATCTCCAACTCTCGTTTTTCTTTATAGACATGACAAACGCAGGCCCCGTAAAAAAAGAAGCACATTAGATAAAAAAGCCATACAACACCAACAACTGAAGTATAAAAGTCACCATAATTGCTCATCAAACCTGCCCGAACATAATAGATATAAATCCAAAAGAGGGATTTTCCCAAAAAAACAGAAAACGAAAATGTCAAAGCTGCGACAAAAGCTTCGCTTAATTTAATTTTCCAGAGGAAAAGCCAGCGATAAAGGACAGTGAAATAAGCAATAAGGACGGTAATATGAAGAATATTGGAATTAAGCCAATAAGATTTTTTTAAGTTAATATTTAACAAGAAATTTAGCTGAGGCCTTAGAAATTCAAAATTATCGTAAATAAAACGAGTAAGATAATTGGATTGTACAAATTTAATAATGAAAATAATGACAGGAGGTAAAATAAAAATAAGACCAATCATCAATAGAGTCATTCCAATAATGACAAACCCCTTTAAAATCTTCCATAGAGAAAGAATATTCTTATCTCCTGTAATAAAGTAAATCCCCATCCAAATAGAATTTAAAAAAGTTAGTATTGTAACTGCCAAGAACATAAAATTTAATAAAGTAAAATTAGTCCCAGCAAAAAGGGGGCCTTTTATTAAAGCTTGTATCTTAAGTAAAAGTTCAGGAGCAACATCTGGAAAAAATTGTTCACCAATTATAAAAAGATATTTCTGAGTCCTATTAAGGTTTCCTAGAAAGTAACCAACTCCTCTCACCATAAGCAAAACAAAGGGAACAACCGTAATAAGAGCATAAAAACTGGATGAAGAAGCCAGCGTTGTTCCCTTTTTCTGATAAAAAAGAATCGCCGCCCGATAAAGGTTCAGAAAAATATTTTTTAAGAATAATGTGTTTTTTCCCATCACATAATGCTAACGGAAAGTTTGTTATTTTAAAACCTTTAATTAAATAGGGAAAGCTGAGTCTCTGTGAAACGCTTGAACCTCTGATCAAAAAGGGCCAGAATGCTATCTGCGATAGGGGCAATTTGTTTCTCAATGTAATAGTCATAATCGATATCATCATGCGGAAGCTCAATTGGGATTGCTCCTCTTAAAGTCATTACATATTGTGGCCGTCTCTTTAATATTCCTTTTTTCTCAAAAAGAATTTTAGCTGCTCTAACATGAGGAGGAACATTTTTCACATATTCCTCAATAGGCTTAGTAAGGCGTTTACTAAGAATTAATAAATGATCACATTTTTTATCTAACAAATCTTTAAGAGTTTTTTCAATATAGGTGTCTATTTCCTCTCCTTGAAAAACCCTTCTTACAAGCTCAAATTGAAATTGGCGTGCCAAAGAACTCCAATCAGATCGAACATACTCCATACCTGTAAGAATCAACTCTTCCTTGACTCCCTCGATTGTTTCCAGAAGCATCACCCCTGCATATCTTTTCTTAGCACCATCCCCTGGTCCTCTAGTAGAAAATAAAAGCAGCTTTTTAAAAAATTTATCATATTGAATTTCTAACATTGATTGAACTTGAAAATCATTGTTTAATTTCTCTTCTAAAAACTGATTCACGCTGATTACCAACTTTTTCCCTTCATCACTGTATTTTTCAAAGGAGGCAAGTTTCACAAAAAGTGAATCCGTATCGCCATACACAACCTCATGGCCTAATTCATTTAAATATTGGATAACCATTTTTAAAAGCCATTGCCCAGAACCTGTAATAGCATCGGGAAGTTCTTCATGGTAAAAACGGCATCCACTAGACCCCATTACCCCATAGAAACTATTCATCAAAATCTTTATCGCTTGAGAGAGATTGTTGTTATTTTGGGCCTTGGCCTTCGATCTCTTATCTAGTAATTCTCTTATTTTTTCTGGTAAAATATGTTGAGTGCGAGAAAAAATCAGTCCTACCGGTGTAACTAAAGGATTAACCGACTTTTCCACTCTGGAAAGTGGGTCAATTAGAAAAGTTTGAATCAAAGTTGGATAAAGACTTTTAAAATCCATAACCAAAATATTTTCATGCATTCCCACCTTCGGATTTACAACAAATCCTCCTTTGGATTGTCTCATCCATTCGACGTCTGAAACATTTGGGGCCACATATCCAAAACTATGCAAAGCTGGAAGGTAGAAATGATCGAATGCTGCTGTCGATCCACCAACTCTATCGAGCAATAATCCTGAAATGAGTGAACGGTTTAAAAGTAGATCTAAAAGTTTAGTTTTCGCAAAAATATTCAATACCAATTGAGCATCTTTTAAATTATAACGCGCCAATGCCCATTTATCCTCTCTAAATCTTCGCTCTATCTCCTCCCATTTGTCATAAACTTCGTCATCATCAATATCTTTGGATTCACCCAAAAGAGATTTTGCAACACTGTTAAGTTTATAACTTTCAAAAGAGAAAAAATTAGTCTTTAAGGCCCAAGGTCCATCAATGACAACCCGACCCTCTAGGTTCAATTTCCACTCTTGGCGTGCATTTTGGTACATCTCAAAAGGTACTGAGTTCCTTCCTAATATTAATGGTGTTTTCAGTTCATGTGATTTCTTTTCTAAAAAATGAAAATCAAAACCAATCACATTCCAACCGGTCACAATGTCCGGATCAAGTCTCTGCATTGCCTCTTGAAATAAAAGCAGAATATCTTTTTCTGATTTACAAAACTTAACTTGCTCATTCGAAATATCTTCACCCAACATAAAGACTTGATCTTCATTCGATTGATTTGAATTTCCGGTGTGAAATGAATAGGCCAGCGAGTACAATCGTCCATCTTTTCCGGTCTCAATATCAAATGAAAAAATTCTGCATTGTGGATAATAATTACCTTTTTCAATTTTGGGATCTACAAATGTCCATATGCCGTTCTTAAATAATGCCCCACCTGAAATAGTGACCTGTGCATAAATGCCTTGATCCATTAAGTAGCGCTCAAGTGGGCGAACATCTGCTTCATACGTGCGTAATCCAGATTCCTCATATCTTTTCATTTTTTGCATAAGTTCAGTATGACTGTGACAAAAAATTTTCTCTACACTTAGTCCGTCTAAGCTTTTAAAAGATCCCAAATGCTGGCATTCTTTAAAAAAATAATTTTGAAAATGATTAATCGTGACTAAAAATGGCCCAAAGTCTGATTGCCCATAAAGCTTTAAACCAGAAGCTCCTTTATATTCAAAACTTTTCCCAGATAAAATAAATCCTTCTATTTGTTTGTGCATATAGTGTAGAATAACATGCACGATTTTTTTATCCAACTCTAATTCCTGAGGCCGAAATGAAAGAGATGTATCCAGAAATTGAACCGTACAGCATAGGTTTTTTAAAAGTATCCAATATCCATACGCTATACTTTGAAGAAGTAGGGAATCCAAAAGGTAAACCAGTAATCTTTCTTCATGGGGGCCCAGGAGGAGGACTTACTCCAAATTATCGTCGTTATTTTAACCCAGAAAAATGGAGAATCATCCTCGTTGATCAAAGAGGATGTGGAAAAAGCACTCCCTTTGCAGATCTTAGAGAAAATACGACATGGGATCTTGTCAGTGATATTGAAAAACTCCGAAACCATTTATCTATTTCGAAATGGGCCGTTTTTGGTGGCTCGTGGGGTTCAACTCTTGCCCTCTCCTATGCCATTAAGCATCCTGATTCTTGTACGGAGCTTTTTCTTAGAGGCATTTTTCTATTAAGAAAAAAAGAAATTGATTGGTTCTATCAAGAGGGATGTTCAAAAATTTATCCAGACGCTTGGGAAGAGTATGTTAAACCCATTCCTCTGGATGAACGCCATGATTTTGTCAGTGCCTTTTATAAACGCTTAACTTCAGAAGATGCCAACATTAGAAAAGCGGCAGCCAGGGCCTGGTCAATCTGGGAAGGATCAACTTCTAAATTAATTCCAGAATCCGATATCGTTGCTCGATTTGGCGACGACGAATTTGCCGATGCTTTTGCCCGAATCGAATGCCATTATTTTATTAATAAAGGCTTTTTCAGTGAAGACAATTTCCTACTTAACAATATCGATAAAATTCGTCACATCCCAACGGTTATTGTCCAAGGACGCTATGATGTTGTTTGCCCCGCTGAGAGCGCCTGGGATCTTCATCGTGCCTTCCCTGAAGCCGAATTTCACCTCATTGCCGACGCTGGACACTCACTTTCAGAAAAAGGAATTACAGATGCTCTAATTAAAGCGACTGAGAAAAGTGCCATCAACTAAAATGTGTCGCAAGTGCAAAAAAAAAGGCCATTGCTTCACACAATGGCCTAAAAAATAAATATTTTATTATTGAGCTTTTTTTACAAGAAGTTTTTAATCAATTTCATGCAATCATTTTTAATGGCCTTTACCATTTTCTCTTTCTTGGCACTCTCGGAAGTTTGTTTTAAATTTTCAACTAATCGAGAAGGAGTCCAAACCTCAATCTCTTTTAATAAATCAGCGGATAGTAACTTTAAAAATGACTTTTCTTTTTTATCTTTAAAATGCTCCCTTGCCTCAATTAAAGCAGTCTCGAATGCTGATTTAAATAATTCTTTTGCTTCACCTATCTTTTCCCAACGAACTTCCTTTACATATCTATCCAAGTAAACATCATCGGCGAATCGCACTTTTAAGAGATGATCGTAAACTTCGCTAAATTCTCCACTTGTACGCCCTTTTTCAATAAGTGCGTCGGCCATTCTTTTCCCAATAAATCTCATGACATCTTTTGCCGATTGCTTCTCTTTCTTTGCCGAGAATTCACCAGTGTCGCCAACCAAATTATTACTTAATATCGCATTTAAAATTTCTTCAACTTTCCCTAAATCATCGGTTGGAATGGCACCTGCTTTTCTTCGACTAGAACCCCCGCCAAGTCCTTTGATGCCATCATGAAAAACGGCCCGATGACCGGCTTCAAGGGTCACAATCCTCTTCATTAAATCAGTTAACGTTTTTTGAGAGTAAAAATCTGGTTTTGGTCTAACATAACCTAAGTAACCTTTTCCTGATAACAAACTAATGGCCTCAGAAGGATTTTCTCTCTCCAGCATAACTCCAACCATCCAATGTCCATAAACCTCATGGATGGCCGTTAATTTAACTTCTTCAGCGCTTTCTGCAAGAGATTTATCCATTGCATTTCCCGCTAGCTGTGGAGTCCTATCTACAAGTTTCTCATGTCCCTTAAACTGCCAAGATCTCTCTTCAAGTTCAGACTTTACATTAACTCTAACTCCAGAAAGAATAACGCGCCTGCCGTTAACATACCATTTAATTTGTTCATCTTCAAACTTAACTTCGATCGACTTAATTTCAACATCCAGATCACTTAAAATTCCTGCTAGTGGAGCTTTCACTAAAATATCCACCATTTCATTTACCTTTCTCATTCCTTGAGTAACAGTTGATACTTTATCAACGATTGAGTGGCTTAATTCATCATCAACTTTAATTTTTAACGATTTTCCAATTTTTTTCTCTGCTGCAGAAAAAGCTTCGTGAAGTTTTGATTCTGCAATTGCATATGAAACATTTTTATCTAATGGTCCATTAAGATAAATTCGTCCAAAGCGAGCTAGCTTTGGAGAATCGACTCCAATTTTTGCGAAATACTCCACTATCTCTTCGTGAGTTGTTTCTTTCAAAACACGTTTAATCAATTTTTCTGCTTCAGGTGTATCGTCAATTCCTTCAAAAAATTCTTGTAGTGCATTTCCAGTAATCCCAATGACAAATCCTCGAGCATCATATTTAGTATTTCCTATTCTCAAAAATCCTTCATCGAGCAATTCATAAAGTTGATTAATCACTTCTATTTTCTTTGAAAGACTGTCGCCCTGAAGCCCTTTGAACGAAAGAAGCTCATCAAATAAAATAACCCCGCCTCCGGCATTCATTCGTGATTTAAACCAACGCTCAAATTCTGTTTCTTCATTACCTCCAACAATACCAGTAGGGGGTCTAAAATAATTAGCAAGATCATGTGGATGATTAATTCCTGAAATTTTAAACATCGCTTCTTCGCTTCCATATAGAGTTTTGGACATGGCCTTAAAGTACTCTGTCTTACCATTCCCAGTTGTACCCAATTGAGAAATAACGACTCTTGTATTCCAATCTTGCATTTTTAGCTTTAGAAGCTCCTTAGTATCCTGAATTTGATTTTCGTTCCCTTTAATATGTTTAGATATTAAAGCTGCAAAATTTTTAATTTTTCCTCTCATGGTTTCTGAATTGGCCCATTGATTTTCAGGGTTATCTAAAACAACTCCCAAAGAGTATTTTTCAACTTGAACCCTAGATCCATGACTTGAAGTCAACCACAATTCATTTTCTGGGTGTATGCGTCCTTCAAACTCAACAGAACTTGAATGTAAGCTTGCTGTATATGTTGCCCCTTTTTCATGCAAATGATTATTTAAAAACTGAAATAGTTTATCTTCTAATTGTTGGTTAACAAATCCATATCCTTTTTCAAAATCAAAGTGCTCTATATCTACAATCTCTTCCACAAGTTTAGGATCAACAATTAAATTAACTCCATAATTAGACTTGGCCACTTTTACATATTTTTGAACTTTCTTTTGTGCTGACAATAAAAGTTCTTCTTGGGTTGGTGGCATGATGTAATAAAACTTATATCTTCTTTTCTGTTTTTGGGCCTCTTGAGAAACAATTGATGTATCTGCTTGAGAGTTTGATTTCATGACAATTTTTTCAACAAACTGCTCAAAGACCCCTTCTCCCTTATCTTTTCGAACTACTTCAACTCGCTTTCCATTAACCAATATTTTTTCAGTAATGGCCTGACGGCGAATATTATATTGCTCCCAAGTCATTCGATTTTTTGAATTTGAGGGAATCATTAGATCCTGCCCAACATTGGTATTCATGACCAGCATATACTTGCCGGTATCCCACTCTTTTCCAAGGCCATCCATGACTTTTCTATCTGTGATCATATTCGTAAATAATTGAATAATATCATGAGCGAGATAGTCGGCTTCTTCAATTTTGATAATTCCACCTTTTGGGTTATCAGCAAAAAATTTAGTTAATATAGAGTGTTGCTCTCTTGATCCAACGTAACCAGCACTAGAACCAATAAGCTTAGAAATCGCCATTCCACCTTGCCCTAATTCGCCAGCATTAATTGTTAGTAAAGCTCCATCGAAAAATTTTTCGGCCATTTGCTCTGCTAGAAATGACTTACCTCCACCAGGTGGTCCAGCAAAAACAAAAGAAGTCATATTGTGATCTAAGGGGTTTGCAAAATGTTGGAACAAATCGTTCTTTAGTTTTGATTTAAGACCATCTTGCCCTGTATATTCCTGATCGAATTCTTTCCACATTTGATTAAAAATAACATGAAGATTTGGGTCTCCGGCCATTAATTTTTGCCCATGATTAGCACGCAAGTACATCATAATGTCATTTTGAGTGATCAATAAACCTTGTACTTTTTGTCCTTTTAATTGCAGCTCGACCATCTTTCGAGAGATCGTTGCCTCCAGGAGCTCTTTGATTCCTGTTGGATTTCCGGCACTGGACTGCTCAACTTGTGCCATTTTAGCCGCAAACTGATAAGCTTCATCAGTAATGTTAGCGAGTCCCTTGTACTCATTTTTCCAAACTGGAAAAAAAGATTTTTTAATTAACTCTATCGATTGCTCATTACTAAATTCTTCAACATTCACAAAACTCCATCGACGCATAAAGGCCGCATCAGACATCAACTGTCTTGATTGTTGAGAGGTTGTTGACCATATCAAGTGGACTTTTGAGCCTTCAGTTGAAATTGAATCCGTCAAGAATGACTTAATGGCATTCTTAATAGTTTCATTAGCAACATGTGCCTCATCAACATACAAAACAATATGCCGATCAGTAGTAGTAGAAATGAATTTTGCTATTTCAATTAATTGCTTAAACTCGAGATGATTATAAGGATTTATAAATGAATCAATTTTCATTTCAAAAATAATGGCCGGTCCAAGTCCCCTAACGCTTAAATTATTTTTTACATAATTATCTTGAACCATTTTCATGAGAGTCGATTTACCTACACCGGGCTTACCTGTCAGTAAGATATGAGACTTTTCCGTTTTGTTTAAAATTTCAATGATTTTTCTATATTCTTCTTCTCTTCCAAAATATTCTGGAAAATCTTGTTTGTTTTGAAGTCTGGTAATTGCATCATTATAAAAATCATTTTCAATATGGCTTTTAAAGATATTAATGCTCTCTTGCATTTTTTTATCGAATACTATTTTTTTTCTTTTAATCCCTTCGTTTAATAATTTCTCAATATTTTCTAAAAACCGATTGGGACGAAGATCTTGGTAAGTTGGATGTTCCTTAGAAATGGCAATTAGGGCTATTACCTCTTTTAAAAATTCCTCATCCAGATAGTCTGCCATTATTTTAGGAAATCCAACGGCCAGTTTCATTTGATCCTTAAAAGTTGGTCCATTAAGCATTGCTAAAACTTGCTGTCGCAAAGTATCTTTACCTTCTTTATCGAGGCGATTTTTAGTTAATAATTCTCGAATGACTTCTTGACCATTGGCCCCTTGAACATTCGCATTGAACCAACCAGTTCCATCTCCTACTACTTTTTCAGCACTCCCCATGATAACTCTAAGAATGGCCTTAAGGTAAAAATCTCGAATGAGTGGGTGATGACGTAAATACGCTTCTTGAGCGGGAATAAAATGAATGAACCTTTCAAATTCTTCGGCAAGTCGAAGATAATCTTCAGGATTTCTTATTTGGGGAATAGGAAAACCTTCATCTGTTTTTTCGGTAGCTTCTAAGGCCCTTACAAAATCTTGTAAAATTTTATAATTATCACGATTTATAGGTGTACTCGCTCCAGGTGCTGCCAAACCGATTCCACTCACCAAGAGGGACAAAATCGTCATCAAAACTAAAATATTCTTCCGCATGCTTTTATCCCATGCCGACCTAATGTCAGCGCTTCAAAGTAGTTACAAGGAACCCATACTACAAATATGGAGAATTTAACATAGTGAGACTTCAAAAAGGGGAACTACTGCCAAGACGTAAAAAATTTTCAATATACCCTATTCTTTAGTCACTTCACTCTAAAGAAATTTAAAAATAGTTCAAAAATTTCAAGGCTTTCACTAACCACGCTGGATCAATAGATAATATTTACATTATTAGAATAACAATGCACGCCTTAAGGAATCAAGATTTCTCCTTCCAAAAAAGAATGCATCCAAACAATTTTTGTGGAAAAAGTGTAATTTTTTTACCTGATATTTCCTTTATTTTTTCTTAAGTTTTCCGAAAGGAGAATATATATTGAGGAGATCCACCATGTTTAAGAAGATGACGTTCAAGAAAAAAATCGTTCTGGGCTTTCTTATACCCTTTTCCATTCTTATTTTTAGCTCCATTTATCTAGAAGTAAAGATTTCACAAGTCCAAAATCTAAGTTTAGAAATTAAAAATACCGATCTGGTTTTATCCAACGCCGCCAATGATTTAAAATATGACGTCGCCGAAGTTCAACAGTGGCTTACTGATATTTCGGCCACCAGAGGGGCAAATGGTTTTGATGACGGACTTGTGAAGGCAGAAGGATATGCAACTCATTTCAAAAAGAAGATTGAGGTTTTCTCCCAACATTATACGAAAACAAATAATCAAAAGAGTCTGGAAGAAATAAAAAAGATATCAGAAAAATTTGATACTTTTTATGATACTGGAAAAAAAATGGCCGATCTCTATATCAAAGGAGGGCCGAGTGCCGGGAATGCCTTTATGGAGAACTTTGATAAAGCTGCTGCTGAACTCGACACGCTTTTTGTTCCCTTCATCAACTCCCAAATTGAAATTATGAACCAAGCTATTGAAAAAAATGATCAAGATATCTCTCAAGCAATGTTTATTCTCAAGCTCTCGCTTGGGGCAAGTTTAATTATTTCCATCGGAGTTGGATTTTTTCTTTTCAATGCCATCTCTACCATTAACGCACAATTTGCAGAAATTGGTCGTTTTGCAACTCTCTTAAAAGATGGTGATCTCTCCGCGAAAGTTAATATTGACACTCAAGATGAAGTCGGAAGACTTGCTGTTTCTTTTAATTCAACTATGGCCTTTATTAAGAACGCATTTAATCTAGATCAAATTATTTGGTCTGAACTCGCAGAGCAAAAAGTTCGAGAAGTGAAAGCTCAAGAGCAAACGAAATCCGCTCTAAAGATGGCCGAGCAAGAAAAAGCAGAGGCCATGGAATCCAAGAGATTTGCTGATATTGAAAAAGCAAAAGCACAAGAGGCGATGATTATGGCCTCTGAAGAAAAAAGTCGTGCTGAAGAATTAGCTGCAAATGAAAAAAAATCGGCACAAGAATTGCGAACGAAGGTTAATAAAATCCTAGATGTCGTCCAAGCAGCATCACAAGGCGATTTAACCCATTCAATCAATATCGAAGGAAGTGATTCTTTGGGCCAGCTATCAAAAGCACTAGACACTTTTTTTCTTCAATTATCTCAAGATCTCTCCCTAATTGATCAATATGCCCAGAAACTTGAAAAACAGTCATTCACTCTTAATAACAAGTCGTCTATTCTGAACGAAAACGCAAGAAATACAAATGACCTCTCCAATGCAATGAGTGCACAAACTCAAGTTGTCGTCTCAAACTTTAAAGACCTCAGCCGCTCAACTCACGAAATGAAACAGGCCGTAAGTGAAATCTCAAAACAAGCGGCCGAAACAAGCAGCTTCTCTTCAAGCGCTGTAAAATATGTCGAAGGTGCAAAAATTGCTGGCAATAAACTAGAAGAGAGCTCCTCTGACATTCACGAATTTATTAACGTCATCTCTTCTATTGCACGCCAAACAAATCTTCTTGCTCTCAATGCCACCATTGAAGCCGCGAGGGCCGGGGAAGCAGGAAAGGGATTTGCCATCGTTGCGGGAGAAGTTAAAGAGCTTGCAAAGCAATCATCAAAAGCTGCTGATGAGATTACTCATAAGGTTTTAACCATTAAAAACAACACGCAAGAACTTTCCGAATCTATTAATAAAGTAAATGAACTTATGGGGAATATAAATAATGCCTCATCAGTTGTCGCAAGTGCCACAGAGGAGCAATTTGCAACAACAGACCAGTTTGTTTCCTTAATTGGAATATCAACAAAAGAAGCAGATCTTATTGGATCTGGGGCCGCGAAGGTCAACCACTCGGCCCTTACAGCTCGTGATATCATTAAAGAAAATGTCACTATTTCAATGGAGCTTGCTGAAACAAGTGAAGGTCTAAATTTAATGGTTAAGAAGTTTAAACTTAAAAAAGTTGAATCTGATTCTTTAAAATTTAAAATGGTTGGCTAAGACTTTAAAAGATCACTCAAAACACAGAATAACTGACCCGTCTACTCAAGTAACTATCTCCTTATTCCGAAGAGCTTAAAAGCGAATACGATAAGGAGATCCAATGAAAACGTTAACATCGAATAACATGTTAATACTGACTGTAATGTGCTTGATTCTACTTCCAGCATGCAAAAGAAAAGTTCAGGTCCAGACGCTAACCAAAGAAGTCAGTGTTAACAATGCTGTAAGCTGGGACTTAACGACGGCATTTCCTACGGATCAAAGCGTTTCCTCAGTTACCAATGCTCCTGGGGCCACCCAGATCTGTAATACCGACACCGGGGGACAAAATGTACTAGGAGTTGTTGGTCTAGGTATCTGCCAAAGAGCGAGTGGCGGAACAAATGCGACAGCGGCCGACGTTCTAGCAGGAACATATTTTTGGGACTCCACCGGAACAAGTATTCAAGGGACACTCGTTATAACAAGCCCAAGTTTTGCGACACTCACCCCTTCTTATATGTATCGCGATATTGCGACAACTCAAATGACATTAGCAACTGAGAAGACATCTTCAAGCTATGTTAGTGGGTATCGAGAAATTCCAGATGTAAACATAGATGATGAGGGATACAACAGTTCTACAATTACCAGGGCCGTAAGACCAAGCAATGCATGTGGAACAACACAAAATTCAATAGCGGCCAGAATCGCGGATTGCTCTACTCAAAATGGCGCCGATGCAATTTGGAGTGGGGCCACTAAAAGTAATTCAGGCGAGGGAGAATGGAAACTTGTGACAAAGGCTTCAACTGGCGAAGAAGTTTGGAGAGATGAGCGCACAGGCCTTCTTTGGTCCGATCGCTTTTCAGGAAAAACATGGTGTCCCGCTGCTGGAAGTACACAAATGGATGGGAATTGTGATGCTAATACTCAAAGCATTTGCGTAGAAAATGGAACATTGATTCCGGCAATTGCAGGAGAAGACTGGACAACTGGTGTTTATGATAATGTCAAAGGATCTATGGGGGCCATTGCTACTTCAACAAGCCCTACTGTACGATGGCGTCTTCCTACTAAAAATGATTTTATGCAAGCTGACCTTGATGGAATGAGATATGTTCTTCCAAATATGTCGAACACAATATGGACGTCCACTGCTATTTCTGATTACCGAACTAATGCCTGGGTATTTGATCCAAGGTATGGCGTTTTAATCAGGGGTGGGGGCAGAGGTGGTGACACTGAAGAAGTTCGCTGCCTGGGCCGCTAGATTTTTCATTTTTTATAGACGAAAAATCGCCCAGTTCCAAAGCAGCAGGAATCAACACTTTCATCACTTAATAAGTGATATCCCCGATTTTTAAAAATTGAGATTAGAAAGAGTCTCTTCTCGAGCATTGGAGCAAGATCAACTCCATTTAAACTGTAACCATCATCTATTAAAATAAGCTCGGGAGACTCTTTATCTAAGCTTGTTAAAATATCATTTCGAATTTTAGTCAATTCTCGTTTTTTAATTTGTTGGTCTGGCTCACTTAAAACTCCTGAGAACGTATGTAAAAAAACCCATGGACCGATAAGATTCACGCGTGAAAAATACGCACTGGCCAGGGATGTTACATTTTCAGTAAGGAGTAAGACTTTCCTTGAAGGCATAAGCGAATAAAAACGACTCGTTTCTTCAGCATAATAACTTGGCAATGAACTTAATTTAAATCCCTGAAAGGTCCAAAAACAAAGGGGAAGGAGGCATAATGGATATACAAATTTATTCTTAATTCGAGCGATCTCTCCATAGAGAAAAAAAAGACAAATCCCAAACATTGGGATGAATAAATGATTCCAAAACTTGTGCTGAACAATGACATTTAAAAATGAGACAAAAACAAGCAAGAGAGCAATGATACTTAGTTCATTTTTTTCGTGTCGGTAATAAATAAGAAATCCAAAAAACATAAAAGGCATAAAGATCATCAATGGATAAGCTTTTAGTGTGATTAGCAAAAAAGACCATTCCTCTTGATAACCAACATAATAATACTTGTATGATGGTACTGCCCAAGTAAAAAATGCCTTTAGCGATTGACCAGATTGCAATCCTAAAATCAAATAAGGTAAAACTAGCCCACTTAAAATGCTAACAAAAATGCGCCATGACCAAGGTCTCTTCAAAAGAATAATTACCAACTCATAAGTTAAAACAAGCAGCAAGAATCCAGGTTTCATACTCGCTATAAAGCCTAATAAAACACACCAAATAGTTAAAAGTCTTTTTTCTTTTAATTGCCCAAATCGACCTAAGCAATAAGGGATAAAACAGATAACAAACCAATGTTCTCGTTGGGAAAATTCATATGGTCCGGCAAAGGAGACTCCTACGATACATCCAATATATCCTAAGAGATAAAAAGGAATACTCGTTTTGGGAATGGGTGAATCTTCAAGACTTTTTTTCAACAAGAGAAAACCTACGAAGGATAATATCAAAAATAGTGAATAATAAAATATGACAGAAGGAAGATAAAAGACGCTGGCTAATTTTTCGGACAATTCACTAATTTGATAAATGGCCGGAGGATTCACATTTAACCAATCTACATATAATTTTTTTCCCCCTAACATTTTTGAGCCTGTATAGAGGGTCTCCGCAATATCTGGGTGAACCCAAAAATTACTTCGAACAAGGGGAAAGTACAAAAAAGGGCCCCACAATAAAAGGGGAAGCAAAAATGGCAACAAGTAAAACCTGAGGGAATTTTTCCAAAAACTATTTGTAAAAAATTTAAAACTCAAACTCTCCCCTCCTTCCAAAACTCTTTTTAAGGATTATAGTGCCCCAGGATCGTTTTGCACAATTCTTGAAAGAGCTTAAATTTAATCCTCCACCCTACAATTTTTGTAGGAATTGATCCATCGTCAGGATAAACGCGAAAAACGGGAATTTGCTTAATTTTAAATTTATTTCTTGCCGCTTGATAAATAAGATAAATCTGAAAATTAAAATGCACGAATTCAGAACGAAATGGCTTAACTCTCTCGTCTTTAATCAATTCAGAGCTCAAAGCTCTAAAGGCATTTGTAGGATCATTAAACCAATACCCCGAACTTAAAGCGATTAACGGGGCCATAATAAAACGAATACCAATTAGTCGATCGATAGGAGTATTTTTATGACCTCCGCCTTTAAGAAATCGTCCGCCTTGTACAAGGTCATAACCCTCTTCTAGTGCTTTTATAAAGGCCGGGAGAGCTTCCACTCCATCTTTTCCATTCCCATCAATGGTAATAGTGCCCTTATAACCTTCATCAAAACTGCATTTAAGTCCGATGCGTGTCGCTGCCCCTAAACCTCTCTCATGAACCGTTATAAGTGTGCGGACTTGAAAACTCTTCAAGATGTCCACTTCCGTTGATCCATCTGTGCTTTTTCCGTCAACAACGATAATGTCTACCAAATCCGAGTATGGAAGTAATCTGGTTAATTGATTAAGTAATCTCTCACCTTCATTAAGTGTAATAATGACTAAAGAATACTGAGATTTCTTTGGATGAAAATAATAGATCTCTGTATTCACCACTATTCCTTCTGTATTGTTACACACATAAACGAAGCAAGCTTCATGAACTTCCCAAACTTATAAGGATCAAGAGTTCTCAAGGCATCAATTGGTTTTAGATCTTCCACTTTTAAAATTTTAAATCCTGCTAAGATGAGAGGATTAATCACTTCTTCAAAAGAACGATAGTAATCTGGCATTGTCACAGGTTCGTCTACAAAACCTTTCCAGGAAGCTTCAACATATTGGACTCCAAATGCACATTCTGGTTTATACCAATTCCAAGAACCCAAAGGATGCTGAATCGTAAAAATGAATTTACCATTTTGCTTAAGTAAGCGGTGTACTTCCCCTAGAGGGGTTGACCAATCTTTTATATAATCAATGGCCAGTGAAGCAACGGCCAAATCAAACTGACCATTGTATTCAGGGCCAAGAGGCAATACTTCTGCGCCATCTGCAACGAAAAATGTCCCATTTTTCGGATTTCGTGTGCGGGCCAGTTCGATCATTTTAGGACTCACGTCAAAGGCCACAACCTTGGCCCCTTCGTGAATTAGATATTCCGCTAAAATTCCCGGACCACAACCAACTTCAAAGATTTTCAATCCTCGCACTTCCCCCACTGCTTTTCTCATCGCAGGTTGTTCAATATAGGCATTTTCGGCCTTAGTTGGTGCTAATCTGGCAAAAGATTCGGCCAATTTTTCATAAGCATCTAAGGCAATAGGTTTTTTATCACTCATTTTAATCCTAAAAATTAATTCATTTTTTTCACAAGAAACATTCCATCCCTAATGGGTAAGAGAGTTCCATAAAGAGCTGGTTCTTTTACGATATAATCATTGAACTCTCTGATAAAATCCGTGTTGCGATCATGCAATTGATTTCCAGAAGATTCACTTCCTGGTACAACTCTCCCACTCCACAAAACATTGTCAATAACAATCATTCCTTGTGAAGAAAGTAGGGGTAAGGTCAGTTTTAGGTATTCAATATAATTTCTCTTGTCCGCATCGATAAAAACAAAATCAAATTGACCATGCAATTTGGGAATTACTTCTAAAGCATTTCCTAGGTAACTTTTAATTTTATCACCATGAGATGATTGATTCCAGAATTCTTGGGCCAATGCCGCAGTCTCTTTATTAATATCAATTGTAATGACTTCTCCTTTTTCAGGCAGGTTCTCGGCCATTGCTAAAGCTGAATAACCCGTAAAGGTTCCTAGCTCCAAGACCCTTGTGGCCCCAATTGAACGCAATAGAAAACCCATAAAAGATGCTTCCATTTTCCCAATCAGCATCTGGGCCCCGTGGATATTGGCCCGAGTATAATCTTCTATCTTACCGCAATCAGGTGACGGTAAATTACTTTTAGAGATACAATAATCTTCAATATTCTTATCAATCAATTGCATTTCATTGACCTCTTGTAAAAGCTTCATTTGTCTAAGGGGTGCCCCTTAACAATAGCTCATTTTACATGTAAGGTACACTCATG
>JAGOVS010000122.1:6803-7946 GCA_018060625.1 Bacteriovorax sp. | reverse complement strand
ATACACTCACCTCCATGAAATGGCTGGATAATGATCTTTACTCTCAATTTGTGATGAAAAAGATTTTACTAGAGCAATATACACTGAGATCTTTTCGTTTAAATGCCAGCATTCCTGTCGCATTAAAGTTGGACAATGATGTACTTGAATATGAAAATAGTGTGACAATTCATCAACTTTCGGAGTTCGGTCTTATTTTTAAAATAAAAAATAAAAATTTTTTAAATAAAATAAAGAATGCACAATACCTAAAATTAAATTTAGCGATTGCGGCCTATACTCAATTAGCTCCATTGAATGTGGAAGCAAGTTTTAAGAAACTTAATGCGCAATTTAAGCAAGGTGATGCAAAGTCCCTCACTTATGCATTGGAGTCACGTATCCTCAATTATTACGGTAATATGAATAACGCTAAAAGAAGTACTGAGGAGGAGTTTTATCTTTTTGCTCGCTATGAAGATCTTATACCTGTTGAAAATGATGTTGAATTGAAGTCACTGTTTCCTCCTTTTATTGATAAGACGAAAAATTATTTTTTAAAAAATTCCTGACTGCCATTCCGTAGTGCAACTTTTTTTAAACATAATCTCATAAGGAGTTTTCCAGTCAAGACATTTCATCGCTCTATTGTTAATCTCAAATTCTATTTTTTTCAGATCTTTAGTCGTTACATCTTTCAAGTCAGTCTTTTTCGGATAGTATTGTCCCAATACTCCAATCCTATTTTCGTTGGTTCCACGTTGACTAGAAGTATAGGGATCACAAAAGTAAACGATTAGTATCTTTAGCTTATTGGCACAGATTTTATGATCAGCAAACTCATGTCCTCTGTAGTTTGTTAGTGTCTTAAGTGGCAAACCCTTCAATGCCTTAATCGTTTCCTTCGTCACTCTAGGCGTTACTCGTCTGTTTAGTTTTCTGAACTTATTAAATCGGGATTTTCTATCTGTTAAAACTAAGACTCCTGTCTTGCGGTCAAGACCTAACATGTATCTCGTTTTCAATCTCCAAGTCATTTTCTAGCACTTGCCATCTTGGTGTCGCTTCTTTTATCGTTCCACGTCGGTTTTCAGAGTGGAGTCGGGGTTTCTTCTCCGGTGCCCACGCCTCAAGTTTCGCCACAACTCACCACCATTTTCTTTA
>JAGOVS010000122.1:0-6703 GCA_018060625.1 Bacteriovorax sp. | reverse complement strand
TTTCTAGCACTTGCCATCTTGGTGTCGCTTCTTTTATCGTTCCACGTCGGTTTTCAGAGTGGAGTCGGGGTTTCTTCTCCGGTGCCCACGCCTCAAGTTTCGCCACAACTCACCACCATTTTCTTTACTTACTTTTTGATAGACAACATTCCAAAAACCGAGGGCTAACGAGGTAAGCATGATTTAAAATAGTTTTTCTAATGGTGAGTTAAGTGGTAAAATAAAATTAAACTCACATCCCTTATCTACTTGTGATTTTAGTGTTATTTTACCCCCGATTTTTTTGACACTTTCAAAAATAGCTGACATCCCCACACCTCTACCGGAAAGTTTGCTGACCGTTTTTCGAGTCGTAAAAAAAGGGTTGAAAATGATGTATAAAATATCCTCGTCAGATATGTGGGAATAATCTTTGTCTGGCGCCAGCTCTTTTAATTTCATTCTAATTTTTTGCGGATCAATACCTGCTCCATCATCGCGAAAGATAATATTGAAATGGGTTTTATTTTGATTGAAATGTACTTCAATTGTCCCCGCTTTTGTTTTACCAAGTTGTTCACGTATTTCAGGTAACTCAATTCCATGATCGACACAATTTCGAAATAAATGGATAATTGTACTGAAAAAATCAGAATACGGGGCAGGATTGATTTTAAAAGAAGGGTTGAAAAAAACAATGGGATTAACTTTTTTACCTAAACTGGTGGCCGCAAATTGAACCAGGTCATCATAGGCCTTAAAGTAATTAATAATAGGCTCTTTAATCAATGTTTCAGAGAATTGTCTAATCAATTTTTCATTTTTAGTTTCATCAATTAAAATTTTTAATTCAGTTATTTTATTTTTTGGAACTTCGATATTTTTAACATTATTTGTAAAAGAAGTTCCGAGGATTTGATCTAATTCTTTGATTTTTTTATCAAATTCAATTATTAAAGCTTTAAAATTATCTTGTAAGTCTGCAAGCAGTTCAGGAGTGAGGATGTTTTTTTTCTTTGCGTTGTTAATTTTTTCCTCTGAAATAATCGCCAATTTTTGCAAATGAAAAAGTGAATAAAGACCAAATCCACCATTGAGTGTATGAAAAAGAATCATATATTGATCTAAATTTTGAAGATTTAAATTCTTATTTCTGTTTGTATGAAATTGATTAAAAAGAGTGTACACTTCTTCCACAAATGTTGAAAATTGAATTTTGCTATTTAGGATTTTCAAAAACATAGATACATGCTGCTTTTCCTCTTCAAATTCCTGTATGGCCTTAATCTCTTTAGTTTTATCTGTTCCAACAGCTACAATGTTGACAATATTTCCTTTATCATCTTTCATAGGGAAATAGCTAATGGCCACCATTTTAAAATTTTTGTCGTGAAAATCGACACCTGATTCTTTTTTATTGGGGGCCAAACCAATAGCACTTTCAAAAGGGATCATACCTTTAAAAGTAATATCGGCCCATTGCTTCAGGGTTTCTATTTCATTTTTTGACTTAAGTCCTAATAACTCAGGATATGAACTATTTTTTGGAATATGATTAAATAAATTTTCAGCGGCCTTTGTATAAATATCATTGCACATTAAATTTTTATCAAAGACTACGAGTCCCTGATCTAGGCTATTTACCATAGCGTCCATGAAGTCATGTGCTGTTTTTAACTCAAAAGTTCTTTGCTCAACTTTGAGCTCAAGGTTCTTACTATAGTCTTCAAGTTGTTCGTTCGCATTTGCTAGTTGAAAAATCATATTTTCTTTTGAATCAAGAAGTTTTCTAATTTCAGAACCCATGGTTTCAAAAGCATTAGATAAGAGCTTGATTTCATCATTGCTGTCAATATGGGTATTGAAGTCAAAGTTTCCTTTTGCTACTTCATGTGCCGCTTGAGCCAATTTTTGGATGGGGTTTGTCAGTGAAATAGAAAATAAAAATCCGGCCACAAATAATATCCCTAGGAGAAAAAGACCAAAGTAGATGGATTGACTGATGAGAGTTTTTGTAACTATAAAGGCTTTTTCCTTATCGGTTTTAGTGACAATGGCAAAGTTTCCGTGTGCGGACTTAATAAATGAAACGAGATAAGTTTTGTTGTTTATCCTTAGTTCATTGGTCCCTTCATTTGTTGGAGAGTTTCTTATTATTTTTCTTAATTCAAAGTCATTTTGAACGTCTGTATTCAGATTTAAATATTGATTTGAAAATTGAGAATTGCTAATGATAAAATTTTGAATGCTGCTTTCACGAACAATGAAAAAGAGAAATAATTTATCTTCTGTTTGGGTGTAATAGAAAAAATATTTTTCAGCTGCAATGAAAAGAGGGGTAAGTTCATTTTGTTGATTCTTTGTTAAATCAAATTTCAAGCTTTTTGGAAAAATAATTGATTGATCTAACTTTGTTTTTTTTAGTATTGGTTCATTGAAAAATGTTTGGGTGATTAGTCCTTTTTCGTCTAGGATTCCTCCCGCAATAAAATCAGTATGGTTGGACAAGAAGTGCTGAAAATCTTCTTCTTTAAGATTAAAGTTATATTTGAGAGTTAAAATTGTCAAAAACTCTTGAATCTTACTTTTTACTTGAGTGTTTATATTGTCAGCTTGTCGAAGGCCATTTTCATAAATGTAAGACGTTTTATCATTGGTGAAAAGGCGGTAACTGAATCCCAGGTTAAAGGCAATAGTAGTTATTAAAAGGGTAACGATCGCCATTAATATTTTAGTTTTTATACTAAATTTCAAATGAGATTTTTCCACTATAGTTTCCTCTAGGATTTTTCACAGATTTGATTATAATTTAAGTATAAATGAATTTTTTATAGAAATGGAAGCATTCAGTAATGGGCAGTTTAGGCCAGTTGGGAAAAAATGATAAAATTGGCATTGCTGTAGCATTGCTGTTTAGTTTCGTTTTTTTGCTACTGTTAATACTTAATCAAAATGATTTAGAATTAAAGAGCAATAAAGAGAGTATTGCAAGTATTGTTTTTAAAAAAGATCAGGTAAAGAAAAAAGAATTAAATGGTTTAAATTGGTTTGAAGTTAGGCGAGGTCATAAACTCAGTCAAGGTGATGAAATATTCACTGAATCAGAGGCCGAAGCAAAAGTTCAATTTCATGGTTCTCATTCACTTATTACGATACCACCAAAATCCCTAGTTAAGATTCAAACGAGAAAAAAAGAAATTGTTTTAGAAATTAAAGAAGGATATGCAGTTATAAAAATTCAGTCTCATGAAAGAATTAATTTAAAAAGTAGTACTGAAGAATATGCTTTGGATGCAACTAGTTTATCAACAGTTCTTGTTAAGAATGAAAATGGGAGACTTCGTTTTGAAAATAAAAGTGGTGAACTGACAATTATGAATAAGTCAAATCCTCACTCAAAGTTTCTATTGAAATTAGGGCAAATATTAAATGCGGATCATGAAATGACAGTCAGTGATATTGCCATCCTAGAACCTACTAGTGGTGCTAGTTTTCAAGTAAATAGTGCTAATGAATCCTTAATGAGAATAAAATTAAGCCGGACAATAACTGGGGAAATATTTTTGGCAGATAATCGAGATTTTAAAATGCCAATTTTTATCCAAAAAATTGAGAATGCAAATTTTTTTGATTTTAAATATTTCGATGAAGGAAATTATTTTGTAAAAGTTGTTGCTGATAAAAAAGGTAGTAACACCATAAAATTTTCTTTGAAAAATGGTAATCAATTTATTCCAGAAGACCCACTAGATTCAAAATTCATAACAGGTATAGGGATTAATGAGTCAGTTATGTTAAAGTGGAATGGGGGGGGGTTCTCTAGTGAAATTGAAGTTGAAACAAGTGAAGGAAAAGTACAATCTTTTCAAGTTAATGCAGGTAAAGATTCAATTGATTTAAAGAATATCAAGACCGCAATATTTAAATGGCGTGGGAGATTTCTGTTTAATTTAAAAAAATCTGAATTTTCTGCATGGCAAAAAATAAAATTACAATACAAAAGACCATTTAAAATAATAAAAGATATTCCCGCAAAATTTAATTCATATGAAGGAAGTTTTGAATTAAAGTGGGATAGATTAGAAGAAGAGGAGCTCTTTAATATTCAAATTTTCGGACTTGAAGAAGAAGCTCAAAGCTCTAAAGAAGTGCTGCTGAATGAAATGAAAACAACAAAGAATATTTTTAATTTTAATAAATTTAAGGCCGGTATTTATAAAATTCGTATCTCGTCTCAGACCTATCCAGGAATGGAGAATATTCTAGAGAGAACAATCAAGATATTTAACCCAATATTGGTTTGGAAATATCAGGAAATGCCATTGGATTTTGAAAGTTTTGACCCCGTATTCTTAATTCCACTTAAATACCAAACATTTTCAAAAGAGAAGATATACTATAGCTTTAATGATCAAAAAGAGCTTGTTAGCTCGAGAAAAATTTCAAATGTATATAAAATAACCATAAACAGTTTTGGGAAAACTTGTATTAAGGCCAGAGGAAAACCGCAATTATTATTACTTGAATCAAAAGAGTATTGTGTCATGCTTAAAAAGAAAAAAGCATTTCCCTTTCTTCCTCTTAAAGAAAAGCAAGTTTTAAAGCATGTTAAGGTCAAGCAAAAGGATGCTTATATCATTTTTGCCCCACTTATCCCCAATGCAGTAAAGTATGAATTTAATGTTTTTAAAGATGCCAATGGTGAAAAATTAGTTTTCAAATCGATTGAAGAGCATTCTCAAACTAAATGGATAAGCAATCGTTCTGGTGTGTATTATCTTAGATACCGCGTTTTTGATATTGAAGGGCGAGTAAGTGATTACTCAAGTTTTTCTAAGATTATTTTTCCCATTTCTCCTAACTCAAAATGGAATTAAATAAAAGATGAACAAAGTTACATTTTCTATTTATCTGTTTGTCTCGCTTCTTTTTTTTACTTGCTCAAATGCTTTTGGAGAAACCTATTTTAATTTTTTATATCATGTTCATGAAAATGAGAGTTTTTCCTCGATCCTGAAAAAATTTGTCAAAGAAGATTCTTTCATAAGTGCGGAAACTTCAATGGTCGTAAAAATTAAAAAATTAAATGGACACATCAAGAATTGGGACATTTTGAGTGCTGGTGTAACGATTGAGTTGTATATTGACGTTCGATTTATGAACTTAGCGCAATATCGTATTTATCAGCAAAAAAATGTGCAAATAATTAAAAAAATATTTGCAGAAACTCCGAATGTTAATTTAAATGGATTTAAAGGTTCATTTTTTTATATGGCCTCTTTGGGGCTTTTTACTCAAGAGAGCTCTACCGTTGATAAAATCACTTTTAAACAAAATTCTCCCATGACTGTCGGAGTTTCTCTTAATTTTTTTTCAGCAAAAAGTCCGTTCTCAACATCTTTTAGCAGCTATTACTCGTTGTTGATGGGATCTACGAGCAATCTAGGCAATAGCAGCAATGTTTCGATTCCGGCCGAAGTTGGTATTAATTTATTTGAAGAATATCGTCCAGCTGGAAGCAATGCAACTTTTTATCTAGGTCCTGATTTTGAGAGATTTTCTATTTTTAATTTGGATGGCCTTCAACAAAGACAGCAAGTTTATTCAGATAGTGTGAGCATTACTTATTTAACCCTTGGGCTTTCAAGAAAAATAAGTCTTTTTTCTAAAGAATTTTTTACAAAGTTTTCGTTATCTCATGGCCTTATGAGCTCCACTAAAAAAGGAATACCTGCTGATGTGATTTTAAATGAAGAAAATAAAAAATATGGAGGTTATAAGGTCATGCTTTATTTAAATTATAAATTATCGGCCAAAACATATTTTCATTCACTACTCAAATATCACGCAATCGATGGGCCAAGTAAAGTTTCAACACTGAGAATTGGAGTTGGTTTTGGATATATTTTTTTTTAGAACAGGAAAAAACATGCAGAAATATTTATTTTTTATTTTCATTGTTCTTGCTTCTTGCCATTTTAGTCAACTTTTTGCAGGGGTAAAAAGATTTATAGATAAAGAGGGTGATGAAATCATTGTTTTGGATCAAGACCTTAGACAGAAAGTTTCAACGCAGTTAAATAAGGCAGCAACTAATGTTTATGAAGGGGAAATAATACCGAATCAATTTAAAAACAATTTTAAAGCTAGATCGAGTAGGGAGGATCAGAAAAAATATGGATACCATTTTATTGAAAAAGGAGATACTTTTAAGAGTCTTTCTAGGGTTCTTTATGGTGATGCTCAATTTGAACTCGATTTACAACTCTTAAATGAAGAAGAATTTCCTGATAATGCACTTATTCCAGGCAAAAAGCTAAAGTATTTAAAACACCTCAAAGTGCCAATGAAAAGTGGACTTAAAAAGTAAAGTCGATCAACTAGGGGCCGAGAGAAGTAGTCCTTAAGTCATCAAAATCAAAAAGTATAGAGTAGATTTACCTCATTTTTAGGTGAATATGTCCGATACTGAAGAAAGGTATTTTTAAGAAGAGAAAAACGCTTCAAATGAATAATTTTTTTTGTTCAAGACATAATCCAATAATATATAAAAAATTTAATCAATTTTTTATTGCTTCTTTTTTTCTTTTACTACTTAGCAGCTGTCTTAAAGGTAACATAAAAGTTGAAGGAATTAAAAAATTACCTGTAGAGATTTCAATTTCAATTGCTCAAGATGAAGTCATAGAAAGTTGTCATTTTAGATCAACTAATCATTTAGCTA
>JAGOVS010000121.1 GCA_018060625.1 Bacteriovorax sp. | reverse complement strand
GCCTTGCTCACTTTTACCCTGAACAGTGGCCCCTGAAGGGGTGAAAGAAATATAGGGCTCTACGTTTCCAGATGTTTTTATTTTAAAAGTCACAAAAAAGTTTTCATTTACTAAGGGTTCTGTGGGATTGATTTCTACGTCAATTTCTTGAGCACTGAGAACTTGTATTGCTCCCATAAAACACATCATTAATAATAATTTTACAATATTCATTACCAGTCTCTCTTAGGCCTTTGCTCGCCACGCTGATTTGTTGAAGTATCCATTAGTTTTTTTTGTAACTCTCTATCATCACTCATAATTTGCTTTATCATCGCAGGGGTTTTAACCATTTTTCTTTTTTGTTCAATTTCTTTTTCTTTTTCTTCTAGAGACTTCGGGCCTGTTTTTTCGTCTTCTTTTTTATCGTTTCCTTCTTGCTTCTCTTTTCCCTTATCTTTATCTTCTCCCTCTTTCTTTTCATTATTTTTTTCTTTTTCTTCTTTTTCTATTTTGTCCCCAGGTGAATCCCCCTTACCGTCTTGTTTTTCACCACTTTTATTTTTTTGAGACTGCTCTTTATTGTCTTTATTTTCTTTCTGATTTTGATTGCCTTGCTTTTGCTTGTCTTGCTTGTTCTCTTGTTTCCCCTCTTCCTTGCTCTCTTGGTTGCCCTCTTCCTTGTTTTCTTTTTTATCGTCTTGCTTCTGTTTTTGATTCTGCTCTTGTTCTTTGCGCCTACTTGGGTCCATTGCAATGAGAATATTATTTCTTAACTTATTTTTTAGGTCATCATTTTTTGAATCTTTCAACAAGTCTTGGATTAAAGGCAATGCTTCAGAAACACGATTCGACTTCAAGAGAGCAGTCACTTGATTAAATCGAACCTCTTCAGTGTCATTTTTTTTTGCATACTCCGAATATAAGGATGTAGCCTTTTGCTCTTGATTCTCTTTGAGTAATTTTTCAGCAACCTTGAGAGTAAATTCTCGACTGCCCTTTCCACTTTTAACGATCTCTAAATCCTTTTTTAACCCAGGACTTATCGCGTGTTCCTTAGAAGTTTGTTTATCCTCTGCTCGTAGATCCCCTAAGCCAAAACTTACTGAAATTAAGACAAGCGCCCAGCTCACCATTTTAAACATCGCAAATCTACCAAATACAACTGAAAGGCAATAAAGGATTATGGCCGGAATGAGAATGTAGTGGGAATAAACTGGACGAATTCTCAAATCACCCATTCCTAATTTTTTAGTATAACCATCTCTAAAAAAATTCTTTAACTCCTCGGTTGGTAATGAATAAGAATTTACTATCCAATATTTATAATTCTTTACTCCCTTTCCGATTTTTCTTAAATATTCTTCATCTAATTTTGTCACCACCTGCTCGCCTTTAAAAGTCTTGTAACCTTTAAAGCCTCCGTCTTCATATCTCAACGGAATATTCCCTCCCTTGAGTGTTCCCACACCAACAATGGCAAGATTTACATTTTTAGGGATATCAACCTTAAACTCCCCCTCGCTTTCTTCTGCGTCTGTAAAGACTAAAATATTTCCACTTTTTGATTTTTCATCCTCAAGTGAATCAAAATATTCAATTGATTCTGCAATGGCCTGTGAAATATTACTCCCTCCTGCCACTGAGTTCATTTTCTCAAGTGCGGCCAATCTGGAATCAATAAGATCGATATCATCAGTAAAAGGCAGTAATCGCTTTTGAACATCAGAAAACAAAACAATTGAAACCTGATGACCAGCAGCACTTTTTACAAAATGTCTTGCTAGTTGAATTGATTTTGCGAATCGGCTAGGTCTAACATCCTCTGAAAGCATACTTGAAGATGCATCTAGAATTATAATCGTTTTCTGATCTGGAAGATTAGCTTTCACTTTCTTTTCTGGACCTCTCAAATCAAGCAAAGAAACCATAAAAAGAAACAAGCTTAACAAGTAAAACAAGCTGGAAACCCTACTTGCCCAAGTTCTTTCAAAAAACCAATACATTTTTACCCATTTAAAGAAATGATTATTAAGTCGATTTAACATAATCGATATTATAAAAATGATCCCTATTGCTGCTAAAAAATACTGAGTATTCGCAAAACTCATGGTCCCTCTCTTAAAAGAAGACGACGACTCAACTCAACGCCAACCAGAAAACAAACGCCAATTAAAAGATATTTAAAGTAGAGCTCTTGGTAAATAATTTTTCCTGTATGCTCAATTTGTGTCCTCTCCATTTTATTAATTTCATTTAAAACATTTTGGAGGGCCTGATTATTTCTGGCCATGTAAAATTTCCCTTGAGTCATATCGGCAATTTCTTTTAAGCCTTTTTCATCAACACTTCCACCGGGAATGACTTGGTAGCGTTGCACACCAAACATATTAGGTCCGACTGGGATTTTGGCATCTTTACCACCACCAATCCCAACTGTGTATATTTTGATTTTATTCGAAACTGCCATTTCGGCCGCTTGCAAAGGGGTTAACGTTCCTACATTGCTTACTCCATCTGTTAAGAGAATAATGACTTTACTTTTAGCCTGCGACTGTATTAAGCGTCCAACTGCTAAAGCCAGAGCATCTCCAATATTTGTTCCATCTCCCAATGGTCCGAGCTTTATTTGTAATATCATCTTATTGATTAATTCTAAGTCGGTCGAAAGGGGCAATAGGGTAAAAACTCTTTCAGCAAAAATAATTATTCCAATTCGATCTTTGGGAAAAAGCGCTGTGAAATCTTTAACTTTTTGCTTTGCTGCTTCGAACCTATTAGGAGTTAAGTCTTCGGCCAACATAGATCTTGAAAGATCCATAACTATAAAAATATCATTTACATCTATCGTGTTCTTATCCATCCCCATAGGTCGACGAGGCCCAGCTAGGGCAAATGAAATATATAACCAGCCAACAACCCCAAGAACAAATAAGAAACTGCGCAAAAAGGGAAAGCCCATTTTTCTATATTTTTTAGGAATAAATATTTGTGGTTTTCTAAACCAATAGAAAAAACTAACAAGCCAAAACAAAAGACCCACAAGTCCCAAAATTGCATAATGTATATGTTGAAATTCAAAATTCATTTAAAAATTCCGCGAATTTGATCAAAGCTCATGCGAACTTTCTCTAGTTCTTCGGCCTCCCAATGCTTTTGATATTGATATCTATTGATAGTCTCAAGAAACTCTTCGTGCTTCGGAGTCACCTGATTGGCAATTGTTAACCATTCATTCTTTTTTTGATAGATTTCTTCAAAATCTTTTCTCGTGCTTGCAGCTGTAAAAAGTGTTTGATATTTTTGTCTTAAAAGTGCATTGGAATTTAGTCGATTTTTATAAATTAACTTTTTAATCGCTTCCTTCTTCCACAGAGTAAGGAAAAGCAGACAAACCAATCCTCCCCAGAAAATGAATTTAGTTATTACACTTTCATGATAACTTTGATTTAAAACAAAAAAATCTTTCGTTTTGCTTTTTAACGGAATCACTTTGACAGCAGGTGCTTCAAACGCAATTTCTTGATGTTTATAATTTATGAGTGACTTTTCTACTTCTCCACTTATTTTGACCAAAAATAATCCCTTAACTTCTACGAGATCAGCATTATTAGAGGATGTCTCTATGCTTTGAATCTGTATAAGGTCAAATTGATTAAAAAATTTAAAATTTTCTAGCTTATTAAATTCGCCGAGGTCTGGATTTTCAACTGGCCAAATCTTTAATACCCCCTCTACTAGATCCCCTTCAGTTATTTGCGGAGGCGTCCCGATAAGATTAAATTCCCCATGTAATTCTTCTCCAAAACACAAAGAACTTAAAAGGAGTGTAAACAAAGTGAAACTAAGGAGGATTTTCATCTCATCTCCTTAATAAAATTATCTAAATACTTTTCCTGAATTCTAATCTTTCTCAATTTTTTACCAAACTCATGAGCTATTTCATTCTTTCCTGTTAAGTCATAGCGGCCTAATCTCCCATTGTCTGACCCATGGGATGAAGAAAATAGGGAATAAGGTAGTGTCTGTGCTTCGTCCAACGGAGAGAGCATTTGAAAACAATGAACATTGGATCGATAAAGAATTTTCTTTAAAACCGATGTCTCAAAAAAATCATTAAAATCTGAAAGTAATACAACCTCTCGGCGGCTATTCAAATGCTTCATTATCGCTAAATATTTCTGAGCTTTATCTGCCCCTTCATTTATTTTTCTTTCAAGATTTATCCTTCCATGTTCATTAAGAATATTTTTGTCTTCTAAGATTGCAACAAAATGACTTATACCCGCTTCTCCTGCCTTTTTAGGCACATGGATAATTTCATCTGTCACGATGAGCGCATGAACAAAGTCATTACTTTCTTTGGCCAATAAATAAAGAAGGCAGCAGATTTCAATCGCGGCCTGAAGCTTAGAGACCCCATTAAAACCTGTTAACATTGTCGCAGAGGCATCAACGACAACGACAATTTCAACATTTCTTTCTTCATTAAAAGTTTTAACATAGGGATTGTTTGTCTTGGCCAATATCTTCCAGTCGATAAATCGAATATCATCACCGAAAGAGTAAACTTGATGTTCTTTAAATTGGAGACCTGTGCCCTTAAAATTTGTTTTAAGCATACCAACAGAATGTGAATTTGCATTTTTGAAAAGATTGGCCTTCATCTTTCCAACAACTTTTCTAACTTCAGTGATATTCATATAATCTAAACTCTCTTAAACCAGAGACTTGGCAATTTTCAAAGCAACATCTGCAGCTTTAAAGTTATCAATAGATGCCTCATAAGATAACATTATCCTGTGCCCAAGTACCCCTGGAATAATTTTTAAAACATGATCGGGTGTAACAAAATCCTTTCCTTCCATGAAGGCCATATATTTTGAAATTCGATATAACCATATTACTGCGCGAGGTGACGCTCCTGCAGTGATAACTCCATTAAATTCTTTCTTAAAAAACTCTGAAGAAGGTCTGGTTGCATGAACGATTTTAACAATTAAATCTTTTATCTTTTCATCGACATAAATAGCCTCTACTAGCTCTTGGGCCCCAAGTAAATCATCTGTGGATAATATCGCATCCAATCTTTGAGGGGTTCTCTTTAATTCTAAAATATTTTTTTCTGCTTTAAAGCTAGGGTAGTCAACATTCACTTTCATCATAAATCGATCAAGCTGAGCTTCCGGTAATTGATATGTTCCTTCTTGTTCAATTGGATTCTGAGTGGCAAGAACAACAAATGGCGACGAAAGACGGTGAGTTTCTTCTCCGATAGTGACCTGTTTTTCGGCCATGGCCTCTAGAAGGGCTGCCTGAACTTTTGCCGGTGCTCGGTTAATTTCATCTGCCAGGAGAAGCTGTGTAAAGATTGGCCCAAATTTCGTATTGAATTCTTCATTCTTTTGACTATAAATCATTGTCCCAATTAAATCAGAGGGGAGAAGGTCGGGAGTAAATTGTATTCTCTTAAATGAAAGATCACAGAGTTTACCCATCGTAGATACTGATAGTGTCTTACCAAGTCCGGGCATCCCTTCAATAAGCAAATGTCCTTCACAAACAAGTGCTGCCATAATTGCATCCAATAAACTATCTTGGCCAAAAATAGTCCCCTTGGCTTGATTGAGAACAATGTTAATTTTTTCTCTTGTCTGAGTGCTACTCATGATTAACCTCTTGTTACGTGATATGCTAAATATTTAATATAAAAACTTTTATCTTTCAATCCACTCATGGGATGATCAAAACCTTGTGCTCCCAAATCTAGCATCCTAAGTCTTTGACCATTTTTAAAGGCTGCATCCTGAACCGTTTTATCCAATTCTTCATAGGAGACATAATGAGTGCAGGAGGCTGCAACAAAAAGACCTTCTTCATTTAATATTTTTAGCGCTTTTGTGTGAAGTTTTTCATAACCTTGAAGAGCCGTAACTTTATTTTTTTCAGATTTTGTAAATGCAGGCGGGTCACTTACAATGATATCAAATTTTTTATTTTCATTTATCGCATTATCTAAAAACTTGAAAACATCAGATCTAGTGAATTTACCTTTGCCGCCAAATCCATTAAGGGCCAAATTTCCTTCTATTGTACTCTGCATCTGCCCTTGATCAACAAACTCGACAAACTCAACTCCTGCCGAAAGTAGATGCAACCCCCAACTACCAACATATGAAAATAAGTCCAACCCGAAGTCTTTTTTTATTTTTAATCTCATTAAAAGAGATTTCAAGCGATTACGATTTTCACGATGATCATAATAATATCCAATTTTTTGCATGATCTCTTTTGGAATTTTATAATAAAGGTCATTTTCAAAAACTTCTAAGTCATTTTCAATATCCTCTCTGTCATAAATAGGAAGAACCTCTGCTTTACGATACTCTACATTGTCAAAGAAGATGACCTTTAGTTCTGGAAAAAACTTTTCAATATCTTTTTTTATTAAGTCTCTGAAACGATCAAGCCCTGCCGTGTTAACCTGAACAAGGATATATTTTTTATATTTATCCACAATTAAACCGGGGAGAGAATCGTTTGAGCCGTAGACCAAGCGAGAACCATTTCCATAATCTAAAAACAATTCACGATTTTTAATAGAAGCCCGCAAAAGCTTGGAGATTATTTCTTCAGCAATTTCTTTTTCATTTCTTTCAAGTGTAAAGTTATTCTCAACTTGAGTAACAATCTTTATTTTAAAAAAAATTTCTGAAAAAGGATTAATATAGGCAATATATTTTCTAAGTTGTGTTTGATCAATTAAACAAACCCACTCCCCTGGAATCAGTCCTTTTGGTATTTCTTGAACATCATTCTCAGACAGTTCACGTTCTCCACGAATAACCTTCATCGAAGATTTAGATAATATATGTATTGTTTTCAGCCTTGGCCTCTAGGGGTGTCGTTTCTCGTTATTCCTCTAGTATAGAGCGAGATTTTTATTCTTCAACCAGTGAATTTGATGATTCCCTGGTCTTTAATTGACTATAAAACTCAATTAAAGACCAGGGGAGGCTTGACCTCTTTTATTTTCAAACAGGGCAACAGGTCCTCGAGCATCTGCATAATTTGGTTAATGTTTTCAACAAACATTTTTTGATTTGCTAACTCGAAATTGCTTTGCCCGTTGACTGATTTTCTTAGTAAGAATTTTATTAAGTTCGCTGGTTCGTCATAGTGATAGTTATCAACTCCCATTGATTCTCCGTGCGAAATTATTCGTTCTTTTGTGGTAAACTCAAAATAATTACGAATAGGACCAAAGTCTAATTGGCTTGATTCGGCCATCCTTCCTAAATTTTGCCCGACACTTAAAAACCATTCGCCATCATTTTGGTGAAAATGGTCTAAATATTTATAATCTGCCCTTATCAAAGAATAAGTTTTTTCCACCATTTTTGGTTCCTGTAGCATTTTATAAAGAAAATCCACCCCCTGTGTCTTGAGCGCTACACTTCCATTTATTTGAGGACCGGGAAGCTGGTCAAAGAGTATATTTTCTAAGGCCAAAAAAAGATCATTTAGAAGCAGATAGGTGGTATTTTTATTAGGATCATTAATTGAATTAAGTTTCAAAGTTAAAAAATACAAGGCTGAATTTACAGGTCTTAAAATTTCTATAAGCTTAACGTCAGTTGGAAAATATTTTTTCAAGGTTGGCCAATAATCTATTAATTTTTCAACAACAGTGAACATTTGGAATAAATTATTATTGCCATATCTCTTGGTGAGATTTTCATAACCCGACTGCTCAAAGACAATTTGTGGAGCACCTAGATAGGATCCCACAACGGCCAACCTCGAAACTGTATCTTCAAGTAAACGAACCTCATCGTAAGAGAGCGAGGCAATCCAGTCGACAGTGTTCTCGAAGACATTTTGGCCCTTATCATCTTTAATCGTAATCAATTTGTTAAGTAATCGTTCTGATGCAACGGTTGTAGGAGCAAGATCAAAGCCATATAAAAGTGAGCGATCTA
>JAGOVS010000120.1 GCA_018060625.1 Bacteriovorax sp. | reverse complement strand
ATTACAGATATTTTTATTTCCTCAAAAATTAAAGTAATAACGTCGTATTTAGAAACTCAGCGTGACAGTATTTCATTTAATCGAGAGCCTTTGTGTTATGGCGCTTTTCAAGAAGCACGAGGAATTAATGCATATTCAGGACACATGAATAACCATCATTTTATTATTTTTGGAAACAATTTAATGCAAAAATTAGTGAACAATAAACATTTTCAAGTTGAATTTGATTATGTTTTGACTCATGAATTTTCTCATTACTTGCAAAATCAACTAAGGCTAGACTTTGATCATCCCCTACCTCTTTTTGCATCAAAGCTTAAGGAACTTCATGCTGATTGCATGACAGGTTATTTAATGACGATGACAAAAATGATCGAAGGGCAAAATAAATCCCAACTCTCTGACCTTTTCCAGCTTATTGGTGATCGCCATGCCATTGGGGATCATGGGGAAAAGCATGTCCGAGAAAGTGCGTTTCAGTTCGGAATAAATAAGGCCTTAAGTTATTCCTTTATACAAAACTATGCGCATAATTCTGCTCAGATCGCCCAAAGCTGTTCGGAGTTCATTAACTAGAGAGTCTTATCTTCAATGAATTGTAGATGAATTATTCATCATAATGAATTACAATTTCATTCATGATAAAATCTCTTTTTAAATGGACCCTTCTTGCTTCTTTTGTTGGATTTTTAACGGGGGTTTCTTCTTGGGCCTTTTTTAAATCTATCGCAGAATCAATTGAATTAAGAAAATCATATCCGTGGATTATACTTTTTCTCCCTTTTGTTGGGGCTTTAGTCGCGTGGGGTTATTCCCGCTATGGGAAAGAAATTGATGCTGGCAGCAATCTCATTTTAGATGAAATTCATGCGCCTAAAAGACATGTGGCCTTCAGAATGGTTCCGATGATTTTCATTAGTTCCGTATTGTCCCATTTATTTGGGGCCTCTGTAGGTAGAGAAGGTGCAGCTGTGCAAATTGGCGCAGGAATCAGTGATCAATTTTCTCGATTCATGGGTAGTTATTTTGATAATCGTCGCATTGTTCTCATGTCGGGAATGAGTGCTGGTTTTGCGGCCATTTTTGGAGCTCCTATTGCGGGTGCCGTTTTTGGCATGGAAGTTCTAATGATTGGGGCCATTAGTTATGAAGCCCTTTTCCCTTGTTTAATTTCCGCTATCGTGGGATTTGGAACGGCTCAATGGTTGGGTATTTCCTATTTTCATCAAGAAGGAATTAACATACCTGGATTGTCGTTGAGCTCTCTTTTTTATTCGGCCATTGCCGGAATTGTTTTTGGAGTAGTTGCGCGCTTTTTTCTTTTCACCTTACACTGGATAAAAATAAATCTTTCAAAGAAATTGCCAAATCCTGTTTATCGACCACTTTTTGGTGGAACTATTATTGTTCTTTTTTTCTTCATGACAAATAGTGATCGATATTTGAGTCTAGGAGAAGAAGTAATTAATGCAAGTTTTACTCAATTGATTTACCCTTGGGATTTTTTAGGGAAAATTTTTACTACGGCCATCTCAGTGGGATCTGGTTTTAAGGGAGGCGAAGTGATGTCTCTTTTTTATATAGGTTCAACTCTTGGTAATGCTCTTGGTTTTATTCTTCCATTGCCCATTTCGTTTGTGAGTGCTTTAGGTTTTGTTGCCGTATTTGCAGGGGCGGCCAATACTCCAATCGCAGCTATTTTTTTAGCAATCAATCTTTTCGGGTCTCAAATAGGAATTTATGCAGCTATCGCTATTGTGATGAGTTATCTTTTTTCCGGACAGAACGGGTTATATCATTCGCAAAAAAAATCGATTCATCAAAAATTATAGGCTATAATAGACAGGTTATGACGCACCTGGGTCTGGCGGTCATGAATGAAAATAGAAAATATGAGATTGAAAAAATTATAAGGACTAGAAATGAAATCAAACAGAATAAAAATGGTCGTCATTGTCTTGATTGCACTGACTCTCTTTTTTGGAGGAGTTTTTTATTACGCTTCAACGAAGTTAAAACCAGAAGAGATTAAGAAACTTACGATTGAGCAGACGAAGAAAATTTTTCCCAAAGCAGAGATTACTTTGCAGAGTGTGAATATTGATTGGGGTTTTAATTTTAATATTAATTTAGAAAAATTGGCCTTAAAAACGTCAAAAGAAAATCACTCAGTTGAAATGATGTCTGTTGAACAATTAGTTATTAAAGTCCCGTTATGGGCCATCTTGACTGGTTCAGGGATTATTGATGTCAGACTAGATGCACCTCTAATGAATTACCATGAATTTGCTGAAGGAAATAATTGGACTTATGCGATGGGGGATAAAGCTTCGGAACCAAAAAGTGAAGAGCCGCAAAAGCAGAATAAAGGGAATGCCTCATCTTCTTCTTCATCTTCGGCCCTTGGTATTTTTGGAAAGAGTAAGATTAACGTAAAACTCTCAGACGTAGCAGTAAAGTACTCAAGACGTGATAATTCGAAGGGCGAGATTAAAATTTCGCGATTTCTCATTAAAGGTCTAAATTTCGAATCATCAACAGCTTTTGAGATCGCTTCAAGTGCAAACTTTGTGATGAAAGATAAGTCAGTCGTTGGATTTGATACAATTGTGATCGGAGAATTTAATGTCGCTGATTTAGTCAAAAATGGTTCAGTTTCTTCTCTTGTAATTATCAAACTTAACAATATTTCTAAAACAGGGCTAGATTGGAAATTCCCTGAAATCACCACGAATATTGACCTTCTTCTCAAAAAGGACGGAGAGTTATCGGGAAAATTAGCGACTAGTTTTGAGTCCCAAAACAAAATGAGTGCTCAATTCAAGATAACCAAGCAAGTTGAAATAAGTGACTTAAATGCAGAGATCGTTTTAAAGGATATTGCTACAATCATGGGTCTGGATAAAGCAATCGATCTATCTAAAGCAAAACTTAAGGCTTCTGGAAACATTGTTTACGGGGAAGATAAGAAGATAAATGCGAATATCGGTTTTGCGATCTCTCCGGGTGTTATCTATTCCAAAGAGGGAATCGTTGCGAGCACAACGGTGGCCGGAGACTTTAAAGGGAAGGATTTATCAGTAAAAGTTAAGACTGATGTTCTAGATGGTACAGTGACAACCTCTTTAAGTGGTGTTTATGATCCTAATGAGAAATTTGAGATGGCCAAGTTGAAACCCTTTGATATTCGAGTTGTGGCCAATGGAATGAAAATCCCTGAAAAACTAATCCGATCAAAACTTTGGGATAAAAAGCCTGTTGAAGCCACTTCACCAATTACAACGGTGTCATCAAAAGCAGATAAAGCAGCAGAAAAAGCAGAAAAAGCAGAAGCGGTAAGCTCCGCCGAAGTGCCTTCAAATGGCACAAGCTCCGCGATGGGGCTACCTCCATCAAATGTTAATATTGAGTGGAGTAATCTCAATATCGGAGGGGAAGATTTTTCAGGAAGAGGGAGAATTATTACAAGCCTGAGTGCTATGGCCGTAGATAATTTAAATTTTAAATTTTCAAAAGGAACTGGCAAGCTTTCTCAAACGATGAATTTAGGGAAAAATTCGAGTGATTCAAAATTTAATTTTGAATTAAATAATCTAAACTTGTCTTCCTTTAAAGCTTTCTTACCTCCCTTTGTGGAAAATTTTAGTGGCAATTTCACAGGTAAAGTCACAGGCGCGGCAACGATCTATAAAGCGACAAGATCGCCTGTTTTTGATGTGACAGTTATTGCAGATGCTAAAAAAGGGGAGCTTAAAAAGTTAAATATTTCAGATTACATCAACCCTCTTCTCGCTAACATTCCTGTCGTTAAAGACAAGATGAAAGATAAACAACTTAAAATAGACGGAAACTTTGAAACACTTACCATGAAAGGGAGATTTACAAATTCACAGTACACTATTTCGGCCTTCGATTTTGTGGGAATTGATAACAAAGTGCAGGTCAGTGGTTCAGGGGATATATATCCAGTTGTTGGATCTTCTAATCTTTCAACGATGGAAGTGAATTTTGTGGATAATACAGGAAAAATTTCCGATGTACTTCAGGCCAATGTCGGAAGCAAGGTTCTGCCAATGCGCTTGACGGGACCAGGTTTTAGTTTAAAGCCAGATTATAATTATACAATTTCTAAAATGGCCAAGGGAGCGCTGAAGACCAAGGGACAGGAAAAATTAAAAGAAGTCATTGATAAAAATATCGATAAAATTGTCCCGGCAGCAGCTAAAGAAAAAGTGAAAGGGATTCTAGATGGGTTTTTTAAGAAAAAATAAGGATTTTCATGAGTGGATTACTGCCTTTAAAATATGAAAATGAAATAGTGAAATTGCTTGATCAAAGGCTTCTTCCAACTGAAGAAATTTATCTTACGGCAAAAACGATTGAAGATTGTTTTGATGCCATTAAAGACATGGTTGTGCGTGGTGCTCCGCTTATTGGCTTTACTGGGATTTGGGGGCTGGCACTTTTTCTAAAGCATAATCCCAAGATAACTTTCGAACAATTTTCTAGGGCCGCTGAATATCTTAAAAGTGCACGTCCAACGGCCGTCAATCTTGCTTATGAAATTGATCGTTGTGTAATTATGGCCAAAGCTGAAACTCACATGAATGCTCTTTATCCCAAGCTTGTCGCTCACGCGAAGAATGAAATGAACAACCTCTATGAAAAAAATTTGATGATGGCCAAACTAGGAGAGGTTGAACTTCAAAAGATCTATGGAGATCGGCCACTAAATATTATGACCATTTGTAATACAGGTGTTCTGGCCTGTGGGGTTTTAGGAACTGCACTTGGAGTCATTGTTCATCTAAATAATCAGAAAAAAATTAAGAGCGTCTATGCTTCTGAAACAAGGCCCTATTTGCAAGGATCTCGCTTGACCAGCTTTGAGCTTATTAAAGAGGGGATTGATCATCGTATTGTTGTAGAAGGAGCAGCTTCCTATTTAATGAAAAATAAAATGGTAGATGCGATTTTTGCGGGGGCTGATCGCATTGTAGAAAATGGGGATACCGCAAACAAGATTGGAACTTCAAGTTTGAGCATAATAGCAAAACATTATGGAATTCCTTTTTATATAGTTGCCCCGATAAGTACTTTTGATTTGAATTTAGCGACCGGTGATCAAATTGAAATTGAACTTCGTGATCAGGATGAAATTCTAAAATATAAGGATAAATATATCGCTCATCCTGAAGCTCGGGCACTGAATCCAAGTTTTGATGTTACCGACCATCGTTGCATTACAGGTATTATTTGTGAAAAGGGTGTTATTTACCCAACCTCTCCTGCAAATGTTCGTGCCGTTGTGGAGAAGTAATGATTCGAGCTAGCATTGATATAGGCTCAAACTCAACTCTTTTATTGGTTGGCGAAGTCGATTTAGTCACTCAAAAAATTGAACGTGAGATTCTTAATCTTTCTCATATTACGTCACTAGGTAAAGATCTTGATGTAACTAAAACCTTTCATCCGGATTCAATGAAGGCAACCTATGAAGCCTTAAAGGATTATCGGGAAGAATTATTAAAAATCTCCTTTAATCTTGAGGATGTTATTGTTACTGCGACTGAAGCTTCAAGAGTGGCCCAAAATGCAGCGGCCTTTTTTTCCCAAATAAAGAAAGAATTAGGTTTCACCGTTACAATCATTTCTTCCGATGGAGAGGCTTACTATACAGCGATTGGTGTAGCGAGTGCCGTGAATAGCGATTCAGAGTTAATTATTATGGACATGGGGGGGGCTTCTACTGAACTTATTCGAATACAACTTCACCCATTTCAGATTCTTTCTTCTGTCAGTTTGCCAGTTGGCTCAGTTAGAGCAACTGATTGGCAAAAAATGAATTGTTTTACCGAGCGCATGGATGTGCTTTTGCGGCAAGATCTTACACCCTATTATACTAAATCGCTTTTGTGTGTTGCTGGGAGCATGACCGCTCTAGCTTCAATGTACCAAGGGCAAAATCAATATAAGGATGAGGCCATTAATGGACTTGAGATAGGGTTTGATTCCTTTAAACAGTTCAGTGCCGATTTACAAAAAACAACAATTGAAAATATTCTCCTTCTTTTTCCCTATCTTGGAAAAAGGGCCCCGATGCTTGCTGCGGGAGCAAGAGTTGCAGAAATGATTGGAGAGAAGCTGCATATCGAAAAAGTGCTAATCTCAACGAGGGGATTGCGCTATGGAGTATTGCTCGCTCCAAAAATTGAAGAATCCTTTATTTTAAAATAAAATTAGAGATTGATTTGTCTGCGCTTTTTGAGTGACACGAGAATTTCCACAATTTTATTTTGGGCCCGCTTAATATCACGTTTTTCTGTTGAATAACTTGTTTTCAATACTCGGAAAGCCTCTTCGGCATAATCTCTACCTGCTAACGAAAGAAGTCTTCGTTGAAAGGCGCGCTCAATATTCTTGAGTGCCATTCCCAAAATGGGAGCAGTGACATATTGAAAAATCATTTGCAAGTCGTTATCGGAGAGATTGTCTAAATCCGAGAAAGTAAAACATTGCTCAGTTAATTCTTCAGCTAATTGAGGATTTCTCACCTTTAGATTTTTAAGCAAACGAGCTCGTTCTTCCCTTGGCATGTGTTGAAGCATTTCTATGATTTGTGCTTTACCATTAATAAAAATGCTGTTCGAGTTATTGTTAGCTTCCATCTTTCTCCTTTAGGGCTTAGTTTGCTCAATTTTGCTTATACAGTGAATTTACTTTTTTCTTTGACAAATTTTTGCTTAGCATTTTCAATTGTCTTCTTGTGAGACTCAACCATTTCGCGAATCTCATTTTGTTGACCGGTTTTTATTTCTGCAACCTGATCTTGATGAGATCTTTTTAAGTTTTCAACTTCTTGCTGCAACCTTATATTCTCTTCAGAAACAGATTTAGATTGTCTGTCTCTGATTTCTACTAACTTTTGTTCTTGCTCGTTTTTAAGATTGGCTATCTTCGTTTCGTAATCATCACGCATTCTTTTAATTTCAGCTTCTTTTGACTTTGATTCTGTTTCGTATGTGCGATTATTCGATGAGCGCATCTCTTTTAATTCGGAGTTGTATCTTTTGGTTTCAGCTTCCATGTGCTTTTGAGCCTGAACATCATTTATAGTAGACATAACTTTCCTTTTTAAATCCAAGGCCCTCGAATTTCTCGAAGGTTTAGTATATGATACGATAACAATGAGCTAGAAATGTAGGAGGCAAATATGTCCCAAGGACAAGGACGAATTTTTTTAGTGCAAGGAAAGAGAACACCTTTTGGAAAATTTGGTGGTTCATTAAAAGATATCACACCGGTAGATCTTGCCGTTCATGCTTCTAAAGCCCTGATATCTGAAATTAAATTAGATCCAAGTAAAATTGACCAAGTTTTATTAGGCAATGTCGTTCCTTCCTCAACTGATACGATGTATGGAGGTCGGCATCTTGCTTTGAAGCTAGGATGTCGGCTTGAGACCCCGGGGCTTGTGCTTAATAGACTATGTGGCTCAGGAATTGAGGCCATCTTAGAAGCCAGCAGATTAATCAGATTAGGAGAAGCGCATTGTGTTCTAGCTGCAGGTACTGAGAATATGTCGATGGTTCCGCATTTAACTTACGGCTCTCGCTTTGGAACAAAGTATGGTTCGCTAAAGTCGGTGGATATGCTTTTGGATGCACTCACTGATCAATATGCTCAAACCCCAATGGGAGTTACAGCGGAAAACCTTTCCGAAAAATTTGAAGTGACGAGAGCTCAATGTGATGAGTTTTCGCATGCGTCTCATATTCGTGCAGCAACAGCATACAAGAATGGACTTCTCCAAGGAGAGATAGCCCCAATTCCTTTGCGAAAAGGATTTTGTGATCGTGATGAACACTTAAGAGAAGATGTTTCATTAGAAGAAATGAAGTCATTGAAATCAACTTTTAAAACAGATGGAGTAGTGACAGCTGCCTCTGCCTCAGGGATTGTTGATGGAGCAGCGGCCGTTATTGT
>JAGOVS010000119.1 GCA_018060625.1 Bacteriovorax sp. | reverse complement strand
CTTTAATGAAAATTCTATTTTTAGCTTTATCTCTCTTTACTTCAGGCCATATTTTTGGAGCTGAATTAATATCATTTACTCCTGAAGGTAATATCAAAGATATTAAACAGGTTGTTGCAAAGTTTAATACCGAAATGATTCCCATGGGTAGTCCACAGGTTAATACTGATATTTTTAATATCGATTGTTTTGGTAAAACTAAAGATGACAAAATAGAGCTTCAGGGCCATTCCTTTAGATGGGCCGATAATAAAACTTGGATTATGGATTTTGATAATCCGATGGAATCGGGAATTACTTGTGAATTTTCATTAAAAAATACAGTCGTTGATTTAGCTAAAACTAAATTAACAAAAACTAGAAAATATTTTTTTAGTACTGGTGGACCTCGGATCATTGCTGAATTTCCCTATAATAATGGACGAATTAGTAATGAACAGTATTTTATTGTTCAAACTGACGGAGTGATTAATCTTAAATCTTTTGAAAATTTAGTTTATTTTGAAGTTTCAGGAATTAACGAAAAAGTTAAATCAAAAATTATTAGTGATAAAAACCGCGACGTGGTGATTCAGTATGCAATTGAACACAATTCTGATTGGTACCAACTAAGAAAAACGTTTCAAGAAGTCAAAAAAGATCAAGCGGCATTAGCAAAGTTTAAAGCAGAGAATTTTAATAATTTTATTGTGTTTGCGGCCAGTAGAAAATTTCCCGATGGAGCCAATATTGTCATCCATTTTTCAAAAGGGCTAGCATCGACAACTGGAATAGTAAGCGAGGACGAAAAAACATTACAGTACGAATCGATTCCACCTTTTACTGCAGAATTTTCTTGTACCAGAACTTCTGTGACGGATGGATGTAATCCTGTTCAAGATGTAGAAGTTATTTTTTCTAATGAAGTATTGGCATCTGATCTGCGCGATGCTGTCATGTCAGGGCCAGGTGGAAAAACGTGGAAACCGATTGAATTCAATGACAACGCAAAGAAGTCACTCAATGATGAAAGTGGATTAACTTCAATACATTTCAAAGCACCTTTCCCTGAAAAAGCTAATTTTAAAATTGTTTTGCCAAATAAATTAAAAGATACATTGGGAAGATCATTAACTAATCAAAATAAATTTCCCTTAAGCTTTTCGGTTACGGCCTATTCACCGTTGATTAAATTTAATGGAAGATTTGGAATCCTTGAGTTTGTTGGTGGTGCTAATCTTCCAGTGAGTGTTCGTAATATTGAAAAGAAAATTTTATTTGATCAAAGCGAAGTCCAAGGAAAATCGTTAAATCTAGCTTCAATGGATCAAATTAAAAAAATTATTGATCTCTATCAAAGAGTGCAAGAGAAAGAAGAGTATCCAAGTCTAGAAAATGATCAAAGAAATGTTCCGGTCTTAAAAAAGAATGAAGGAAAACTTTTTTATATTCCCAAACCACTAGGGGAAAATGATTATGAAATGATGGGTATTCCACTTGTTAATCCCGGTTTTTACGCAGTCGAAGTACGATCTCCAAAATTAGGTGCAACACTTACGACTACTCGGAAAGAAATGTACGTCCCAACAACTGCTCTTGTAACTAATATGGCCGTTCATTTTAAAAAAGGGATGGAGTCTTCACTCGTTTGGGTGACTAATATGCAAGATGCCAATCCAGTGGAAAATGCTTTAATTTCTGTTCGTAATTGTAATGGTGCTGAGCTTGCTTCAGGAAAAACGGGGAAAGATGGAACTGTCAGACTTAAAGGACTCGCTTTTTTTACCCATGGGAAAGATTGCGGTCAATTCAGTTCCTCTCTATATGTATTTGCCAAAAAAGATAATGATTTTTCTTTTGTCAGCTCAGATTGGGCAAAAGGGATTGAAAGTTTTAGATATTCAGTTCCGATGAAATATTTTTATGAAGAAAATTCTTATGAAGATGCCATTTTTCATACAGTACTCGATCGGGTTTTATTTAGACCAGGTGAAACAGTTTCGATGAAGCATTTTTTCAGAGAACATCACGAATATGGGTTTCAATTTCTTAAAAAAGCTGATTGGCCTTTAAATGTATTAGTTCGTCATAGTGCTACTGATAAAATATTTACTATACCATTAGTGATAGATTCAAAAACGACATCAGCTTTTACAACATTAAAACTTCCAAAAGATGCTCCCTATGGAAAATATGATGTTTATATTTCTAATAAAGCTGATAACAAAAAGACAAATGCCAAATTAGTTTCAGAAGAAGGAAATGAGGACGAAGCGGGAGAGCCGCAATTTGATTACAGAGCAAAAATGACTGGTTCGTTTACAGTTGCCGATTATCGCTTACCTGTCATGCAAGCAAATGTTAAAATTCAAGGTGATGAATTAGTAAAGCCAAAAAATATTAATGTGGATGTTTCCGCTCAATATTTATCAGGCGGACCTGCTTCTAAATTAAATGTTAAAATGAGACAACAAATACTTTCAACTTTTGTCACTCCGGAATTCATTGGATCAGAAGAATATTCTTATTATTCAGAAAAAATTAAAACGGGAATTATTGAAGAATTTAAAAATGAAGAAGATGCAGATGGGAAAAGTTTAAATATTGAAACAAAAACTTTAGTCCTAGATAAAAATGGGGGTGAGAAAGCTAATTTCAATATTGAAGAAGTGAGCATGAGTCCTAAGCGAGTTTCAGTTGAAATGGAATATGTCGATCCAAATGGTGAAATAAAAACCGCTAATACTTTTAAAACAATTTATCCATCAAAATATGTTGTAGGTGTCAAAGTTGATTCATGGATATCAAATCCGGATTTAACTAAACTAGATGGGGTTGTTGTCGATTTAAAAAATAATCGAGTGCCCAATCATAAATTTAAAGTTACTGCCTTTCAAAGAGTCTATTACACCCATCGAAAAAGATTGGTCGGAGGATTTTACTCTTACGATTCGAAAAAAGAAATTAAATCAGTTGGAACAATTTGTGAAGGTATAACGGGTAGTGATGGGACTTTTGCCTGTGAAGCAAAAAACCTTCCTCCGGGATATATATTATTAGAAGCTTCAGTTGATGATGAAAATTCAAATCCCGTTTATGCCAATACGGAAATCGAAGTTTTTGCAAAAGGTGCCGATCTCTGGTGGACACCTGGAGATAGCGATCGAATCGATTTATTTCCTGAAAAGAAAATGGTTGAGCCAAATGAAGTAGCAAAAATAATGGTAAAGACTCCATTTAAAGAAGCAACTGCACTCGTGACGATTGAAAGAGAAGGTGTACTCGATTCTTTTGTGACAAAAGTATTTAGAGATAAGCCAGTTATAGATGTTCCGATTAAGAAAAATTATGCTCCTAATGTATATTTGTCTGTTACTTTAATTCGGGGAAGAATTGCCGAAGCGAAATCAGATTTTCTGGTCGATTTAAATCGACCGGCCCTTAAGATGGGATTAATCCCCCTTAAGGTTGGATGGAAATCACATTTATTAAATGTTAATGTGGAAACTGATAAAAAGAAATATAATGTTCGTGAAAAAGTAGCAGTTACAATAAAACTTCACAGAGCTGATGGAACTCCATTACCTAAAGGTTCTTTTGTTACATTAATTGCATTTGATGAATCACTCGTTCTCTTAAAAAAGAATGATAGTTTCGATATCTTGCAATCGATGATGAATGAAAGACCACTGGCGGTTGCCACTTCATCAGGACAAAATCAAATTATTGGAAAACGACATTTTGGTTCAAAAGCAAAAGCACCAGGAGGTGGCGGAGGTCATGGCAATGATGGCTCTAGCCGCGAACTTTTTAATCCACTCTTGGCCTTCATTCCTGAAATAAAAGTAGATGATGATGGCATTGCTCATGCCACGGTTACCCTAAACGATGCTATGACAAGTTTTAGAATTGTGGCGGTGGCGACCAGTGGTGCCGATCTTTTTGGATACGGTAAAACAAATATTGTCTCTTCAAAAGATCTCATTTTATATTCAGGATCGGCTCCACTGGTTCGCAATAATGATGAAATCAATAATAAATATACGGTGAGAAATACTTCTGAAAAAGAAATGAAAGTTAATTTCAAATTTTCAGTCAATGAATTTAAAGAAAATGAGAAAAGTAATTTTGCTCAGAGCTTTACTTTGGCACCTTCCGAAGCAAAAGTTCTATCAATTCCCTTATCAATTCCAAAAAATATTAATCAGTTGACGTATAAAGTAAGTGCTATTGATGAAAACTCAAAAGCAACTGATTCAGTTTTATCCAAAATTGCAGTTGATAAAGATTTAAAAGATTCTGTTTTAATGGCGACTTTATTTCAACTTGAAAATAACAATTCAATATCTGTTAAGGAACCTGAAAACGCTATAACGGGTTCGGGTGGAGTCAATATTTCAATGACGAAATCGCTAGTTTCAGGGTTAACTGGTGTTAAAAGTTATATGGAAGAGTATCCCTATTCTTGTTTAGAGCAACAAGTATCTAAGGCCATCGTCGCCAATGACAAAAAAGAAATTTCACGAATTGTAAAAGGCCTTATGACTTATCAAGATGAAGATGGGCTTCTAAGATTTTTTAGCAATAATTACTCTTGTGGGTCTTCGATGTTATCAGTTTATATTCTTTCAATTTTCAGAGAAAATAAAATTGAAATTCCATTAGATGTAAAAAATAAAGTACTAGAAGGATTGAGACATTCTCTCGATGGGAATTTAAAATGTCATGTTTGGTGGGAAAGTTATTTAAAGCATGATTTTTATGATCAAGAAAAAATTAAAATTTTATCGGCCCTTTCATATGAGCCTAATTTTAGAGATGAATTATTACAATCTATTAAAATTGTGCCAAATGAATGGACAACTGAAGCCGTTCTTTACTTTAAGCAAATTTTAAAAAATGTGCCAAGTTTTAAAGATCATGATGCGCTACTCTCTCAAGTTAATAATATTTTAAAATCTCGTGCAAATTTTCAAGGCACTATAATGAATCTTCAATCAACCTTAAATGATTTTGGACGATATGCTTTGTTTTCTTCAGCAGACCAAGAAGCGAATCTTTATTTATTAGATGCCATTAAAGATCCAAACTATAAAGATGATATCGGAAGACTTGCTCGCGGAGTTGTGGCAAGACTTAATCGCGGCACTTGGGACTCTACTACTTCAAATGCTTGGGGAGTAACTGCTTTAAATAATTTTAGTAATAAGTTTGAAAAAACTCCAATAACTGGTTCTACCGAAGTGAGTTTAGCTGACAAAAATAAAGTTTTAGAATGGAATAAAAATAATTCACCATTGAAAACTCTTCTCCCTTGGCCTTCTGATTCTAAAATGATTGCAAAAGGTCACCCTGTTAACTTTAAAATGAATGGAACTGGAAAACCTTGGGTTACCTTGCAAACAAAATCGGCAATTCCACTTGATAAACCACTTGAACTTGGTTTTTCAATAACTAAAAAAATTCTCCCGATAGAAGTGAAAAAAGAAGGACAATACTCAGTAGGAGATGTTTTAAATATTGAACTTGTCATTAAAGCTAAAACGGATCAACCTTGGGTCGCTGTGATGGATCCGATTGTCGCTGGGGCAACTCATTTGGGAACTGGCCTTGAAGGAAGTTCAGAAATGCTAGATCGCAGCTTAAAAACAACCGCTGATGGAAGTATTTCGTTTCCAGAAGACTATACTGAGAAAAAATTTGCTAACTTTATTAGCTATGCGGGTTACTTACCTGCAGGAGTCTATAAAGTGACTTACCGAATAAGACTCAATTCGTCTGGTAAGTTTAAACTTCCAAACACTAGAGTTGAAGCGATGTATTCACCTGAAGTATTTGGAGAAATTAAAAACAATGATATGGAAGTTGTTGAATAAAAATGAAAAAAATATCTTGTTTAATAATTTTATCAATTTTCACTCCGTTAAATCTTAAATCTTCAGAATTGAGCTTTAACGGAGTAAAAAATAATTTTCACCCATCAGATCTTTATCTGATGGACAGAAATAATTTAGAGCTTGAAATTATCAGAGTTGATGATTCGAAAAGAAGTTTGGCCTGGACTACTTTGAACGAAACTTCAAATGCTCTTCTTAAATACTTAATTATTTCAGAAGATAAAAGTTTTTATGAGCACGATGGAGTTGATTGGAGCGCTATTGCAAAAGCAGCTTATCTAAGAATTTTAAATTCAAATTCTAAACGTGGTGCAAGTACGATTACTATGCAATTAGTTAATGTCGTCAATCCTGAAATGAAAGGTATTAAAAAAGGAATAAACGAAAAAGTCGATCAGATTAACGATGCACTCAAGTTAGAAAAATCCTGGACTAAAAATCAAATACTAGAAGCCTATCTCAATATTATTCCATTTCGTGGTGAAATTGTTGGTATTCGTGCCGCTTCTTATGCTTTTTTTAATAAATCACCAGGAAATTTAAACAATTTAGAATCAGCTTTATTAGTTTCAATAATTAGATCGCCAAATGCTAAAATAGATGATGTTGCTCTTCGTACTTGTAGATTGTTAGAAGATCAAAATTGTTCTCGCGCTTTTAAGTTTACCCATAAAATTCTTTCCAAAAAATATCGTATCAATAACAATAAAAAACTGGTGAATATTGTTGATCAAAGCTTTGTGGTTAAAAATTTTGATAAAAATAGAATTCAAACTACTTTATCAAAAAATATTCAAAAGATTGCTCTTGATGCTCTTCATGACCAAATGAAAAATTTAAAAGAACAAAATTTATCAGATGGAGCTATTCTTGTTATCAATAATCATACAAATGAAGTCATTGCTTATATAGCAAATTCAGGAGATCAGTTTTCAGCTACTCCAAGATTTGATAATATTAGAGCTAGAAGACAAGCAGGATCTACTTTAAAACCATTCATTTATGCTAAAGCACTTGATGAGAATTTAATGTCTACATCTTCATTGGTTGATGATTCACCAATTGATATACCAACAGGAACAGGTTCAATATATTTTCCAAGAAATTACGATAATAGTTTTCACGGATTAGTGCCTATAGGGGTATCTCTTGGATCAAGCTTAAATGTTCCCGCTGTAAAAACCTTACAACTTGTTGGCGGAAAAGTAATGATAAACCTTTTTAAAAAGCTAGGATTTACTAGACTTGAAGATGAAAAGTATTATGGTCCATCATTAGCACTTGGATCTGTGGATGTTACTTTATGGGATCTGGTTCATGCCTATATGGGACTTCATAATAATAAAATATTTAAAAAAGAAACTGAAGATAATATTTTTCAACTTCTATCAGATCCTGAAAACAGAAGATTAACATTTGGAACAGATAGTATTTTAACTTTCCCATTTAAAGTTGCCGTCAAAACCGGAACATCTAAAGACATGAGAGATAATTGGTGTATAGGATTTTCCAAAAATTATACAGTCGGTGTTTGGGTTGGTAATTCAAACGGAAAGGCAATGTGGAATGTTAGTGGAATCACTGGAGCTGCACCTGTATTTAGGGCCGTAATGCTCGAGCTTGAAAAAAATAACATCAAACAAAGCGAAATTAATTTTAAAATTGCCGAAAAGATTGAAAGAATAAATTCCAAAATATTAACCCAAATACATTATCCTGTTGATGGAGAAATTATAGGCTTTGACAATGAAATACCAGAAGACTTGCAAAGAATGCCAATAGAAATTGAAAATTTTAAAGTTAATCATCAAGTTTTAATTAATAAAGAAAAGATTAATTATGAAAATAAAAACTTCTTATGGAAAGTTCAAAAGGGGAAATATGAACTTTCTTTGTTAAATGAAAAAAATGAATTACTTCAACTGGTTCATTTTGAAGTTCGATAATTTATATACAGTTTCGATAAATGAGAGAGAATAAGTTGATTTACATAGACTATAAAACAAAAACTAATTCCTAAAATATAAGAACATTCCCTATTCTTTGTAAACTCGGGTTTAATATAAAGACGTCTAACGGCCACTTTTATCGCTCACTACGAGATATAAATTCCTGCCAGGGCATTTGATCAATTAATAAATC
>JAGOVS010000118.1 GCA_018060625.1 Bacteriovorax sp. | reverse complement strand
AACCGAACAATCACTGGAGCACGCGTGGCCATTGAACCTTTTGGAGGCTTTAAGCTCTCTGGGACGGGGCCTAAGGCCGGAGGACGTCATTATGTTCTCTCCCTTCATCAATGCAATGACGATGGGACAGTGAAATCAAGGGAGATTTACCCGAGCGGAGAGGGAAGTGACTATCAATTTGATTTGGCCCGCGCTTCCAAACTTTCAGTGGCTTCGCGAATAGAGCGAACTGAAAAATATTTAGAACAATTTATTTCTCATTTTGAAGCGCACTTTCAAGGCATCTATGGCAACTATAAGGCCCCTTTGCGGGAATATAAAAAATGGATTTCCAAGAGCTTTTTAGGATTCATTGAGCGACAACATAAAAATCGCTCGATCCCAGGTCAACTCAGCTATAATGATTATCATCTTTTTGCTGAACATGCCGTTGTTGTGGCCACCACTGATCGGCCTGAACTAAAAACACTTATTCAAATATTTTCATGTCTCTCGGTGGGATGTGGTCTTACTATCTTGGCCCGCAATGAAAAAAGCTATCAATGGTGGATGGGGCAACGTGATTTAATGCTTAAAGCAGGATTTTCCAAAGAAAATGTAGATGTGTATTTTGTCAAAACAGCAGACTTAAAGCATGTCTTAAACTCAGCAAAGCTTTCAGTGATTATTTATGATGGACTCCTTGAGCAGTTTGATGAGCATATCGGCAAACATTTAGATGATGGAAAGAATGATTTTCGGATGAAACAGATATTAACGACCGAAGATCATCTAAAGGCCAATGATTTTTACCACCAGGCCTTAAATTTTATTTGGGTGAGATCCCTTGCTATAAATACCATGAGACATGGGGCCCCACTGGATTTAGAGTTGTAGGAAAGAAATGAAAAAAATGAGAATTGGATTTTTTGGTTGTGGAAATATGGGGCGCGCTCTTGCGCTAGGAATGAGAGCAAAGCTCACTGATGGAGAATTTACTTTTTTTACTCCTAGTCAAACCGCGGCCATTTCTTTGGCCCAGGAAGTGGGAGGGAAAGTAGCGCTCACCCTTTTGGACATGCCTAAAGATTTAGATTGGTACGTGCTCGCTTTCAAGCCCCAATCACTATTAGATTTTCATTTTAATTTTATGAAAGAAGCAAAAATTATTTCAGTTTTAGCAGGAGTGAATACAAGCAAATTATCTTCTCAGTTAGGAATTAAAAAAATTGTGCGGGTCATGCCCAATACACCTTCATCTTTGGGGGCAGGGGCAAATCTTTTTTATCCCAATGAATGGATTTCTTCTTCAGAAGAGGAAACGTTTTTAAAATTACTGGATGGTTCTGGCAAACTGTTTAAAATGACTTCAGAAAATGACTTAGATTCAACTACCGCCTTTAGTGGCTCTGGACCTGCTCTTCTTTTTGAATTGGCCCGGGTGTTTGAGGAAGAGTTGACTCAGATGACTGAGGGAAGAGTGGCCGCCAAAGAGATTATTGCTCAAACTTTTTTAGGAAGTGCTAAACTTATGCAGTCTCATCAAAGTTTTGAGGAACTACGCAATCAGGTGACTTCTAAAAAAGGAGTGACTCATGAGGCGCTGGAAGTCTTAAGAGAGCAAGGCCTTCAATCCCTTTTTCAAAAGGCCTTTATGGCCGCCTATAAAAGAACATTAGAACTGTCTAAATAAGGAAAATAAAAATGATTAAAGATTTACTGGTAAAAAGTGTTCCTAAAAGTTTTCAAGACACACTCTTTGTGCGTTTTTTTGGTTTTATGAAAGTCCCTCTTATCTTTTATGTCTCACCAAGAGTGATTCGGCTAGATGACCAAGAGTGTGTGATCAAAATTCCACTTAACCGTCGAACAAAAAATCATTTGAACTCGATGTACTTTGGAGTCCTAGCAACCGGGGCCGATCTGGCCGGGGGTCTTGTGGCGATGAAAGAAATCACAAATGCTAAGAAAAAAGTGGCGCTTTCTTTTAAAGATTTTCACGCGGAGTTTTTAAAAAGAGCTGAAGGAGATGTGCATTTTGTTTGCACTCAAATCCCAGAGATTAAAAAATTTGTGGCAGAAGTGATTGCCAGTGGCGAGCGCATGAATTTTCCAGTGAATATTGAGGCGATTGTTCCAAGTCTTGGGCCGGAGCCTGTGGCGAAGTTTGTGTTGACGTTGTCGCTAAAGCTGAAGGCGGGGTAGAGGAATTCATTAATTTCGGGTACATACGGCAGGGAAAAGCTTAGTCTTGCAAGGAGTTATAACGTATGTTATAACTTAAGCTGCAACCAATAGTTAGGCAATTTGTACTTGAGAGGTTTTAATTCATGACAGCTTTAAAGATTAGAAAAGTAGGAAATTCCCTTGGACTTATTTTGCCAAAAGAAATTCAGGATGCCCTTGAGGTAACTGAAGGTGATGTTATCGAATTGACAAAAATTGCAAATAAAAAAGTACTGATTGAAGCTTCTCTCCATCATCATAGTGAATGGAAATTTGAAGGTGTGTCTGATTTGAGTGAAGAGGATAAAGAGTGGTTAGAGTCTGACTTTGGAGTGGATGAGCATGTATCTAAATGGTGAAATTTGGAAGGTTAAACTTTATCCAATACGAGGAAATGAGCAGGATGGAATTCGCCCGTGCTTAATAGTAAGTCCTGATTCAATGAATACATCTTTGCTGACCTTAATTGTTCTCCCCATGACAATGCAAATAAGAAATTGGCCTTCACGTATTGAAATAATCCTTGATAACAAACAAGGTCAAGCCTGTATTGAACATATTCGATCTGTTTCAAAAGAAAGATTTGTGGAAAAATTAGGTAAGGCCAGTGACATTGAAATGGCCATAGTACAAAAGCATCTTCAGGCAACTTTTTCTGCTTAACTACGCTGGATTTTCCGAGTCCACAAAAGCACATTCCAATGATGGAAATTCCTTTTGAACAATACCCATCAACGCCAAAATTCCAAATTTTTCCGTGGCGTGATGCCCACCTGCAAACATGTGAATTCCGGCCTCTCGGGATTCATGATAATCATGCTCGCTCATCTCTCCTGTGAGGTAGGAATCAAGGCCCTGTCTTTGAGACTCACGCCATTCTGAATTTGCCCCACCTGTAATGATCCCCATACTTTTAATGAGGCCATTTGTCTCTATTGGATTGGAATAGAGCACTGAGTGATTACATTTTTCTTCGAGAAGCTTTTTGAGTTCCAAAGCTGCGAGGGCCTTTGGAAATTCACCTTTAATGCCCGTGCAAGCGCCTTTATAAGCGCCAAAAGGGGCGAGGTTAGTTAGACCTAGGGTTTTGGCCAAGACGGCCGCATTGCCAATTTCAGGATGGCCATCTAAAGGCAAGTGGTAGCCAAAAAGATTGATGTCGTTTCTTATAAGAGGGAAGACTCTTTTGGCAAAGGGACCAGTGAGGGTCTTTGGCCCATGAAATTTCCAAAAGACTCCATGGTGGACGACTAATGCGTGGGCCCGAGTGGCCGCTGCATGCTCAGTGGATTCGCGAGTTGCCGAGACAGCAAAAAGAATTTTTTTAATTTCTTTTTGCCCTTCAATCTGCAACCCATTGGGGCAGTAGTCGTCAAAGAGTTCGGGTTTAAGTAAATTTTTAAAAAAGTTCTCGAGGTCTTGGGTCTTCATGATTTTTACATTTGTTGTGTTGGTTGAGCTTCTCGATCCAAATTATTTTTTAGTTTTGCCACAGTCTCATGCAGTTCTTCGTGGTGAGGGGCAAGGGTGAGTGCCAAAGAAAATTCTTTAAGCCCTTCTTCGTATTGTTTAAGAAGAACATAGGCCCTACCTGCGTTTATGTAAGGGTATTCTCTATTTTGGTAATTATGGGCCCGCTTGGCAAGCTCAAACCATCTCAAACTCTCACGAACCTGACCTTCATTTAAGATATAATTCCCAAAGTCATTATAGGCCGGTCCATATTGGGTATCCTTTTGAATGGCCTTCATACAGTAGGCCTTGGCCTCTTTCATGTCTTCCATCAAAGAGTAAGTCCATCCGATAAGTGTTAAGACCTCAGCACTTTCTTTATAATTGCGTGCCTTAAAAAAATGGACCTGCGCCTCTTTGAAATTTTTTTGAGCAATGAAAAAATGTCCGCGGTGAATGAAATGATCATACTTCTCTTCACGCTTAATATCTAAAAAGGCGATAGGGGATTTGATCACTGATTCCACATGGGCGAGTTCTCTAATGTTTTTCTCATCGAGAAAAAAGAGGGGAATAGACTGATTGGTTTTTTCGACATTTTTAATAGAAGGGATAAATTCCTCTTCCGTCAGGCCAGTTCGAGGAAGTTGAACTTCCAAAGTTGTCACTTCGATGATGTAGTGATGAATTTCAAAACAATTGCGATAGAGAAGGTTTATGTATTCAATCGCCGTTTTTTGGGATTGCACACTGAAGAGAGGGATTTTTATCATCGCCTCTATAAAGGAATGGAAGGATTTAATATGGTTTTTAACTTGTGAAGTTTCAAAAATATACTGATCTTTTTCAAACTTCATATCACTTAGATAACTGCTAAAAAAGAGTGCTGATTCTTGAGCGATTTTTTGAATTTGTATTTTTCCTCTGGGGGTTAGATGAAGAGTCTCTAGCTCAGTGAAGGCAAAAATGAGACGATCAAGATAACCGGTGGCCGTGTAAAATTCAGCGAGCAAAAGTGAATTTGTTGATTCCATTCGATCTTCCTTGATTGAGTGAGAAACATGAGGGCCTTCATCTTGAAAGCTCCTTAGTCTTCATTCTAAGTCAGGGAGATTTTCTTTTTCAATTCTTTTCTTTTTTTTTCCACTAAAAGTTGTAAATTATGCCCTAGGGTCAATATGACATCTTCTGACTTTTAAAGTCTGCGCTTTACTTTGTTTTTTTTTACTTGGCGATTTCATACTCTAATAAACGCTTGTCGGTATTTACAGTACTATAGCGCTTAGAGATCATATCAAAAATATTTTCACCCTTGTCTCCCACTTTTTGGGAAGCAGGATCGCGACCGAAGCTGAGTGTTCCATTTTTACTGGTTTCTTTGTTGAAGAGTTTTCCAAAAGGATTGCCGTCGTCTTTTGCTGTGGACTTCGCTTTGTTGATTCCGAATCCTCCCATCATGGAGAGTGTTCCAGATCCTCCTCCATAGGTTGGAGTTTTCCCTTGAATCGCCGCGGCCACTCCGCCGGCGCCTTGCCCAGCTGGGGCACCACCGCCACCACCGCCTCCGCCAGAGCCTCCTCCTGATCCACCACCACCTCCGCCACCAGCAGGGGCCGAGCCTTTTCCAAGTGCGGCCGCAGGAGCGGTTGATTCTAGGCCTCCATTATTTTGGGCCGAAGAAATCACACTTCCAACGGGAGTTACACTTTTTCCAGCAGTCGTCGTATTACTGCCTCCAGATCCCGAATTTTTATTAGGATCAACATAAGGATTAGTATTATTAAAAGTTACACCAGTCCCACCATCACCAAATGTAATAACATTGTCACCCATGGCATCGAAGGTTCTCTCAAGTCCTCCGGTCAAACATTTAGAGGCCCCAGGATTTTGCTGGCAATAAGTTGATTGAAGATTGTCGGCCGATGGGGCCAGTGGATCTATTGGTTTGAAGGATTCAACTTTTGCAATGACACCACTGATGTCACTGGCCCGTTTTGAGAGAAGACTTCCCATGGCGAGATTGCTTCCTGCTTGAAGGCCGATTTGGATTAAGCGGCCCTTCATTTTTTCTTTGCCTTGTTGGTTCATGAGGAAGGAAAATTTTGTGCTGGGTTTGATGGCATTTTCACATCCCTTCGAACGTGTTTTTGTTTCATAGATTTTACATTTATCACTGAGATCCTCATATTCTGGAATATCTTTGTACTTATTCACAAGGACCATTAATTTTCCAGTATCCAAAGTGGCCCTTTGATTCATGATATTTTGCTGGGCCTTAACAGAATCATGCATGACCTTGAGAGAGGCCGTACCAGTCTCACTGCTTTTAGCAGCGTCCGCTTGGGCCGACATGGTTTTTTCTTGGTAATAAATATTCTGACCTGTTTGAACTGTTTGCTGGGCCATTTCCATTAGATCATGATTTTTAATAAAATCCACACAAGGTTGATAGTCTAGAGTTTCAGGGCCTGCGTGCTGACATTTCATTTCACCGTTGCTGCTTTTGACCGTTTTAGAATCCGAATCAGGATCCATTTCCCAGCCGAGTTCTGAAGTGGAGATGAGAAAGGCGGCGCCGTCGCAGAGTGCTTTTTTATCTGAAATGGATTGATCGAGTGGTTCGCTGCATCCTTCTAGGGCCGCAGTCCATAAATTGGAATTAGGATTTCCATTCTTGTCAAAAAGATTTCTTAAATGTCCTTTAGAGAGATAATAGCATTGTCTAAGAGCTACTGAACCCATGTTTTCATCATCTGGGTTTACCGTGCCGTCACGTTTTTTGCTTATGAGTTCGTCGAGGGTGCAGGTTTTTTGTCCTTGAGGAGATCCTGAAGTAGCAGCAGCTACAGTAGCAGCAGTTGCTGCTACTTCAGCTGACATTTTTTCAACGTCATTTAAAGTGCCTGGAGTTGTATTAAAATTCATAAGTGCTTCAGCCTGAGCCATTCCCCCAACAACCAATAGAATTAACAATCTCATCTTCATCTTAATCTTCATCATCACATTCACCCGTTTCCTAAATAGGATTATCTCCCAATTATATGCCCACTCATCGGCATCTTCGCTTCCTCCCTTGAGGAAATCACTCAAGTAGTCTCTTTTTCCAAATAAGCTCTTGGAATTAAAGTCCCAATCAATTATTGTAAGACTTTAAAAAAGAGTGGAAACTGCCTTTTTTTAGAGGCACCATCATTGAGCAAGAAATGACTTGATAAGGAGAGGCCTTCTATGAGTAATCCCATTTTTGAATACGATAAATTAATCTTAGAGCACCACCTCGATACTTTTGGTCACGTCAACAATGCCGTCTATCTTTCATTATACGAAGAGGCCCGTTGGGACTTTATTACTAAAAATGGTTTTGGCATTAAGGAAATCTTAGAATCCAAGGTGGGGCCAGTGCTTTTAGACTTGCAGCTGACTTTTAAAAGTGAGCTTGGCAATCGCGAAAAAATAAAAATCATCTCTCAGGCCCGCACGGAAATGCGCAATAAATTTGTCATGCAGCTAGACCAGAAAATGGTGAAGGAAAATGGCAAAGTCGCTTCGAGCATTACCCTATCAGTTGGCATGATGGACTTAAAAGAGCGCAAGCTCATCACCCCAAGTGCGGAGTGGTTGAAGGCGTTGGGGGTAGAGGAGTTTAAAGAGGTTTAAGACGAATCGGGAAAGGGCCTTTTGGACACATTGATAGACCTATATAAATTCGGCGAATATTTATAGGTATCATAAAAATACGCCTAGTTTAAGAAATCTACTCAGGTAAGATTTTCGGAGCTGATCAATATTCAGCATGATAATTTTAAAATTAAATAAATTATAGGTTAACTAATCGGGAGAGGTATCCCTAAAAGTATTGACTTTTAGGGATACCTCTCCATAATAGTTATATGGAAAGATATCTCACAACCTACATAAAAAAAGACTTAGAAAAAAAGATTGTCCTTATTTCAGGGCCCAGGCAAACGGGAAAGACAACTCTATCGAAGATGCTCAATTCGTCTTTTGAGTATTTAAATTATGACAATGAAGAGAGTCGTAATCGTATTGAAAAAAAAGAATGGGATCGAAAGAAAAAACTCCTTATTCTTGATGAGCTTCATAAGATGCTAAAATGGAAATCTTGGCTTAAGGGGATTTATGATGTTGAGGGAATTCCCCCTGCCCTGCTAGTTACAGGTAGTGCGAAGCTTGATACTTATAGAAAAGTGGGCGATTCTTTAGCGGGTAGATATTTTTCATTTCGCTTATATCCTTTGGATTTAAAAGAGCTCAAAAATAATGAAGCTAAATTTAATTTGGAAAAATCATTTGCTAAAATGTTAGAAGTTGGTGGTTTTCCAGAACCATTTTTTGATGGATCATTGGAATATTATAAAAGATGGCGAAGAACGCACTTAGATATAATCATAAAACAAGATTTAATCACTCTTGAGAAAGTTTCAAATATTATAGGAATAGAAAATTTGATTCGATTACTTAGGACAA
>JAGOVS010000117.1 GCA_018060625.1 Bacteriovorax sp. | reverse complement strand
ATATTCACCTGCTTGCACGCGTAACAGCGATTGCTGATTTCTTTGATGCCATTACAACTAAGCGCTCATATCATGAAGTTCTCAATACAGAAGATGCCATTGCAGTCATGTCAAAATCAGTTGGCAAAAAACTCGATCCACTTCTCTTTGAATTATTCACTAAAAATATTAAACAACTCATCCTGCTCGGAAAAACTCACAAAGAGCTCCCCGATGATTTTGACCCCTGCCAACCTCAAAACGTGCTTCCTTTTAATCCACCAAAACCAAAATTTAAAGTTGAGAGCTTTGGAACAGATAAAAAAGCTGTGAGTTTTGGAAAAATCAAAAATAAAGCGAGTTAATTATTTTTGAGAGTCAAGTGCCTTGATAAGCTCATCAACTTGCTCATTAGTATTAAAAATATGAAACGAGAGTCTGATATTTCCCTGGCGAACCGAAACATCAACATTGCGTTTCTTAAGTTCTGCCTCAAGAGCAATGCTATCGGCATTGCTGCCTTTTAAGCACACAATATTCCCCATGTACTCCATAGGAGTAATTAGTGAATATTTTTGACGAGGATAATGAGCAAGAAAATAATCTCGGACGCTTTCATTATGTCTTTTTATATTCGAAAGACCGACTTCCAAGAGAAAATTCAAGCTTCCTTCAAGACAACCTGAGCACAAAAGATTTGCGGCCTGCCCTCTGTCGTATTGGCGGGCCCCAGGAAGAGTCTCTGTCGTATAATCAAGTAAATTATAAACTTGTTTTGAATTTGGACTTAAAATCCAATTGGCATTCAAATGATAAATTTGATCTTGCGCCTTTTGACTAAAATACGCAAAAGCATGGCCATAAGGACCAAGCATCCACTTGTAGGATGAACAGGTCAAAACATCGATATAGGAGAGCACTTCTGGAGAGATATCTAGGCCACCTAAGGCCTGAGTGGCATCGACAACAAACATGATATTTTTAGATTTTAAATACTTACCAAGAGAAAGTAGATCAAGTTTTTTACCTGTATCAAAAGTAACATAAGACACATTAAAAATTCTTGTCTGTGGTTTTAGATTTTCTTCTAACCACTCCGGAGTTGGAACAACGGCACTTCCCAGACTCAATTTATCAAAAGTAAATTTGCCGTGCCTCTCCGCGAGCATCCATGGCAAAATATTTGAAGGATAATCCTTATCAATCGCCGCTACTCTATCACCTTTTGAGAAGATAAAACCATTGGCAACAATATTGATAACGTCAGAAGATGACGTTGAGTGAGTAATCGTATCGGGAGAAACATTAAGAAGGCTTGCAAATTTCACTCGCAATTTTTCTGAGATGCTCATCCAATCGTCATAAGCATAAAAAGAAGGATCTAATTCTCGCTTCATGGCCTCAAGAATGGTGTCCTTAGAGCGCAATGGACTAGGCCCAAAATAAGCAGCATTAAAATAAATAGAACTCAGCTCTGAAAACTCTTTTTTGATTAAACTTCTAGTCGCTGAATCCATTTTATAATTACTTTGTGGTCGTTGGCGCTGCCGGTACCGCTACCGGAGCTTTTGCTTCAGCTGCTGGATTTGCCACTGGAGCAGTAGGGGCGACAGGGGCCGCTTGATCAGAATTAAGTGGACGGGCAATTGGCTTTTCTGAATCAAGAATTGATTTTTGAAATTTTGAGTCTTGTAAGCGGGCCAATAAAACAGAATTAGCAAGAAACATAAGAGCTAAAAAAGCTGTTATTTTCGTCATGATATTACCACGAGTCGAACTCGACATAATGGACTCTGAACCAGCAGCAGTCATTAAACCGGCCTCTGCTCCTTTTCCAAATTGAAGTAGAACAACGATAATAAGAAGTACTGAAGTTATTGCCTGAAGAACCATTAGAGCTGTAGTCATTTATCAATCCTTAAAAAAAAATTCGTCTTAATTAAATAGCAAAGTTAGGCTACCTTTGGCAAGCTTGGGATGCCTTACTTCACAATAACACTAGCGCTAGAGCACAGCGCTCTAAAATCCTGGGCCTTGAGACTGGCCCCACCGACCAACGCACCGTCAATATTGGGCTTTCTAAGTAACGAGTCAATGTTATCAGGCTTTACAGAGCCTCCATATAAAATAACCGTTTCATCTGCCAACTGTGTCAATTGAGAGCGAATGAAAGCATGGGCCTCTTCTGCTTGTTCACTGCTTGCCGTTTTACCAGTGCCTATGGCCCATACAGGTTCATAGGCAATAAGAAGTAAATGGGCCTTATCGGAAGGAAGGTCTTTAAGCCCTATGCGAATTTGCTCCTCCAAAATAGAGAAGGTTCTATTCTCTTCACGCTCAATCAGGGTTTCCCCCACGCAATAGATAACCTTCAAATGATGTTTTAAAGCTGCAAGAACCTTCTGATTCAAAAGTTCGTTGTTTTCATTATAGAGGGTTCTCCGTTCAGAATGTCCAATGATCACAAATTCAACCCCCATATCCGCAAGGGCCGCAGGAGAGATCTCACCAGTGTAAGCACCTGAATCATGCTCACAACAATTCTGGGCCCCAACTTGAATTGATCCCGTCGTAAAAGCGATTTCTTTCAAAATAGGAATATGGATCGACTGTGGAGCTATCCAGGCTTTGCACTTTAATTCCATTTTCATTTTAGACATTTCAATAAAAAAATTGCTGATTTCATGAAGAGACTGATTCATCTTCCAATTGCCTACTATATGAATGTCACGATTTTGCATAATTAATCCTAGATATCGTTGTTTAACAGGATTCTGCTTGAAAAGTGATCTATAGTAAATATTTTCTTACTGGTTACTTTTTCAAATCTTAAAAAAATGAAAGGGTTCCTTATTTAGATCTTAAGATTTCTCGAATCATCTTTACAACATCAGTTAACTTATTTCCCGTAAATACCTGAGTATAGAGAAGCTGCTCCTCAGAACTTTTCATCTCAAGCTTCAGACTGAAAAATTTATTTGGGACACTTTTGATTTTTATCTTATTTCCGCACTTATCAGTGATTAAAAATAAGTAAAAAGCACGCTGCTGAACTTTAAAAAGTTCAGCACTGATTAAGTATTCTGTATCGCACTTGGGATCAAGGGGAATCCCTCCAGGTTTAATTGACACTAATTTTTTTTTATTCACATCCATAAAACCTTCTCCCGTAAAAGGAGAAATAAGAGTTTCTGAACTTGTGTAATAATCGTTATTGATATTGAGCCAAATGTATTTATTGCGACTGTAATTATTGCTAAGATGAAGCAAGGTCTGGGGATGGCCAACTAACATTTTTCTAATTTCTTGAAAAAGTAGTGAACAATAACTCTGACAAGCTTCTTCACTGCTAAACTGGAAAAGTAAATTGTCCAAAAGTACTTCTAACTGTTGATCTGAAAATTTCTGGAAAACTCTACTTTGATCAACTAGGTATTGATAAGTCTCTGCCGTTTTCCCTCGTAGTTCAGTGAGTGTCATACCAATGATTCGATTAGTCTCACTTCGTTGGTACTCTTTAAAAGTGGGGAAGTTGATATTCACACTATTTTCAGAAGAAAAACGCCCGTAAATGGCCGCTAAATTTGAATAAGTGCTTTGTTGAACAGCTACTTCTTCAGCTTGTTGGTAGTCATAACTAATCGGCGCTTGAAAATCGTATGCTATGGCAACCTTAAGCATATCGGCCACAACATATTCATCTTTTACTTTACACTCCAAAAACATTTTCTGAGCCTCTTCTTTTTGGAGGCTTGAAAGAGTATAAAGATAATCTTCATCGTCGTGCTCTTGAATGTATCTATTTAGATAGGCTTGATAACAATTGCGAGCTTCTTCATGAGATATACTGGCCGCTTGGACAGAAAAAAGACTGAATAGGGAGATCACAAGCAGAAAAAAGGACTTCATTCATTTCCCTCTCAAGAATTTTATAAGTTTTCCCAGTTTATACTAGTCCACAATTTCCTTGGTGATTTGTGAAGAAATTTCATACCTTAAATTTGGCCTTGATTAACCGATTTCAACAGTTGATTGCAGAATTTTCCAGGTATGGTCCGCATTGAGCCGAATTTCGGCCAGAAAAACTTGTCCCTCCATTTTGGCACCCCATTCTTTTGGAGAGATAAGTGAGAGAAATCGTTTCCCACTAATGTTCTCATACAGAAAGTAGATCTTGCCAATAACCGGAGTAAAAGGAATGTCTGCATTATAAATGAGGTCTGAAATATACACCCTTTTTTTAATGTCCTGCACCTGCTTAGCAAGCGTCTTCATTTGCTCATAGATCAAACTCAATTGCTCTTCCGTTTGTTCAATCATGGCCTCGCGAGCATGCCCCTTAATTTGCCCCTGGTTAGTAGGAACGATAGAAAAACCTCCTACATTGTGGGCGTACTCCAAAAGAGAAGGCATATCGGCCGTTTTGAGCTTCATTAATTCGAGATTTATTTTATCGATATGAACAGGCGTAGGTTTTTTTTCGTTAGTCATGAAATAAAAATAACGCTATTTTTCATTATTGCAAAGAATTATCCTCACTCATGAGGTTAAACATGGCCCAGACGATACATGTTCAAAAAGTCATTTTTTTAAATGATCCAAATCATTCTTAAAACTGTTTATAACGACATTGACTTAAATAAATCCTCTAAATATCATTCTTGTCATGAGTTTATATAATGAAAATGTGACAAAAAGTGCCCCTCCTAAAACTTCTGACTTATTTGTTCTGACAAATCAGCAATTGACCTCGATTTATTTCGATCAATTTTCAGGCATTTTGGCCAATATTCCTTTTGTTAAATTTGTCATTGATCGAGAGAATAATAACGAGATCCATTTTTTAAATGACCGCTTTTACCATCTACATGCTTACTATGTTGCTGATCATCTTTTAAAAATGTCTCATGAGGAATTTTTTAAACGAATCGATTCTTTTAATGAGGCGATCTATCATACTGATCAACGACGCTTCTTCTTTGGCACAATTGGCCGAATCAAAAAAGATAATCGCTCTATCTATCTTTTAGAGACCCAAGAGATCGACACAATGGGAAAAGAGCTCATTATTGATCTTTATTCCATTGTTAAAAAAAATATTCACCCTAATTTTGAACTTGTCTATAAACCGGCCAATCATATTCAAGAAAAAGCGGTGGAACAAATATCTGCCAAAATCATTCCGAGAATGTTGACCTCTGAAATCTATGCTACCTCAAATTTTATCTCCCTCAATTCCGGGGTTACAGAAGGAAGGATACGCCTATTTCAAAATGAGGATGAGTTCCACCGAACCCAAAGCACTATTGAATGGTTTGATATTATCGTCATGAATCGCGTTCCTGATAATGTTCCAAGAGTTTCAGGAATTATCAATGCACAATTTACGACTCCCCTTTCTCATACAAACGTTTTGGCAAGTGGATGGAAAATTCCTAATTGTATCCAAAGAGACATAATAGAAACTATCAAGCAAGAAAAATGGGATGGCACATGGGTTCGCTATGAAGTCTCTCCAACGGCCCCAAAGGCACTCATTACTCCGATTGAGAAGCCTGCAGAGCTTATCAAACCAAACTGGGTCATGCAGAAAATCACTTTAGTCAATCCCGACATTGATGATACCAAAATTTGTTCACTCTCTGAACTAAGAATGTCCGATCACTATAAATATGGGACAAAGGCTGCCAACCTAGGAGAAATGAAACATATTTTAAAAAATGGCTCAAGCCGAATTTTGGGATTTTATCAAGTCAGTCGTCCTCCTAGAGAAAACTTGCTCCTTCACCTCGCTAATTTTTTAAATACTGCAGAACACGAGGATTTACTAAAATCCAGTTCTGAATTTCTGACAACATTTTTAAAAGTTCCACATGGAATTGCCCTTCCTTTTTCTTTTCAACGTCAATTTTTAGAATCTTCTCCCCAAATACAACAGGCCATTGGAAAATTGAAAATGGCCCTTGAACTAGATGCCCATGAAATTGATTCTTTATGTGTTTCTCTTCAGCAGTTGATCTTAAATACCAGAATTCCGGATATCTTGAAGGAAAAAATAGATCACATGATTATTAAAGAATTATCTGGTGTCTCTACTTTTGTCGTCAGAAGCTCATCCAATGCAGAGGATTTAGAAAATTTTTCGGCCGCTGGTATTTATGAGTCTATTAATGGAATTAAATCAACAGAAAAAATTTTTGAGGCCATCAAACAAGTTTGGGCCTCACTTGTATCTGCAAGAAGTGTGCGTTTACGCCAGCAATCTGGCATTTCACTAGACCAATCCTATATGGGAGTTATTGTTCAAAGAGAAATTCCTTCCGGCATGGGAGGCGTTATGGTGACGACAAATCCAATTGATAAAAATGATTTTAGAAATACCTATATTAATGTCAGCTTGAAATCAGTCATACACATCGTACAAGGATCTGAACTACCAATGCAATACCTCTACAACTCAGTAGAAGGTGGCGGATATACATTAAGCTTAGGGAGTGCCAATGAAGACCTCTCAAAGGAGCGCTTAGAAATTCTCCAAAAAATGGCCTTCGCGGGCAGGCTTATGCAATCCCATTTTGCTCCAGACTATACTTTTTCCCATCCAGTCGACATCGAGTGGCTTGTTAATGAAGAGGGTGTCCACTTCTTACAACTAAGACCTTACGCTCGATGAAATTAAAGAGATTCTTATTCACATTTAATGCCTTCCAATTCTTTTTTTCACTCTTATTATGGGTTCCTATTTTTTACGAATACCAAAAAAGAATTGGTTTAAATGATGCTGAAATATTTCGCATCCAGAGTATCTATTACTTAGTTTTTTGCTTACTTGAAATTCCCACAGGCTATTTGGCAGATTGGATAGGTCATCGTGTGTGCCTTGTCCTTGGATCTCTTTCCTTAATCGTGGCCAATATCTGGATTCCCCTTAATCCCAGCTATTCAGGATTTCTTATCCACTTTATACTCATTGCCCTCTCTCGCTCTTTTGTCTCGGGAGCTTCCAGCGCCTATCTTTATGAAACTCTCCATCAGCGAAATGAATTAGATGAATACAAGGAAGCTGAGGGTAAGGCCCGCGCTTACTCACTTGTAGGAAAAGTCATTTGTTGGGCACTCGTGGGTCTCATCATGCAATGGCATTTGACTCTTCCTTATTGGCTAACAGCGGTGAATGCTTTTATAGGATTAATCTTTGCATTCATCTTACCGAAGACAACAATGCCAAAAAATGAAGGAAAGATTTCAGTCTTTAAAGTTTTCTTAATTCTCTTAAAAAATCCTTACCTCGTTCTCCTCATGTTTCAAGGCGTGGCCCTTTTTGTCTTGGCCAGAATTTGCCAGGTCAATTTATTTCAACCTCTTTTGCAAAACAAAGGTTTTTCGGTAGTTAATTATGGAATGGTAATGTCTCTCATGACTCTTTTTGAGGCCCTAGGATCATTTCGTTCTAAGTGGGTTCATCGCTTTATTAACGATCTCAACGCAGTCTTTATTTTTACCTTTATTATTGGTGTGAGTTTTTATTTTCTTTCACTTCAAACTTTTTTTGGTCTCAATATAAAAATAATCACTCTCATGGCCCTCTGCCTGTTTAGTTACGTCATTGGAATCTCCTTCCCAATTCAACGCCAACTTATCAATAAGGCCATTCCTGAACCTCATCTTAGAGCGTCTCTACTATCTTCTGAATCCATTATCGATCGCGGAATCAACAGTCTAGTTGCCACTCAATTAGGTGCTGCTTTGGCAGCTGGACAACTTCTTTTCTTTTTAAAAAAATCGGCCATCGTCTCAATCGTTTCTGTTTTTATTATCGCGCTACTTATAAGAATATTAAGGAATTCAAAAAATGAAACAACATTATCCTAATCTTTACAGAGTCATCCCAAAAAATTTAGTCATTTTGGTTGATCGCTGGAGAGATTTCTCCCCACATACTATTGCCATAATGCTCAAAACGTCGTTTTCCCTTTGTTGTTTGGTTCTTTTTATAAGATTGACCTTTTCGGTTATGGGAGGGGGGCACGTTCAGGCCTTTGATGAAGGAATTTTAAAATGGGTTGAAACTCTAAGGACCCCCTTTTTAAATTCGATGATGTTGGATATCACAGCTCTTGGAGGCCTTGCCCTAACTGTTGTTTTGGGACTTCTCGCAGTGGCCATTTTTCTTTTGGCCAAAGATCCGGCCGCGGCCATTCACTTAATTATAAC
>JAGOVS010000018.1 GCA_018060625.1 Bacteriovorax sp. | reverse complement strand
AAAAGGAAGAGCGGCGTGATGAACAGATGGGCTTTTTGTAGGCCCCTTCAGGGGTCAAGATGGCAACAATTGGGCCCTTCGAGGGCCCTTATCAATACCTCCCGTTTTACGGGAGGTTGTTTTTTTTAATAAACACAACGGGCCTCGTCTTTGGAAAATGGATGAAATTTAACGAAGTTTTTTCTAATAGCACTTAAGTGTGTTTTGAGTTGCACTTGAGCTGATTATTTGTCGCCAATGAAAAAATCATCCCTGCCAACTCGCCAATATCATTTAGGAAATTCCCTCCCCCAAATTGACCTCCCCCTCTCCACGTAGTTATGAGGATGAGGTCAATTTGGGGGAGAGAATAGAGAGTAAGAGGCGAGTTGGCAGGGATATAAGGGGAATAGGTTATGAGAGATGTAGTAATTAATAGAGATGGGAAAGAGGAGAAGAAGAGAGGGAGAAAGAGCAAGAAAAAGGAGGGAGAGGAGAGAAAAGAAGAGCAGAAGAATAAATTTTTTGTTGATTTGGGTGATGATCAAGAAGTTCTGTTGTTGGTAACTAAACTGTTGTCTGAAGCTAATAATAAAGCGTACGGACGAGAGATTAATTTTAGGGACTTGGTAATTTATGCGATTCCGAAGCTTAATTCCAAGGATATTGAAAAAATTCAAGATCAAAGCTTAAGCGAAATGGAACGAGTGAAGCGATTATTGGATGATCATAATGAAAAGAATAAAACATCGCTCACTCTTGGTGAATTTCTTGTGAAGAAACTTAGTATTTAATTAAAGGAGATTTAATTTATGCATAACAAGATTGAATTAATTGCTGGCCGTCTTGGAATTAATCCCTATCTCGCTTATACAAGAAAAGGCGAACCTGTTTGCGAAATGTCCGTAGGTATTGTTAATGATCAAAGCGCGACTATATGGCGTAAAGTTGTAGTCTTTGGAAGATTGGCAGAACTATGCTCGGTTCATCTTCGAAAAGGAAATGAGGTTTTTGTGCGAGGCCATGTATTCTTAAAAACGTTTACCAACAAGGAAGGACTTGAAAAAGAGTACTTTGAAGTAAGGGCATTTTCTATTGGGCAGTCGTTACTTTAATAACTTAGCAAAGGAATTTGATGACAAATAATGAATTATCAATCTCACATTACATTTTGAATAAAAAAGAATATACTGAGTCCGTTGATTCAAGCGGATCAATGAAGTTCTTTAACAATCTAATATGGATGAATAGTGAAGAAGCGGCTTTCTATTTAAGAATGACTGTCGGTGCTTTGAGAACAGCAGTTTGTCGAGGACAAATTTCTGCTCGTAAATTTCAAAGACGACTCTATTTTAAAAGAAAGGATTTGGATTCCCTACTTGAAAATGCTCAAAAAATTGGAGGTTTCTAATGGGAATTAAATCATATCGCAAAGATGAGAAGGTGTTTTGGAAAGTTTATGTAAATCTTAGAAGCAAGGAAAACCCTGCACTTCGAGCACAAAGAAATTTTTCAGGAATAGAATCAAAAGCAGCTGCTTTAAGAATTGAGAAGCAATTAATTGCAGAAGCATCTAAAGATCTAGGGATTCAATCTGGATTGGGAATGCCTTGGAAAACTTTATTTGAAAAGTGGGAAAAGGATTCTTATGCAGGTCTTGGAAGAAATTTAAGTGTTACGACAATTCAAGATATTTCAACGACTGTAAAAAAATGGACTATGAGTTGGATGGATAAGCCTGCTGATGAACTAACTAGGGCCGATGGTAAAGAAATAATAAAAGCGATGGAGCTTCAAAATTTATCTTATCGAGCAAAGCAAAAAATCAGAAGTTTTATAAATGCAATTTTCACTTATGGAATAGAAGAGAGATATATAAGGAAACCAATTCCTTCTCCTTTTACGGGATTAGAGTTGAAAAAAACGGAAGAAAAAGTTCCTGAAATATTAACTCTCACGGAAATTAAAAAATTTCTCGATCTTGCAAAACAAATTCAAAGTCCTTGGTATCCTATCTGGGCGACAGCACTTTTAACAGGAATGCGAAATGGTGAATTATATGCTCTTGAGTGGGATGATATCGATTTTGAAAATTTATTAATAAGAGTTTCAAAATCATATAACTCTCGACTTAACTCTGTTAAATCTACTAAAGCAGGTTATTGGAGAAATGTACCAATATCTAATGAACTCAAATCTATTTTTATAGAGTTGAAATTAAATTTAGAATCTAGACCGGATAATGAGCAAAGGTTTGTTCTACCTAGAAGTTGGTATTGGGATAAGGGTTTACAAGCAAGAGAGTTGAGAACGTTTTTAATTAATAATGGCCTCCCCTCTGTGAAGTTTCATGCACTCAGAGCTTGTTTTGCGACACAATTGTTGTCAAAAAATGTACCACCAGCAATTGTAATGAAAATTTGTGGTTGGAAAAATCTAAAGACGATGGAGTTCTATGTGAGACTTGCAGGAGTGAATGAATCAGGGGCAACTGAGGTGCTTAATATATTGCCTACTGAGCGAGAGGTTATGGATAACGTAGTAAACTTGTTTTCAAGGTAAAATCTATGGCATGGGGAAGTAATTTCTACTCCCCATGTTATTTAATATAAATTTTCTTCTTTAATTTCAAGTGGTTGAGCTAAAGCCTAAGTAGGGATGTTTTTCGGTGAAAAAGTGGTATAATTTCGGTATAAAACAAGGTAAAAAAGCCGAAGAGGTATTAAGTACATAAAAGGAGAAGATTTTATGTCGACTACTATTACTGAATCACTATTTCCAAATCGTCTTGGATTTTTTAGCGAAACAGGTGAAGTAAAGATAGATGAAGTGCAAGGATTTTTGGACGTTTCACGTAAGGAGCTTGCTCATATTTTTGGTGTGAGTCCAGATGCTCTTCGAGAGGATCGTATTTCACAAAAAACAAAAGAAAGATTGGGCGAATTAGCAGGAGCTATTGAACGAGTCGCAGAAGTATTTGATGGTGATTTGAATAAAACAAAGTTTTGGATAAAAACTCCAAATCCAAATTTTGGTGGATCAAGTCCACGTCAATTAATTGTGGCAGGCCGTTCTCAATACGTGCTTAAATTTATATTTGCATCACGTAAAGGATATTAAATTTTAGATGAGTAAACGTAAAGGCCACGGATTAAAATCGCTGAAGACTTTCATAGAAGGTAGAGAAGTAGTACTCCGAAATGGGTTTAGAAAGCTACTACCAAGTCAGTATGTAGAAAATGAAATAAAAAGAATTACTAAATTTACAGATGATCAGAGACAATTCTGGAAAGACTTTCAAAAATATTTACTAGATGAGCGCGAAAAAAGAATTGATGATATCATCGGTTCAATAGATTCAACGAAAGTTGAAAATCTAAATTGTGATTTTGGGCGAATCGTTAGTTCTAAATTTGCAGCAGATCCCTTAAATGGAGTAGGGAGTGTAAAACTTCCTCCTGGCGGAAGATTTAATATTGCACAATCAAGTTCTTTTTCAAGTTACTTTATAGGTTTGTATTTGGCAGAGGATTATGAAACCGCATTTACAGAAAAATATCATAGATCAACTGAAGAACAAAGTGAGAGCGATCTTAAACATTTTGCATTACAACCGAATGAATCATTCTCGTTTAATCGAGTTAGAGTAAATTTGGAAAATTATATTGATCTTACAAATGATAATACATTAGTTGCTTTTACTGATGTAATTAAAGACATAGTAGTACCTGATTATTATAAAAATTTAGGTAAAAAATTAAAAATAGAATTAACAATGGCCACAGATAGTGAAGTCGTAAAAAGTTTTTTCTTTAATGAGCATTATCCTGTTTGGGCCGCTTGGTTAGATCAACCAGCTCCATCACAATTATTTGGTCATTATTGTAAATTGGCCGGAGTTCAAGGGATTTTGTATCCTTCAGTTCGTAATAAAGCAAAAAACAATTTAGTCGTTTTTCCAGATAATATGGTCGAGTCTAATTCCTCGTTAAAACTAATCGATGAAGTTCCATACGTAAGCGAAGATCGACGTTTTATTGATAAATCAAATTATCAAAATTTTATAAATTTAACTTGAGCTTAAATTTGGCTTTTCTTGGCTTCTCATATATCTATATAGTTAATATTAAAGGCGCTTATACGAATGCGCCATTAAAACATCTCCACAATTTCAGAATATTACAAGACGACCCAAAGTGATGGTTAGAACTTCACTGGTATTTTATACCCGAAAATTGACATTACTTAAAAGTTATATTACTATTAAGTAATGTACAAGGTTGATACATCTAAGTCAGCAGATAAAGCTCTAAAGAAGGCACCCATTGAAATACGCGATTATTTCGATGCTTGGAAAAATGTTATCCAGTTGCAAGGTGTGGCCGGGATAAAGGCTATAAATGGGTACAGAGATCATCCGTTAAAAGGTGAGTGGGCAGGGGCAAGATCCTCTTCTCTTAATGATCAATGGCGAGTTATTTATATAGTGATGGAAAAAGAAGTTAAGGTTTTTGTATTCGAGGTTACTCCTCACGATTACAGGAGAAAATTATGAAATTAGGAAAAAAAGTAAAAGAAGCACTAAAAGAAGAATTTATCTCTGATAAAAGATATGGAAATCTAACTCCTGGTAAGGCACTAAGAATTTATAGAGAATTAAATAACCTCACTCAAAGTGACTTGGCTAATTTAACTAATTTAAAGCAAGCTACAATATCATCACTTGAGCATGATCGAATTGTTATGGGGATTAGTCGGGCAAAAATTTTAGGAAAAGCGCTTAATGTTCATCCAGGATTACTTGCCTTTGCAGATTGGGATGCATCGGAATTTGCAGCGTAAAATGTCACAATTAAAAACATGATGTGAAAAGAACTCTTGGCCAAACACTATTGTTATCGATAAATAAAAAAACGGCCATCGCTTTTTTTCATCGATGGCCGTTTTTTATTTCTTCGCGCATTATCTTATTGTTTGTTGAGAAAGCTAGAATGTATAACAGCTATTTTCTTGCGTGCTTATAACGAGTGATTCATCACGATGAAAACTATTCATGTAGTATAGGTTATTTCCTCTAAATACCCCTCCAACTTTTAATGGAGTATACCATACATCATCCGTTCCGATAGATTTTCCTTTTATAAAAAACTCTACTTTTACATTGAAGCCTGGTAACTGTGGAATGACCTTCATAACAAAATCATCTCTTCGTATTGGTTCACAATTTTGTAAATCGACTTGACTCATATCAAAGGCATATACATTAGCGTTTAAAATTAGTCCCATAAAAACATAGGTCATAAGTTTCTCCTTTTTTATTAGTATCGCTTTTATCACTCAATTTTTTTATAAATAGATCAAAACCGGTTTCTCACTTTTCTAAAATTAATTAATCTGTTGCTTATTTTTTCCATATTCATCAGTGCGCTGATTAGTAATTGGTGAAAGCCATTGATTAAGACCATAACCATGAGCAGAGTGCAGCTCTACCAAATCAAAGCCAGCACTAACCACACGATCAGTTGCATTGATGAATGCCGATTTCCATAATTCGATTTCATCTTTACTCATGGGATCTGGAACTTCAATCTTTTGGTCTTTTACGGGAACAGCGATTCGACTAGGTCCCATAAGCTTGCCATTAGTTAATTCTCTATCAGATTTTCCGCCACCATGACTTAATTGAATTCCGGCCAATGTTCCGGAGTTTTTTATTAATTTTGCAATTTGTGATAATCCTTCAATATGAGCATCGCTCTGAATACCCAATTGATTTCCTTCACTTCTTCCTGATTGATGAACATAAGTGTATTCCACAATCAATAATCCAGGCTTGGCCTCAGTCAATCTCTCATAATGTTTTAGAGTATTTATCGTTACAAATCCTAAAACATCGGCGGTTTGAGATGCCATGGGAGGAACAACCACACGATTTTTAAATGTTTTGTTTTTTAAAGTGAATTTGGACCATCTGTTTAATTTAGTAGTTTTCATATCGTGCAAATTATAATTAAACATTTTCCTTGAAAAGAAACAAATACGAAACTATTGTTTCGATTATGGAAATATTTGAATTGCGCTATTTTTTAGGTGTCGCTAAACACGAGAACATTCACCACGCCTCAGAGGACCTAGGGATTTCTCCTAGTTCGTTGAGTAAAGCGATTACTCGCTTAGAAGAAGAACTTCAAGTTAAGCTCTTCGAGCGCATTGGCAGAAATATAAAATTAACTGACCATGGCCATATATTAAAAGATCGCGCTTCACAAATTGTTCAACTTGAATCAGCGGCTAAATTAGAAATCAGCGGAGCTGAAGGACAAATAACTGTTAATATCGCAGGACCTGAAGTGCTACTTGCAAAGTTTGGTGTAGAATTTACCGAAATAGTGAAAGTAAGATTTTCAAAAGTAATTTTTGAATTCATTGCTTGCACAGAAGGTGAGGCAATGGATAAAGTTCGAAAAAGAGAAACGCATTTTGCGATTATTACACAAGATTCATCAGACGAATTTAAAACTAAGAATATAACAGATGCTTCATTTGTTACCGTGGTCAGTTTAGATCATCCTCTTGCAAAATTTCAGAACAAGAACAAGTCAGTTCCAATTGAAAAACTCTTGCAATATGAATTCGTCAGCCCCAACAGATCACTCCTCGGAGAAGTGGGCAATAAACAATCTGTTGATGGATGGCGTGATGATAAATTTCAAAGAACCATTACTTTCCGAAGTTCAAGTCTCAAATTGATTGAAGAAATTGTTTCACAAGGAAAAGCATTAGCTTATCTTCCTGACTATCTTGCAAAACCATATATTGATTCTAAACAATGGGTAATTTTGAAGGTCATTGGATGTCCTTATTCATGTCATCAAAAAATCAAACTAATTACCAAATCCCCTATTAATGCTGGTTGGATTCGTCAATTAATTTAGCTTCGAAACCAAATAGTTGTAAGCCATTGTTTGTTGTTGAATCTTATGCTTTAGAGTGAAATGGCATTGAAGCTCATGTCTTTTTGGTAAAGAGCTAAAATCTTGCTGAAATTTTAATTTCACTGCGGTCTATTTCGAACTAATCATCAATGTCACTGTATCCGTAAGGGATATAGCACCTTGAAACGCTCGCAGTGGCAATTCAATTTCGTTTTTGTGGGTATTGCGAAAATTTCTATTTTAATTATTGATAAATAGTAGCTGTTTCTTTGGTATAAATATGATTAAAATAATATTAGAATTTAGCCCCTTTAATTAGTAGGATGAGATGAAGGAATTATTAATTTTATTTCTCGCGATGATAAGTGCAAGCCTATGGGCCGAGACAAACTCTTTTATTCAGGTTGAAGGCGCATTGGTTTATCAGACCCGTAATGATCAGCGCATTCCAGGTGTGGGAGGAACGCAGTTTGATTTAAGTGATTTCGATCAAGGGCCTTTTGAAGCTCTTCGTCTTTACGTGGGAAAGCAATTTAATGAACGCCATGAAATTCGCGCTCTCTTTGCTCCTTTCGAGGCAAATATCAAGGCAACTTTACCAGGGACAGTTTTATTTAATGGCACAACCTTTTCGGCCGGTTCAGCAGATGCATTTTACAAATTTAATTCTTATCGATTGACCTACGCTTATCATTTTCCCTCGATAAACTCGTGGACATTTGCATTAGGAGGCACAGCTAAAATTCGCCAAGCCGAGGTGAGACTTTCTCAAGGATCTAGTATTTCTAGTAAAAAAAATATTGGGTTTGTTCCGCTACTGAATGCCCAGGCAAAAAATCAGCTGAGTCCAAATTGGATTTTCAGGATTGATCTGGATGGGTTGGCCGCTCCTCAAGGGCGAGCGTTTGATGTTGCCTTTTTACTAGATTATAAACTTCAAAAATCTTTCTCCGTTTTAGCTGGGTATCGAATGGTTGAAGGTGGTGCTGACAAAGACAAAGTGTATAACTTTGCTTGGCTACATTATGCGACAGTGGGCTTACGAGGAGATTTTTAAGTTTATTCATACGAAAACACTGAACAGTATTGATGAAAATTAAAGTCCAAGGTTGTCATTTTCAAGGTAATGATATCTTCAGGACGATTAAGCCTGGTCCTATTTGCAGATGAGCTGCATCCCTCCGTCCGAATTAATAATTCAGTTTGATTTCTAAGTTTATAAAAGCATTCATCGATTGCATCATCTCCCATGTAAACAACCACACGGCAATTGATTGCTTTCGTAGTGTAAGCACCTCCATGATTGGTTGCAAGTCCTAAAAGTTGAGCAAATGACTTTTTCCAAATCTGCCATCTATGAGAAAAGTCCTTAATTTTAATAGTATTTTAAAGAACGAAAAATTGGATTATGATTATAGATAAAAGGAATATTAAATTAAACAAAGAGGACTCATGAAAGCACTACTGTTTTTAACACTACTCATTGCGAATGTTTCGGTTTTTTCTTGCGATGATATTCAAGCCGATGGTCTTGTAAAAGATAGGGCAATGATGATGGCCAAGCGCTATTCTGCCAAAAAAATTGGGATAGGGGTTTCCATGTTATGGGACAATACTAGAATCACCAATATCTCCATTTTCGATGGAGATGCTGGCAATGGCGAACGAGTTGATCGCATAGGGGCAATTTACATAGACATGGATACTTGCGTTGTTAAGGCAAAATTAATTGGAATGTTTGAGACTCTAGATGTGAACTAAATTCAATCTATGCATAGTGGACATTATCTCTCAAATAAGAAAGATAGTGCTAATAAATATATGATCTGTGTTTGTCTTTTATTTTTTTTATAAAAGGATTTTTCTTATAAATAATTTTCAAGAAAGGAGTTCTTATGAAAATCGTTTTTCTTATGCTTTTGTTTAGTTCAACACTTTTAGCCGATACGATTGTTTTGGAAGCAGATAACTGGTGTCCATATAATTGTGATCCTGCTGATAAAAATCCAGGATACATGGTAGAAGTGGCCAAACACGTTTTCGAGAAAGCAGGACATAAAATTGAATACAAAACAGTCTCGTGGAATAGGGCCTTACAAGATGCGGAGAATGGAGATGTTGCGGGAGTTATAGGGGCCTCTATTTTTGATCTTTCGAATGGGCATAGATCGACAGAAATCATTGGCCAAAATAATGAATGCTTTTTTGTGAAAGCGGGAAGTGACTTTGTTTATAAAACAGTTGATCAATTAAAAGGGAAAAAAATCGGAACTGTCGGAGGCTATACCTATACTGATGTTGTAAATGAATACATGAAAAAAAATAGTCAATCCTTTGATCCTGTTCAGGGGGATAAAGCAGTGACAACCAATATGAAAAAGTTATTGGCTGGCCGAGTTGATGTCGTGATTGAAAATGAGCATGTTTTTAAATATACCGCTGCTAAAGAAAAATCAGACGCTGAATTTAAAAATGCAGGCTGTAATCCACCAGATGCACTCTATATAGCTTTTTCTTTTAAAAATCCGAAATCAAAAGAATATGCAAAAATATTGAATGATGGAATGATTGCTTTAAGAAAAAGTGGCGAATTAAAAACGATATTAGATAAATACGGTATTAAGGATTGGAAGTAGAATTCGTTTGGGGTAATTGTCCCCAAGAACGGTAACTCTCTTTTGAAAAATCAATCGCTTACTGGCATCAATCTCTTGGCATGATCGATGCAATTAAGCCAAGTAGGGATTGAAACAGTGTGGGAGTTACACCATATTGTGCAAGAAAAGAGATTGAAAAAAATGATGAAAGAAATTTTATTATTATTAAAGGCGCGTAACAGCACTCTTTAACTTTTCAGTAACAAAAAACTTGTTTCCTTATGCAATGAAGGCCACCTTCGGGTGGCCTTTCTTTTTTTTGATCTAATCTTTTTTTACAGTAGCTTTTGTTTTAATTGTCACATTATTTTCAAATACAAAACTCACTTCAATTTGTTCATTTTCAATTAAAGCTTTATTTAAATTAAAAATCATCACATGCAGGCCTCCATGAGATAAGACCGTTGTTGAAAGTTTTTTTACTAATATGTTCTCAACTTTTCTCATACTCATTCGTCCATTGCTCATATCCATGGTATGCAATTCAAACGTCTTGGCAAATTTTCCCAAGACATCTAGGAGGTGAACGTCTTTTGATGAATGGTTAACAAGCTCCCCAAACATGGCCGTTGTGACACTTCCAGGTGGGGGAAGTTTGATAGTTGCATTTTTAATTTCAATGCCTGTGTTTTCCGAGGCGATTGTCGAAAATGAAAAGAGACTGAGTAAAAGACTTAATAAGAGTACGAATTTCATTTAACCTCCGTAAGATGCTTTTTTAAAATGGCCAGAGTAAGATTTTTATTGGTTCCATGTTCAATATGAGAAATAATTTTTCCTTTTGAATCTACAATTAAAAGATGTGTTGAGTGATCGATAGTATATCCCATTGCTGAATTTTTTAAGGGTACTTTCATGAAAACTATGTCAAAAAAGCGCGTAAATGAATCAAGATGCTTAAGGGGGACAGATATTGGCGTGATGAGAGGATGAAAAAATTGAGAATAGGTTTTTAGTTTTTCAATGGAATCGCGTTCGGGATCAAGATCGATAAAAAAGAAATTAATTTTTTCTAAATCGGAAGAAGGAAGTGCTTTAAAAACAGAGCTTATTGTAGAAAGAGTCGTTGGACAGGCATCAGGGCAGGTAAGAAAGCCAAAATATAAAAGGGTAAGCTTCTTTTTTTGCAACTCATCCACAAGTTTAACCTCTCCTCTTGGTGTTAAGAGAGGGTAGGTGAGGGGATTGAATTGAAATTGCTCTTTTGTGTACAAATAAGAGAATATAAGCAGGGACATTAGAGCAACAGTACTTAAAAGCGATTTTAAAATGCCTTTCTTTTTCATCATTTTTTCACTCTTAAAGCATTAAGAGTGTCCTTGTCATTGAGAATATCTCTTACGCCAAATATGGCAGATTTTTTTAAAAATGAATAATGATATAGTCTTTTTTTAGCTGTTTTTTATCATGTTTGTGAATTTTTAGATGACTTTCAAATGTGAGCATAGCAAATCAATTGAGTGGTAGAATTTTCAAAATTAAGCATTAATTCGTGTACCTGTCGAATTCTCTATAAATTAAAACTCTATAGAGAATTAGCAAATGTAAGCCAAGGGCAAATTTCCCAATTGCTCTGTATTAGTTTGAGAACTTATCAGCGATTGGAGGCCGGGCAGGCCCCATTAGATATATGCACTATTTTAAAAATTGCTCAAATTCTAAATCTTACTTTGGCCGAATGGCTTTCAGTAGATGAACCAGATCCTAATCCTTCGGTTGTCTGTGTTGAGAGTTTAGAAAAATTTAGTTTAACTAAAGAAGATTTGGAGATGGTGGATCTTTTTAATCGAATTCAATCGCAAGATGACTTTTACAACTTGAGTTCAACCATCGAATTTAAATCGTCCACTCATAAGTTTTATCTTTCGTGTAATACGAAAAAAATAGCAAATGATAAAGTTCTAAGCGAGTTTGAAATTGGAAAAACTTCCAAAATCACCGATGGTTATGAAAATCCTCAAAAAATTCTTCACTATTTAGATTATCTTTTTTATTTCAGACCCCAATATACTTTTATAAAAAAAGTAGGATTACTCAGTAAAAATGGAAATTCCTACATAGCTATTTCAATTCATAAATATATAGAGAGCAATTTATTTATCCTTAGTCTACTAAGAGAGGGGGCCGATGATTAATCACAAGAATGATGAATTTAATTTAGACTCTCTTCTCTATATTCTTTTCTTGAGGCGAATGGGATTTCACCATAATCCTTTGAAAAATTGATTATTTCACAAAAGGCCTGCCTTGCTCCCTCTGGAAAATGTTCGAGAGTTATGCCTTCTATTTCTAATTGCTTTAATTTCTTATGCAGTTTCTTTAAGGTTATTTCAATTTCATTAAACTCTCGAGCATGGGGTTGCTTTGGGGTTCCTTTTAATGCTTCATCGACTCCTTTAGTCTTTGCAAGTTTAACAAATTGGCGAATTTCCCTGATAGGGAGAGTCTTTAGATGATTAAGGGACTTTTTTTGTTCGCTTGCAGAGAGTTTGACGATCTCATTGGTTTGGCCAATAGAGAGTTCCCCGTTCTGTCTGGCTTCTTTGACATCTGGAGCGGCCATTTCGTCACGATTGATTGCTTCGTGAATTTGTTTTGGGGAAAGACCCGTTTTTTCAGCGACGAGGTGTAAAAATTTTTCAGAGGGGAGAATGACTTTCTTTTTATCTTGTTTGTCTTCCTTTGGATTTTGATCAGCCTGGACAAACACCTCTACTTCTTTTTCTTCTTCATTGGAGGCAGGGTGGATTTTTTGGTAGATTTCTTTGGCCCTTCTTAGGTGCCCTTCAATTTCAATTTTGCTCAAATCTTTTCGCACTAGATTTTCGTCAATAGAAATGAGCTCTTTTTCCAATTCTCCTTTCTGGATAATGACTACCGGAGCTTCTGTATAACCCAAGTTTAAAAGGGCCTGATAGCGTCGGGCCCCTGCTAATATAATATTTGTTTCGGAGACAACCAGAGGGGCAATAAGCCCAACAGTCTGTATGGATTTTTCCAAATCACTGACATCGGTCCCTAGCCGAAGGTAAGCATTGGTCGCTTTTAGATCTCTTAATTTTCTTGTTTCTGTTTGTACTTTCATTACACAACTCCCAATACTTGCTTACTGGATAACAACATTAACATCATCTACGGATTGAATAAGGATTTGTGGATTGGCCTGGCCTTGGTCAACCATATTACAAATCCCTTTTGCCGTTACCTGTAATTTGCGATTAACAAATTTATTGCGATCATTACTCGCTCCTGCCATATTCTCATTCCACACTTTTTCAAGTTTCTCTCTGATTTGTTTGAAAAGCTCAGGATTTTCTAAGTTCGCTAATGTGTATTGAATGGTAGATCCTTCAGCATCTTCAACAAGAAGAGCATAGACGTTTGTGTTAATTTGAGGACTTTTAGGGAACATGATAAGGCTTCCTGATTTTTGTATTGGAGTACCATGTGATTTTACTAAAGACTCAAGAAGTTCAACTGGTTTTTGATTGATGGGTAATCCTTTTGAGTGAACTAAGGAGAGGTGAATGGGAGCTTCTGGTTCAGTTCTCATTGTATAACGAACACGGATAAGGTCTCCTCGATAAAGTTGCTTAACCAATTCCTGTGAGCTTACTTCCGTGACAACGATGGGAACAATGCGATCCTTGTATTCAGTCACAAGCATTTTACCATCTTGTCCGACAGCATGAACTCTTGCTATGTATTCTGTTTTTTGATTGAGGTCATTAAGATCTCCTTGGTAAACATAAGGCATTTGATCAAGACGTGAGGAGTAATCTTTTATCAATTCTAGGGAAGTCAAATTGATGTGTTTAACAGGGGCCTTGTTTTTAACAAAAGTTCCTTTGACGAGATAGACTTGATGACGTTTTAAGGAAGAAAGCTGCTTTAGTATGTCCTGACTTTCCGAAGTTAATGGCAATTGAATATTGTCAAAAAAGTTCTGTGGATTTCGATATGATAAAACATACAAGTGAGAATCACTAACTGATCCGTGAATTTCTCCTCTTAGCCCTGAAGTCGATAATTGCCTTTCAATATCTTGAAGATCGATCGTTGCATATGAATGAGTAAAAAAGAGCAAAGAGCTCAATGCTGTGAGAAGGTATTTCATTATAAAGTCCTCTTTAATTTTGATGAGGGATAATTGTAGACATGCTAGTCAGGTATGCTCAATATGCGACGCTTTAGTTTTTAGGAGGGGGATTGGGAAAACAAAGACCCCAAAAAGGGGTCTAATATTAATTGTTTTCTGATTTTGGTTGGCAAATTTCTTTGTAAAGATTCTCCCAAAACATGCAAGTATGAGTTATCGGATCACGTACGATGCAATAGCGACCTACGATAATTTGAACGGCTTCTTCATTTTCTCCGCATGAGATAGCAAAGTCACCTTCATTGATTGGTGTTAATTGGTCCAGATTTGCTGAAGCAAAACTTCCAAACGAGAAAAGAAGAGAAAGAGCGAGAATCCATTTTTTCATAAAAGACTCCTAGTTGGTATATTCGCTTATAAAAATGAATCTACAACGAGCAAAAAGCTTAAGCAATAAAATGATCTCTGAATTTCTTAAAGAGCGCTGTGCGTTGGTCTGATAATTGCCTTAGTGGATAAAATGACTCAAGCTTCCCCCCCCCCACCTTCTCTAAACTTTTAAAACATTACTGCGTTAGATGATTAATAGATCAGAATTCTCTGATGCAGCTCAGATTTTTCCAGGGAGAGTAGACCGACAATAGAATTAAAGAGTAGATAAAAAATCTTCAAGGAGGAATTATGAAGAAACTTTCAGGGCTTTTATTTCTAGTGAGTTTGTTTTCATTTAACGTTAAAGCGCAAGATAAGGCACCGTGGATATATTTTGATTTAGGAGATACTGTCATCAACACGAGCGATATGAAGCATCTTAAATATATGCATGGGGCCCGTGAGTATATGGATGAGCTGAAACGAGAGGGCTTTAGAATTGGTATTATTACTAATATTCCTGAGGCTTGGGGAATGGATTATGACGAAAAGTTGTTAACATTAAAAAAGGCCATCCAAGAAGGATGGGATGAATCGGAACCATTTGATTGGGGGATTTATGATGAAATTATTCTTCCACTTAAAAATAGCGAAATGAAGCCTGCACCTACTTTGTTTTTGAAGGCCATTAATAGAGCAGGAGCATGCCCATCGGCCTATATAGGTGAGAGTCCTAAGGAGATTGCAGCTGCTTCTCAATTAGGAATGGCCGCAAAGCTTTACAACGAAAAAGATTCTGATGTGTATATTCCGGTAAGTCGTTTGAGGTCATTTATCGCTCAAAACTATCATAGAGATTATGACCTAGATTGCCTTAGTGAGTAATTCAAAGAGATGAGAGGTTGCAGTAGTCTAAAAATTAAGGATAAAATAAAAAAGAGGTCATTATGGCATTTTTTTTATCGACTAAAGGACTATTGCATCCTTATCACTTTAAATATCTCGAAGGAGATTTTGAAAAGGCCCGTTTAGAGAGGACTGAAATTCACTCTGATTCCTCTCGTAAAACGCTGCGTACTCTTCCTTTGGAAAAAAAAGATTTTTTCGCCATTGATATTATGAATCGTCCGGTTTTTTCAATGCCCATAGACTCACTTCTTATAAGCGTTCGAGAGGAAATGAAGAAACGACAATTTCGACACATTCCTATTTTAAAAAATCATAAAATCATTGGAATGATTTCTGATAGGGACCTCTTAAAGGTTGATCTTTCTGGGACATTTTCTTTTCTGAAAGTGGAAGATATTATGACGACAGTCCTCATTGTCGCGGAAGAAGAAACGCCTCTTGCCCATATTGCTCGGGTTTTGATGGAAGAAAAAATAAGTGCCTTACCAATCATAGATAAAACACATTCCCTGGTTGGAATGATTTCTAGAACAGATATTCTAAAGGCCGTTGTGTACAATCATTTAGTCTTAAAATAATTTATATAGAGAATGGAGTAATTATGAAAAAAATTGGATTTTTTTGTCTCTCACTATTGATTTCTTTTTCCTTGTTTGCAAAAGAAACAGTGCTATCCGTTGTAACAAATGATGAGGAAATAAGCATTTATAAACTTATTGCCCAAACAGATGAGGACGATCGAATTATAAAAAACATTTTTAGAGATGAGTACGTAAAGGGAAAATTATTAGAGAGATTGACTCTGGATCTTGGTGCAATTAACACTGATGGCATGATTATAAAAGAGGACAAAGTGCGTAAACTCATTATTTTGCGATTGCTTGCTGATCATTTTGACTTTGAAAGAGGGGGAATTGTGACGATGGATACTCTTTACAATGGAATAACGGGGGTTCATAAAATGTATGAATTTGAAATTTCAAAAGATCAATCAGGTTTCATCCTTTTAAAAGATAAAAAAATTGTCAATAAGATGCATATGGTTTCCAATCGATTACCCGTTGTTGGGGCCGTTGGAGTTGCCGATGTCTTAGTCCAAAGTCATTAGATTTTTTATTTGGAGATGAAATGAATCACTTTAATCAATTGGCCAATTCCTGGGATACACCTGAAAAAATCGAATTAAGCGCTCATTACGCCAAAGAGATTTCTTTCTTTCTTCATGAGGAAAAATTAAAGATTTTAGAAGTAGGGTGTGGAACAGGTCTTTTGGGGAGTCAATTTGTAAAAAATGAGAATCAATTGGTAGGGGTTGATACTTCACTGGGAATGCTTGAAATCTTCAATAAGAAATTTGATGGCATTCCCTATGTAAAATCTTATTTTTGCAATTTAGAAAACGAAAAACTAGATGAAGATAATTTTAATCTAGTTCTTTCTTCTATGGCCTTTCATCATCTGGTTAATCCTCTTGAGATGGTAAGAAAATTGAAAGATTTCACTCAAGAGGATGGCCTTATTTGCATAATTGATTTAGATAAAGAGGATGGAAGTTTTCATCCAGATCCGGCAAAAATGGGAGTTCATCATTTTGGTTTTAGTAAGGAGCAAGTAGCATCTTGGGGGAAACTAACTGGTCTTCATTTGTTGGCCTATAAAGTCATCCATAATATAAGCAAGAATGATAAATCATACCCCATTTTTTTAGTTGTTTTTAAAAAGATAAAGGAAGGAAGTTATGAATAATATTAATTATATTTTAGTTATTGTCTTAATTGTTTTTTTCTCATATCGCTTTTATCGCTTTTATTCAGTAAAAAAGAAAATTCCTGATCTCTTGAGTAAGGGGGCCATTATTGTGGATGTAAGATCAGCTGGAGAATTCCTTGGCCACTCGAATCCCCAGAGTCGTAATATTCCCCTTGATCGCTTAAGCGAAGAGTGTTCTAAACTTGATAAAGAGAAAATGATCATTCTTTGTTGTGCTTCAGGGGCCCGCAGTGCGGCCGCGATGGGAATTCTCAAACAAAAAGGTTTTATCCATGTCATGAACGCCGGGCCTTGGACAAATACTAAGGTCTAAATTCAATTTTGAATTTTCTTAAATGACCATTGATGTCCATATGGTAGATCCTGTCGCCATCAATGCTGACAGAGGCATAGTTGTCAATCCATTTAGCGTCTGTGGGACCAGGAGTCCAGTGTGTTAACATTTTTCCTGTTTTAGGCTCAAGTGCAAAAAGGCCGTTGTCATTGCTTGGATACCAGAGAACGCCATGTACTGGATCATAATCAAAACTTGAGAGCGCGTAGTTTGTTTTTGCATTTCCTGTTTTGTGGCACCACATTTTTTCTTTTTTCGTAATACTTATTCCGCAAATTTCACCGTGAAAATCACCAAAGAAGGCATATTCCTCATTGTTGTCTCTTAAATATAGAGGCTTCGAGGCAATGGGGGCATTAAATGGAAGTGCATAACTTGCAGTGCCCGTTTTTTTATCTAGACAGTAAAAAAGACCAACACTTGATTTAAAATAGATCTCTCCTAAAACATAACAAACATCCTTTTTGGTCACTATGGGATGCATCCAATTAGAGATTGGTAATTCAGTTTTCCAAATTTTCTTGCCTGTTGAAGCCTGATAAGCAGTAGCGTAACTTCTATCTCTTCCTGCTCCTTTTTCAACTCCCGAACCTGCAAATACAACTCCGTCTTCAATGCTCACTGTAGCATCCAGGTGTCCGTCATTTTGATGCCATATTTCTTTCATGGTTAATGGGTCGAGGGCATAGAGCCCATCTACTCCAGCAGTAATAAAAAGATAATCGATACCGTTAAAGATTCCCAACAGAGGCTGACCCTCAGTGTGCCCTTTTGTTGTAAAGGCCCCTATGAATTTTCCTGTCTGTAAATCAAAAGAATAAATGCGCGCATGATGTGTGTAGTGATTCCCTTCTCCTGAATAAAGCCGATTTTTGTAAATAATGGGTCTTGTGGTGACTTGGGTGCCAATAAAAAAAGAGCGTTTTATAGAGAGATCATTTTTGTTAAATTCATAAATACGGCCATCGTCAAGTCCATAGAAAAGGGAATTGCCTGAAATTAGTCCGGAACGAAAAGCTCCTTTGGGAAGCGTGATTTCCTTTTCTAGTTGAATTGAGAAGTTGCTTTCAGCGGGGATGATTCCGATATAATCATGATTTCGAGTTCGCTCATCTGCATATTTTTCCCGAGAGCTAATGGCCTCATTTTTGGAATGGCGATTAATTGTAGAAATGAAACTGGGAAGATTTTTAACATAACCATAGGCCTTATAAGCACCAATCCCTAAGAGATTGATTAAAAGCATTGAAACAAGAACTCTTTTTTTTAGGAGAACTTCTAAGAGTTGTTTAGGCCCTTCTGCATGAAGCTTTACGCCAAACCATCCAGCAATAATTCCTGCAACTGAAGTGAGTGCCACCGTAAGCGCCGTTAAAGGAATAAGCACCATTGGAATAATTCCAGGGGTCATGCCTTTGGTTGCTAATTCATGATTTTGACTAAGCCAATGTAACACGTCCATTATTTCCATCCACCCAAATTTTATCGCCATCTTTAAAATGAAGATGACATTGTTTGATTCCACTGACAGCAGGCAGGTTCATTTCTCTGGCAACGATTGCACAATGAGAGAGAACGCCTCCTTTTTCAACGATGACAGCTTTTGATTTTAAGAAAAGCCCAGTCCATCCTGGGTCTGTCGATTCGGCCACTAAAACTGTATTCTCAGGCCATGAGTCTGTATTAACCGTCTCAGGGTCAGTGACAATACGAATTTCACCAAAGACGAGGCCCGGTGACAGTGATTCTCCCTTGATCATTTTACTGCTATTTATTTCATTTTTATTAGAGAGTATATCCTCTAAATTTGAAAGTCTGACAATACTGGGAAGAAAAATAGACTTGCTCATTTCACAATGATTTTTTCTTTTTTTTGCTTTCTCTAAGTCCCAATCTCTATTGATAATTTCTTGGTAGCTGAACCAAAAAATGTTTTCTCCAAGATTTTCTCGTTTCGCTATTTCAAGAGCGAGGTAGCGAATATGTGAGTAAGGGGACAGGAGATTCATTTTCCATTTTTCCCGGAGCTCGAGCATTTCTTTGAGAAGTATCCACTCTTTTTCGATCACTTGTTTTTTATAAGTATTGAGCTGTTGAATATCATTTTCAACCGCTAGTTCATTATTTGCAGTTTGTATTCTTTGAGAGGTTAGCATCTTGATAAAAGCGGAGTCACCAAGTTCCAGCCATCTGGGATTAGAAAGCTCTAGCTCTCCAGGTCCTCGGTGACCATATTTTCCTAAAAAATAATTTCTTTTATTAAGATCTAGACAAGCATTTCCGTAGTCAATATTCATATCCATTGTCACGGTATGAATACCAATACCAAGCCAGTGATTTATCTTTTGTTGAATTTGATCATCAGGAAGAACTCCTCTCATGAGGGCCTTCAAACTTTGCGAGGTGGATTCAATGAGAGTGATCAGGACTAATGGCCAGAGTAAATGATCATTATAAAATTGCTCAACTTCATTCTTAAAAGTCGCTAGGAGTTCTTCATTAGAAAGATGTTTATAGGAAGAGGCATTTTTCTCACGGAAGCTGATGGCACTGAAGCGGATCAATTCTTTAGAGCAATCACTTATCCATTTTTGTCTTTCAGTGGAAAGACGAAAACTTACTTTGATCATCCTGGCCATCGTAAAAGGAGTAAGGAGGAAGGTTTTTAAATTCATTTTGCTAAAATCAAATTTAAGTTTTGTTTCTCGGTCGTAATCAAGGCTATAGGGGATTGGTCCGAAATAAAGCGGTGCCATCATCGAGATGTTGACGTATCCTCGATCAAATATTTTTTCCAGTAGCGAGTGTCCAGAGGTTGGTAGTTCCTCATCAATACCTAAATATCCCAATTTTTGTAATGCCTTTGAGAAGGCATGTTGTTTTGAAAAAGCCTCTTTCCAAATACTAAAAGTAAGTTCGCTAGGGGGGCCACTCCATTCCGCAAACGTCCCTCCGTCCCAAATGGTTTCAGGAGAGTGAGTTTCCTTTAATCTTCTAAGTTCTTCATCGATCATCCTTTTTTCTTCTGACTTACCAGAGAGAGCGGTAATGGGTCTTGCCTGAAGAACTTTGAGTTGATTGTTTTGATCGATGGCCCATTCCATGTCAATTTCTAGTCCAAAAAAATCACGAACGGACTTTCCCGTATGAACTAGTTCGCCAATATCAAAAAGAGTAGTCTCTGAATTTGTTCTTTCTTCAAAATGCCAAGGGGTTTTTTTACCAGAAACAAGATCCTCACCAAATCCTTCAATGGCCTCAGCAATCCAGCCCTTCTCATTATTCCTTGGATCGATGCTAAAAAAGACCCCAGAGAGTTTGGGGTTGACCATGACTTGTAGGACGACGTTCATTTTAGCATCAATGGCCTTTTCTTTTAAGAAATGTTCTCGATAAAGGGAACTCGATTTTTTATGCATTGATTGAAAGCAGTTGATGACAGCTTTTCTTAAACCACTTTCAGTTTCAATGTTGAGAAAGGTGGAATTTTGTCCAGCAAAACTCTGCTCACTTGAATCTTCTCCCACCGCAGAGCTTCGCACCGCAATTTTTGGTGAATTGATTTTTTTCCACCATACATAGATTTCATTCCACTCATTTTCCCCTACTGGGATTTCAGTCAAAATTAATCCGTCGGGAACAGGAAAACCCGCGTTTTTCATTAAGCCTAAGGAAAATCCTTTGCCTCCTAAAAATGAGTCAGCTTTAGTAATTTGATCAAAGTAATAAATACTCATAGAGAATTTCCTTGAGGTTATCAGTCTCTAAATGAAGATTAACGAGTGAGAAGTGAGAAAAAAATGATTTAAATTATGTTTACAGATTTTATTCACTTTATCTAGAAGATTATTCGGCAGGAAGAGGGATTATTTTGTTATATCTCTAGCAATAGCAAAAATTTTCTCTCCCTTTTCTTCGGGGTAAGCAAACCAATTGAGCTCACGATACGTTTTATCTTTTGCGTAAAAGCGAACTGAGAAGTTAATGGTGAGTTCTCCTTGTTTTAATTTTTCAATTTCCTCTAACGTTTTTAAAATATCATCTGGGTGAATAAAATGAGTCAGCGGTTGTGATTTTAATTCTTCCTCTGAGTATCCTAAGACAATGGTCCAGGCCGGATTAAGGTATTTAAAATAACCATCAACACCCGCGATACAAATCAATTCTAAGGAGAGATCAAAAAGGTTTTCTAGTTCTTTTGTTTGCTTTCTTAATTGTATTTCTCGCTCCCTTAACTCAAGCAAGTTGACGACTTGTTTTGCGAGACTCACTAATGCCTCTCTTTGGAGGAGAGATAATCTCTGGGGTGTGTCGCCCAAGACGCATAAAGTACCAATCTTAAACCCTCCCCTGGTTATGAGGGGGGCACCGGCATACCAGCGAATCGTGGGGGGATCTGTGACGAAGGGATGATTTCTCAATGATTCGTCTTTTAAGGCATCAACAATTTCAAACACATCGTTTTGCAAAATGGTAAGTGCGCAAAAAGAAATATCCCGAGAAATTTGTTCAATATTTGTTCCTCTTTTTGATTTAATCCATTGCCGTTGATGATCGATAAAGCTGATTAAGCAAATTTGTCCACCACAAACAAGGTGAGTAAGCTTAGTTAGTTCATCAAAAGCATTCTCCGGCAGTGTGTCCAGGATTTGAAATTTTTGTAATTGGTTCATCCGTTCTTTTTCATCTTCTGGTATAAGGGAGTGATTCATACTAGGCCTCTTAGGATTGATTTACTTAACAAGTCCCATTATCGCGCGTTTTGAGTAGAGGGTCGCAGATGATAGTGTATTAAAAGAGTTGGAACACTATTCTTTGCACAATCAAAAGAGAGGGGCATTCCATATGCCCTAAAAATAGGGCACTATCAATAAGTAAAATTGTGTGGGGATTGATATTCTAGTAGGACGTTGTAGAGTTTTATTATGCATGAAAAAATAAGAAAAATTGTAAAATACTTTCAGCATTTTGCAGATCGATTCTGGTATCCCCCTTTTATTGGTTTTCTCGCCGCTCTTGATAATTTTGTGGTTGTCATCCCCAATGATGGGATTTTGATATCGAATGCAATGCTCGTTCCGAAAAGATGGTTGAGTCTAGCTTTTTTCGTGACAGTTGGATCAACACTTGGGGCCTTGCTCCTTGCACAGTTTGTCGATAAATTCGGAATTGATTTAATCCTCGATTGGTACCCTAGTCTCATTGAGTCTCAATCATGGCTACTGACGAAAGAATTTTTTGAAAGATATGGACTTTATTTGGTGTTTTTTGTGGCCCTCACTCCTCTTGCCCAACAGCCGGCCGTTATTCTGGCAGCACTTGTTCACACACCAATAAAAGACCTTTTACTAGTCATTTTTTTTGGACGATTGATCAAATTCATGATCATGTCTTACCTTGGTTCTCATGCACCTAATCTGCTCAAAAAGCTGTGGGGTCTTAAAGACGAGCTTAAAGATACCGGTGTTATTGTGGAATGATTTTTATTATTTCCAGGTTTTCTTTAGCTGAACATGATTCTTCTTTTTCTTCATGCGAATATTGATAGATTCCACAAATAATGAGAAGGCCATGGAGAAATAAATATATCCCTTTGAAATATGCTGATTAAGTCCTTCTGCAATAAGAGTGACTCCAACAAGGAGTAAAAAACTTAGTGCAAGAATTTTAACAGTTGGATGTCTCTCAACAAATTGTGAAATAGCAGAGGCCGTAAATATCATCACGACGGTTGAAACCATAACGGCCGCGATCATAATAGAGACATTGCTAACCATTCCAACAGCGGTAATGACAGAATCGAGAGAAAAGACAATATCCAAAAGCAAAATTTGAATAATCACCCCCATGAACTTATTTGGGACTTTGCTAGCATCGGAGACTTCCTCGTCGGCCTCAAGTTTTTGGTGGATTTCATGAGTACTTTTAGCAATGAGAAATAACCCTCCAATGAGTAGAATTAAATTGCGTCCAGAAATAGGCATTTCAAAAAGCGAAAAGAGGGGGGCCGTAAGGCCGATCACCCAGGAAATGGAAAGCAGAAGAATAATTCTCGTAATAACGGCAAGGCCCAGACCCAGCGTTCTCGCTTTTTGTTGCTGATCTTTTGGCAATTTTGAAGAAAGAATGGAAACAAAAATAATATTATCGATTCCCAAAACAAGCTCAAGTGAAAAGAGTGTCAGAAATGGGACAATTGAGCTGAGGGAGAATAAGTTTTCCATTATTTTGATCCTTTAGGTATTTGAACATTGCCTTAATAGTTGATGTCTTTATAATACAGAATATTGATTATAATTTTTTTTTACAAATTTGATAGAAAATTTTTGGAGAATTCTATGTCTGCTCGCCATGATCAAAATGTAAACCATTCTAAGCGTTATCATTTCCTACTTGCTTTGAGTGCCTTAGGTGTCGTCTATGGAGATATTGGAACAAGTCCATTGTATGCACTTAAAGAGTCCTTTCATCATGGACATAATATTGCCCTTTCAGCTTCCTCGATTTATGGAGTCTTATCCCTAATTTTTTGGTCTCTTATCATTGTTATTTCCATTAAATACTTACGTTATGTTTTGCAGGCAGATAATAGAGGAGAAGGGGGGATACTGGCCCTAACCGCGCTCATTTCACCACATAATGGCCAACTTTCTCGTTCCAAGGAAAAGCTTGTCCTCTTTGGACTTTTTGGGACGGCATTGCTTTATGGAGATGGAATGATTACTCCGGCAATTTCTGTTTTATCTGCTGTTGAAGGATTAGAATTAATTACACCTATTTTTACTCCCTATATTGTGCCAATCACGATCGTCATTTTAGTGGCACTTTTTTCCGTTCAAAGATTTGGTACAAGTGTAATGGGAAAAGTTTTTGGTCCAATTACGTTGTTATGGTTTTTAGTACTCGGCTCTCTTGGTATTTATAATATTGTTAAAGCTCCAGACGTCTTGTTTGCAATGAATCCCTATTATGCATTTCGTTTTTTTATGGAAAATCAGTGGAATGGTTTTATGGTATTGGGCTCAGTCTTTTTAGTCGTTACGGGAGGGGAGGCGCTTTATTCAGATCTGGGACATTTTGGAAAAAAACCAATCCAGCGAGCTTGGTTTTTTGTGGCCCTTCCTTGTTTAATTCTTAATTATTTTGGCCAAGGAGCGCTGTTAACTCATATGCCTGAAGCTGTGAAAAATCCATTCTTTCTCATGGCCCCTAAGTGGATGCTCACACCTCTCGTTCTCCTTGCCACTTGTGCAACGGTCATTGCTTCTCAAGCACTGATTACTGGAGTTTTTTCTATAACGATGCATGCTGTTCACTTAGGATTTATTCCTAGAGTGAGAATTATGCATACTTCGATTAAAGAATACGGACAAATTTTTGTCAAAAGTATGAATACTCTTTTAATGCTTGCCTGTATCTCCCTCGTTCTAGCTTTTAAGACTTCAAGCAATCTCGCAGCGGCCTATGGGATAGCTGTTACAACAACTATGGCCATTACGACTATTCTTTTTTTTGTTGTTGCCAGAGAGCGATGGAATTGGAGTCTTGGAAAAGCTCTCTTGATTTGCGGATTCTTTTTGTTGATTGATTTTTCATTTTTAGGGGCCAATTTACTGAAAATTATTGATGGAGGATGGGTTCCTCTTCTGGTGGGTGTGTGTATTTTTACGATTATGACGACTTGGAAAAGAGGACGAAGACTTCTTGAGATTCGAAATCAAAATAAGATCATGCCACTAGGTCGTTTTTTAGAAATGCTGGAGAAAACAAAACCTCATCGCAATTCCGGTGTGGCCATCTATATGTCTAGTGGTCTCGTTTATACACCTTATGCACTTATAAATACTTTCAATCATTTTAAAACTGTTCATGAAAATCTTGTGTTTCTTCGTGTCGTCACAGAAGAAGTTCCTCACGTTCAAAAATCAAAACGAATTGAAGTCGATAGTATTGGGCATGGGTGCCATACAATCATAATTCGCTATGGATATATGGATAATCCCAATATCCCAGAGGAAATTGAAAATATTGAATTGGATGGTTTTTCGATTCATTCTAAAGACACAACTTACTTTATTGGCAAAGAAAATCTTTTTGCAACAACTCTTCCAGGGATGGCCATTTGGCGAGAAAAACTTTTTGCCTTTCAATCGGCCAATGCTCAAGATGCGACAACTTATTTTAAACTACCAAGAGATCAAGTTATGGAGATTGGAATTCAGGTCGAGCTTTAGAGGATCGTAAAATGAATTTTCTTATTTCTTCGCTCCAAAGAACGATACTTGAGAGGGCAATGATTTGAAAAAGTTGTTTTGCTTCGATAGGTCTTGTGTGAAAAAAGGCCCCAAGTTTTGGCAAATAAATAATTGAGAATTGTAGGATCATTCCGAATATTAGCCCACCAATGAGCCAAGGATTTTTTAAGAGATTCCAGGAAAATGCGGACTGGGTTGAGGAGCGCATCGAAATTGAGCCCAAGGTTTCTACGTCAGACAAGGCCCGAATAATGGATACTTTGCGAGACATTCTCTGTATATCTACAGCAAGAGCAATAGTCATTATTACTTATGGCGATTGGTGACTTCGCTATTTGAAAGGCCGTTGTTGTGATTAGTAACTAAAACACTAATAACGTTTTGAGGATCTAGAGAATGCCACGAATACTTGTGTTCCATTTTTCCTTAATATTTAGTATTAACCAATCGAATATTTAAGAGTGCCTTAGTTTTAGTTTTATCGTTTTTTAAATTCCATTCTAGGGTCTGATTTTTTCTAAGAACTGTGTCTAAATAATGTCGAAGGTAACTCATATCAAAAGTAATGTTGGCAATTTCTTCATCTGTAAAAAGCCCAACTTTGATAAGAGAGATCTTTAAATCAGCGTAGTATGGATTGGGAACAGTGGTCAAGAGAGTATTTAAATCATTTGCTTTGATTCTAACGACACCGTGAACAGGTACAAGTTCGAGTGGATTGTTTTGAGAAAAAAGAATCATTCCAGCGCTTAATCCCAATTGATCATTATTGGCCTCTAGGCTGCGATCAGTTTTTATAAAAGTATCTTCAGTTTCTAATATATTGTTATAGTGAATTAGTTCAATTTTTAATTGGAATTTTATATGTGATTCAAAGGAAGAAGGAATGATTTTTCCTTTTTGAATTTGGGAAATTGAAAATATAATTTGGTTGTGATCTTCTAAGTTTAAAATTGATCTTATATCTTCGCTTATATTGGATTTTGTTGCAGAGGAAATTTGACTAAAGAGTAAAAAGAAAAGAGCAATTGTTGTTTTCATACAAAAAATCCGCTGTTATTAAGTCTTGTTTTTATTGAATATAAGATAGTTTTTTATGAATTTGTGGTCTATCGGTAAAAATTACAGACGTTTGGGCACTAAATTATTGGAAATTAGATGATCAGTGGTTTTTATTCAATTGAAAGATCATTCCTCTATAAAAATCAAGAGATCTTTCCTTTTCAAAAGCAATATTGCATTTTTTTTCTTCATTACTCCATACTTCGATGAGTTGATATCCGATTTCAGATAGTCCTGAAATGAAATCAGCTTCATTTCTTAGGTAGTATGGACAAAATGAAGTTCCAATACTTTGGAGGGTGATCGTTTTAGTGTTTTGATGTAAGGGAAGCAAGTTAATAATAACAAATACTGGAGGTGTTCTAAGTTCTTTTAATTTATCATGCAGTTCCCATTCCAAGTATTGAAGAGAGCCGCTTGCTAAAAAAAGGTCATGGCCTTCACATTCTGAAATATCACTAGCAAACCTCAGCTTATCTGCTTCGTTTTGCTTGGCAAGCAATTTTGCTTCTTTAAGGACAGCGGGGACGTCACAAATGGTCCAATTATTGAGCGTGGAAAAATCGAGGTATTTTGAAAAGGCGTAATAGTGAACTCCAATATGGCCTCCGAAGTCAAAAACTCGCTGAATATTCGCTTGATAGTGCTTGATCCAAAAAAGAACTGGATAATCAGTAGAATAAATTTTTTTCATTTTCTCTTTGTAGAGATTGGCCGAATCTTGATTGTCATATCCTATTGGTTTTGTAAGAGGTGAAGAAGCTTGGGCATCTGAAAAATTGTTAAAAATACCTCTGAAGTAATTGACGTTGGTGTGATTTGAAAATTTATATTCAAATATTTTTTTTCTTAATTCTAACACGATAGGCAGATTTTTAATGATTTCCATAGATGTGAGCTATCACAACTTAAGTATGGATTCAATGAGAGATAATAACTATTAGCGTAAGTCTTTTTGAGAATAGTAGAGAGTATTAGTCAAAAAGGGTCTCTTTTTCCATGCTTGAGAAGTTTTCAATGAGAATTTAGAATTAAAGAAATTCAATTGGAAAAACAATATGGAATCAGAAAATTACTTTACAAAATATGGCGATCGCACAAGTTCTCTCGTCTCCCTTTATCCCCATTTTAGTTCCTTCAAAGATTCAAAAAATGAAGGTGAAATAAGATACAGCATAAAGAATGGAGTAGTGGGACTGGCCAATGAGCCACTTACTCCTGAAGGAAATAAGTTAAAAATTATTAATCACTTTTGTAAAAATGAAGAATTTAAGAGCAAAGATAAACTGATCTTTCCCATTTCAAAACAACTTGCGACAACTCTTAATCAAAATGGTTTTTACGTTTGGCAGATTGGAGTAGAACCAATATTTAATTTACACGAATATTTCTCAGGTCACATAGACCCACTTTACAATGTGCCTATTGCAAAAAGCTTAAAACGCAGAGGCGCAAAAGTATTTGAGCTATCAGCTGAAGAGCTAGATAAATTTCGAGATGAAGCAGAAGAATTAAAAAAAGAGTGGCTCTCACAAAAGAAAATGGCCCCCCTAGAATTTTTAAATGTGATAGACCCATTTTCATATGAAAGTTACAAGCGATTTTTCATCTTAAAAGACAAAGAAAAAATGGCAGCACTCCTAACAGCAACACCGATCTATTCTGAAGATCAGGTTATTGGTTATTTTTTTAATGACATTTTAAGGAGAAAAAATTCAAGAAGTGGGAGCGCGGAACTCCTTATTATAGAAGCAATGCGTATGTTATACCAGGACGGGATTTTAGAAGTTCGGCTTGGTGCCTGTCCATTGGCAGAGATTTCTTCAGGTGAGAGAAATTCAAAAGAGTTGACTCGTATTTTTGACAAATGGAAATGGGGCTATAATTTTAAGAGTCTCTATCAATTTAAGATGAAATTGGGGCCTACGAGTATGCGTCCACTATATCTAGCAACAGATCGTCCAGAGTTAGGGCGTATGCTGAAAAATGTTTTTAAGTTGCACGTTTCTCGAGGTTTTTTCAAAATATTTTTATTACGAAGTTGGTATGCTTATAGACAAAATCTGAAGCTTAAAAAGTCAGTCACCTCATATACATTATTGGAAAAAAATAAAGAACTCACTCTTGCTTTTCGATTAAAATGGACAATGTCACTCTTTGTTTTTTTTGTATCCATTCATTTACTTAAGAACACTACTCAAGTGGGAAGTAGAATTTATGATTTATCGGCATATATCCCCGGTAAAGTTTCAACTTTAGGTTTGTGGTTAGGTCCACTTTTTCATAATCACTCTCTACATTTAGTGGGTGATCAGCTTTCATTTTTAGTTTTTGCTGGTGCACTTGAATATGTATTTGGAGCAAGCTTCATCTTGCTCATCACTGCGGTGGGGTTATGGTTGTCAAATCCAATGACTCATTTCTTATTAGCAATGACCTTAAAATTCACTTCGACATATTGGTGGCAACAAGTTCTAGCTGAAAAGGATTATGGTACAAGTAACGCAGTTTTTGCTCTTGTCGGAGCAAGTGTATTTGTTTTAAAGAAAAATTCCTGGTTGCTTATACCCTTTTTGTTTCATGCCTTTTTTGTTTGCATTCAACGTGAAAGCTTTTTAGCTATTCATCATCTTGTAGGGATTTTTTTAGGCTATGTTTTTGCCTCCTTGTATTTTGTCAAAAGCGCGTCCTTTCATCCAGAGCGAAACCTTAACGAGACCTAAGAGAACTGGCACTTCGACAAGTGGTCCAATGACAGCTGCTAGAGCTGCTCCATGGTGAATGCCAAAAGTAGCGATGGCCACGGCGATTGCCAATTCAAAATTATTTGAGGCGGCCGTGAACGATAAAGTGACGGCCCGAGAATAATCTGCTCCTACTTTTTTACTTATATAAAATGATACAAAAAACATGATTAAAAAGTAAAGAGTGAGAGGGATGGCGATTTTTATGACATCAAGAGGTAACTCGACAATTTTATCTCCCTTTAACGAAAACATAATGACAATTGTGAATAACAAAAAGAGGAGAGTTAGTGGACTTATTCGGGGAATAAATGTTTGCTCGTACCAAGCTTCTCCTCTTGATTTAAGGAGATAAATTCTTGTTATAAAGCCCATCAAAAAAGGTATTCCAAGATAAATCCCTACAGATTGAGCAATTTCTCCCATGGTAAAATTGACTTCAAAACTTGGAAGACCAAAAAGCGCGGGAAGGTAAGTCATAAAGAAATAGGCATAAATGGGAAAAAAGATAATTTGAAAGATAGAGTTAAAAGCAACCAGACCCGCACAGTATTCAGAATTTCCATCAGCTAACTGATTCCAAACCAATACCATTGCGATACATCTTGCCAGGCCAATAAGGATGAGTCCCATCATGTAGTCGGGCTCTCCTTTTAGGAACATGACTGCCAGGCCAAACATCAACAATGGGCCAATCATCCAGTTTTGAACAAGTGATAAGACAAGAATTTTTTTGTCTTTAAAGACTAATCTAATTTCTTCGTATTTTACCTTGGCCAGCGGAGGATACATCATCAAAATCAATCCAATGGCAATAGGAACAGAGGTTGTGCCAACTGATAATGAATTTATAAAATGGGTTGTGCCTGGAGAAATAACTCCTAAAAAAATTCCAAAGATCATCGCTAAGAAAATCCACAAGGTTAAATAAGTATCAAGGAAAGATAGTTTCTTCATTTTTATTCCAGGTATTTTTGTAATTCTTTTGTGAATAATTCGATTTCATCTCGAACACGACGATAGTGACTTAATATTTCCTCTTCATTAGTTAATCCAAATGCCAGTTTGGGAGGATCATCAAATCCAACATGGATAATTTTTGCCTTACCTCCTAAAAAAAGAGGGCAATTTTCATTTGCATGGCCACAGACAGTAAAGACATAATCAAAAAGGATAGACCCAATGTCATCAAGTGTTTTAGATGAATGTGTGGACAAATCTACTCCACGTTCATTCATCACTTTTACCGCCCTTGGGTTCATGCCATGCTTTTGAATTCCCGCAGAGTAGATGCTGTATTTATCACTGAAATATTTCTTAGCAAAGCCTTCGGCCATTTGCGAGCGACATGAATTTCCAGTGCAAAGAAAAAGGATGGATTTTTTCATAGTTATCCTAACAGCAACTTGATTTGGATTTATTTAATACAGGAGCGCAACAAGCACTCTTTGTAGAATCCAAGGTTTTAGATTTTTCGCTGAAAATCTCACTATCTGCCATTGTGTGATAGGCTTCCCAGGCTATACCTGATGGATCTTTAACCCAGGCCTTAGTTGATTCAGAGTAGCAACAAGTTGTTTCTCCTTCATCAAATACACCAAGATCTGCCTTTTTTAATCGCGTAGTAAGTTCTGCAAGCTCATGTTCTTGGTCTACTTGAAGTCCAAGATGATCGACACCTTCTTTATTAGCTCTAGTTGATATTGCAAAATTGATTCTTGGATCTTCAAGCATCCATTTAGCATAATCGTCTTTTATTTTAGATGGTGCTTGTCCAAAAAGAGTTGAATAAAATTGAACGGACTCGTTTAGATCTTTTACTCCAATGTGAATGTGAAAACGTTTCATGATATCTCCTTTTTTTTATGAGCAATTACAATCCAGACCAATGGTGAAGCATTCCTGAACCTTGAATTGTCTAATTTGATCTTGGCTTGCATCACAAGCGTTGGATAGTTTCTCTAAGCTGCTTTTCATTCTTTGCAAATCGGCCATTTTTGAATCAATTTCTTTGATTTTGGCGATTGTTTTTTGTTTTACGCTGGCACAAGTGAGTTTTGGCTTTGTGTTAAGTTCTAGAAGTTCTTTTATTTCTGCCAATGAAAAGCCTAGTTCCTGGGCCTTTTTAATAAAGATAATTCGTGAAAGATGCTCATTGCTGTAGTAACGATAGCCATTATTTCCTTTAGCTGGTTGTCTAATCATTCCTTCACGTTGATAATATCGTATCGTTTCACTGTTAAGACCGAGGGCCTTGGCCAGTTTTCCAATGGTCATTAATGGTGCATGTTCGGTCATCTTTGATCTCCTTGCTTGTTTATTATAAACTATGTACTTGGGTACATGGTCAAGGGGAAATTTGCGGCCGTTGGGAAATTCTTTATGTTCATAATTTGATAGTTGGATCAACGAAAATAGTGGAGAAAAACATGAGTGATCATTGTTGTGGTAATGGTTTAGATGTCAAAATAAATGAAGTGAATAAAAATTTCAAAAGAGCATTGTGGATAGCTCTTGTTTTAAATTTCTCGATGTTTTTTCTTGAAAATATTCAAGGTGTTTTATCGCAGTCTTTATCTTTACGAGCTGATGCTATTGATTTCTTAGGGGACAGTGTTAATTATTTCATTACTCTTTTTGTTCTTAGTTCAGCGATTCGTTCAAGGGCGAAAGTTTCACTTCTTAAAGCATTTTTTATGCTTGGGTTTGGAATTTGGGTTTTAGGCGATGCCATAATTCGTTTTTACAGTGACTCAGTCCCAAATTATTTTACTATGACTTGGGTAGGAAGCCTTGCTTTGATCATTAATGGTTTTGTTGCATTTCTTCTTTTTAAGTTTAAAGAGGGAGACAGCAATATGCAATCGGTGTGGCTTTGTTCAAGAAATGATGCTATCGGAAATTTGGCCGTTATTATTGCTTCGAGTGGTGTTTATTACTTTTCATCGAAATGGCCAGATTTAATTGTCGCTATCTTGATGGCCTATCTTTCGGTATCAGCTTCTTATAAAATCTTATTAGTTGTTAAGAAAGAATTTAAAGAATCAGAAGAAAAATGTGTAATTTAATTAAAACGGCAGGTCATTATGCTGATCTGCCGTTTTGTTAATTACTTATTTTTTCAGTTCAAGTTCAACTAATTCTTGAAAGGAACTCGGAGAAATATTAAGTAGCTTTTTTCCATTTACAAAAATGGTGGGTGTACCATTTACTCCTAGTTTTTTTCCATCTTCAATATCAATATTAATGGACTCTATTCTACTTGGATCTTCGATGTCTGCTTTGAATTTTGAAATATCTAATTCTAAATCTTGTGCGTATTTTACAAAAAAAGAGATAGAGGATTCGTTTTTATGAGACCACTCATGTTGGTTTAAAAAAAGTAATTCTTGAAAATTCCAAAATTTTCCTTGTAGTGCAGCCGCATCAGAAGCCTTGGCCGCCAATAGAGAATTCCCATGATAAAGAGCATATCTTACGGTTAATTGAACATCTTTTTCATATCGTTTAATAGTCTCTTTTACATACGGATAGAAGGCCGAACAAGCCTCACATTCCGGGTCGTAGAATTCTACGATTTTAACTTTTGCACTATCTGGGCCTATTTTGTGGTTAAATTCCCTTGTTAGATTTTCAGGAATAATTGACTCAGGTGGCATAGGGGTGTTGATTTGAGTAAACCAAAAGAAAGCAATAGCAATCAAGGACAAACCTATTAACGATGCGATTATTATTTTTATTTCTTTATTTAATCGGTTTTTGATTTCGACTTTTTTATTTTTTTTCATTTGAATTCCTTGGGTTTAATAGTGAATAAATTGAAAGTATGAAAAGCCCGGCAAAGGCAATCCAGGCGAGTAAAGGAATAGTGATAAACCCTAGCCACTCAATTTGTATCGAGGTGCAACTGACCCCAGAAGTGCATGGGATAATGCTTTTTTCAATTAATCCGTAATATAAAAGGTTATGGTAGCTAGAAATTAAGAATCCTATGAGTATGATTGGTGTTGTATAAAATATGCAGTTTTGGTCTTTACGAATAAATGCTGCCGTAAAAAGCAGCACGAGAGGATACATACAAATTCTTTGCCACCAACAAAGTGAACAGGGAGGCAACATCATTACGTTACTAAAATACAAGCTTCCGAT
>JAGOVS010000017.1 GCA_018060625.1 Bacteriovorax sp. | reverse complement strand
TGGTGACAGATTTTCTTCACTAAGACATCGGCCCCTTTTTCATGCAATTTAAAGGCGTTTTGAATGAGTGGGCTTCCTGGATTAATGACGAGCGTTTTCTTTACTGGGAACATCGCCTCATTTCCCATTCCTTTGGCCATTTGATGCATTCTCTTCATTTGCTCATCGACTTTAAAGTAAGCCGGGGCCTTGGAATTTTTAATCTTTGCAATCTCAATGTCTTTAAGGCCGCCATGATTTAAGGAATCCGTGTCCTCTTCGCTTTCTGTTTTATCGGTCGTTTTACCAATGAGAACATCTATAAAGAGGTCTTTCACTTTAATGTCGGCATCATTCGTTGCATCTTGCTCAAGAAGAGTTGAGATTTCAGAATCAACTGAAACAAATTGATAAGCATGGTCACCACGTTTCGTGTACTCCACATGCTGGGTGAAGTGTGGGTCTATGTAAGATTCTGTTTCTAGCGCGTGAAGGCCTTGGGCCAGTAATTCTTTTCTAAGGGCATAATCAGACTTTCCTTTTTCAAAATAGAGAACTTTGTCTCCTATTTTTTCTTTAAAACTTTCAGGAATGGATTCTTTGTACTCTGACAATGTGACGAACTTGTTTTCTGAGTTTTTGAAGACAACATAATCTCTCATCATCTCATCAAATTTCGCATCAGAGATGGCCCCATATTTAATAAAGAGAGCGATGTCTTCCCAAATAGTTTCAAAACGAGCGCGGTCATTGTTGAATAATTTTTTTAGAGATTCGGCCACTTTTTTAATAACGTAATTAGAGATCTTCTTAATATTTGGATCTCCTTGAAGGCTTGAGCGTGAAACATTGAGCGGAATATCACTTGAGTCGATGCACCCTTTTAAGAGAGAGAGAAATTCAGGAACAATGTCTTTAACGTTGTTAGAGACGAAAACCTGTTTATTATAGAGACGAATATTAGATTCATTAAAAGGCTTGTTTGGATTTAATTTCGGGAAGAAGAGGACTCCTTCAAGGGTGAAAGGGTGATCGACTTTCAAGTGAATCCAAAAGAGGGGATCTCCATCCATTGGAAAAAGCTTTTTATAAAAATCTTTGTAATCAGTATCTGTTAACGTCGTTGGATCTTTTTTCCAAAGTGGTTGAGTCTCATTAACGACACCAGGATGAGCGTTGTCTTCTGTGGCCTCAGCATCTTTGACCGTTATTTCATAAGGCATGAAATCGCAAAATTTCTTAAGTGTTGAAGAGACTTTCCACGCATTTAAAAATTCTTCTGATTCAGCATTGATATGCAGAGTGATCTTTGTTCCTACATCAGATTTTGCAGTGGCCTCAAAAATATAATCTGTTTCTCCTTCGCAACTCCATTTAGTGGGTGCACTGCCTTCTTTCATGGAAAGAGATTCGACGACAACTTGCGAGCTCACCATAAACGCCGAATAGAATCCAAGACCAAATTTTCCAATGATGTCAGAGTTAGGAGTAGAGCCCTCATCTTTCATTTTTTTGACGAATTCTTCAGCCCCTGAAAAAGCGAGTTGAGCAATGTATTTCTCAACTTCTGCTTCACTCATTCCAATTCCATTATCTTCAATGGTAATGGTTTTTGCGGTTTTATCTACTGTGACTGCAATCTTTCCGGCCGGAATCTCTTGGTTGGCCACCCGAGCAATCGTGGCGCGTTTTGTAATGGCGTCAGTGGCATTGGCCACCAATTCTCTTAAAAAAATATCATGCTCTGAATAGAGCCATTTTTTGATAATGGGAAAAATATCACTGGTGTGAACACTAATTGTACCTTTGCGTGAAGTCATAATTGCAATCTCCTACCTTTAAATTTAAAATGATCCGAGTTTATCCACACTATGAGATCAAAAAAACAAGAGTCAAGGTATGAAACCAAAAAATAATCCTCGGGACGTCATTATTATTACAACGGGTGGCACAATAGAGAAGACCTACGATGAATTCGATGGTTCATTGGAAAATCGGGGGACGTCTATTAAGAATAGAATCCTCTCAAAATTAAGACTGCCCTACACTAATATTATCGTTAAGCCGCTGCTCTCTAAAGATTCCTTATATATGGATGAAGCTGATCGGGCCCTGATCTCTCAAGCGATTGAAGAAGAGGCCCATAAACATGCGCCTATCGTTGTTTTACATGGTACGGATACGATGGCCATTACGGCCGAGTACTGTTTTAAGAGCATTAAAAATCTCAAAGTCCCAGTGGTTTTTACAGGGGCCATGATTCCCATGGGATTTGAAGACACTGATGCGACTCAAAATGTAACGGAAGCACTTTTGGCCGCCAAACTTTTAAGTGAAGGATTCTATATCTCCTTTCACAATCAAATTTTTAAAGTACCAAATGTCCAAAAGAATAAAGAGAAAAGAACTTTCGAAGAAATTTAAGCAGAGATGAGGAGAGATAAAAAGTGAAAGGATTAAAATTGTTTTGGCATTTTATCAAAGAAGCCTCGCTCGAAATTTTGGCCAATAAAAAGAACTATGGTTACAGTTTTTTTGCTTTAATCATTTTAGGCAATTTAGAAAGTCTGAACACGCTCATGGGAGTCTCAGACGAGAGTTCATGGTCCATTTTGGCGACTGTTGTATCGACGCTCATGGTTTTTATGGTTATCTCCAATATTGTTCTTATCCAGAAAAGAAAACACGGAGGTCCAGATGATCTGATTTTTTTTGTACCGACATTTCTTCTTTATAACCTCTATTATTCTTTTCTTTTTTTCTTAGGACTTCTTTGTTTTTTAACTCCAGGAATTTACGTATTGATCTTTTTTTCCATGGTTCCTTTCGTGGCCGTATTAGACAATGAGGGGAGTGGGAATGTCTTTAAAAAGAGTCACGAGCTCGTTAAAAAAAACATCTCGCTAGTGGCGTGGGCAAGTCTCATTAACCTACTCATGGAATGCTCTCCTTTGCTTTTTGCTCCCATCGGAAACGAAGGGCTTAAGACAACACTACTTTTTCTTTTCTCGCTGCCTGATGCATTTGCAACTGTGGTGATGACTGTGGCCACTGTAAAAATTTATTATTATTTAAGGAATAAATAAGAGAATGAGTTTTTGAAGATTGAGCTAATTTGCGGGCCTTTTTAGTTGATCAAGAGAATCTGAAATTAATTCCGACAATTGAGTGTTATTTTCCTCAATGTCATGATTTAAGTCATCTTCATTCATGAGAAAGAGTTGTTCGCTAATGGCCACTAAACGTAATTGTAAACTTCCCAAGAGGAATGCATTTTCTGGTTTTTGCAAACCTTTAGATGACTCTTTAGCTAATTCTGATTTTAAAAATGTCGTCAAGGCGTTTGCCGTATTAGCAATGAGCGATTTGGACAATTCACTAAGTGGGCGGCGATTAAAAATCTGAGTTTGCAGACAGTTTTCAATATGAGAGATATTTTTAAGGGCAAGGTTCAGCTCCAATAAATGAAATGGATTCTCTTTTAAGTATTGCTCCATTGAGATACAGCGAAAAAAAGACAGCGCTGAAGAGCATTTTAAATCAATGACATTCTCGCGGCATTCGGCCTTTTTTGGAACTTGATAAAGATCTAGCATATTTTTGAAAGATTGCAACTCATAGGGGCCAGAATCTTCGTCAGAACCATTTTTTGAATAAACGACATCTTCAGAAATATAAATGAAGCCATGAGTTTCTCCAACCTCATCATTAAAAATGGACCGAATGGCCACAAGGTCTCCGGCCTTTCTTTCCTCTTTTAGGGAGAGTTGTCGACATAGAGGAGGACGAGCATAAAAAGACATTTCTTCTGCGGAGGAATATCTTAAGGCCGGTAAAATATTTTTCATCACAAGGGCCAAGTTCCAGCAATTGGGACCTTCAACAGCGGGTTTACTACCTTGATATTTGAAAACGTGCGCAGGCACACAATCTGAAATATCTAGTGAAAAGAAGTTGGTTTTATTCTCGCTAGTTAAGTCATCTTCCCTAGATATTTTTGAGACGATGGAGCTGTTACATTTCTTGTTTTCACCAATATTATCCATCCATTCTTTGAGTGAAAGAGTGATCCTTGTCATTTCTTTACGTGAAGAGGATTGAAGAATGAGTTTGTTTTGCTCTTTTTTGATTTCAAAAGCCTGAAGGGGCAGAGTTAAAATGATGAAAAGTGTGATGATGATGATGTTTTTATTCATAACAAATTATAAATGTATTTTAAAAATGATCAAGTTCTTTAAACTGACATTTTTTTGAACATTAACGTAAGATTCGGCCAGGCGCTTAACCTGAACGCCTGATGGCCCGCGAGGAAATGTTTAAGACCCCACTTAAAATTGGAAAAGTTTGGGACCGCCCTTTTAATACAAGGACCGGCTAACGGCTGCTTATTTTCATTTTTTCGGTGATTTTTTTAACCAATACTGGGTTATAAAAAACGGTCCTCTTGTTTAACCGTGGCTTTAATATGATTAATTCTTGCGAAGCTCGTCACTAACATGAATTTTACGAAAAATGGGATGGCATGTGATGGTGTAGACAACCATATACAAAACCGCATCTTTATCATGGCTAAAAACATTTTAATTGACTAAAAAAAGGGAGGATTCCTCCCCAAGCCTTAGAGTAAGTCCCTTAACGACTTCAAAATTTTGATTGCCAGGTCTGGCGAGAATATTAAATTTTTTTTTGAATTATATTGATGAGGGTAAATGCGGATTTGGGATTACAACCATCTTTCATAAAGCCAATATGAAACAAATCTTAGTGAAAGTGCCACCAAACATAGAGCTAAAAGTTCATAGTTTTCATAGAAAAACAAAAAAGGAATTATTACAGCAGCTAATGTTGAAATTAAGTTATAATAAGATCCATTCAAAGGTATCCCAACAATCATCTGGCCAAAAAAAGATTTTTGAGTAGTTGCCCAACATTTTGAGCAGTATTGAATGGGCATGATAAAATTAACACTAACAAATAAATCTTTCTTTGATACAATAGAGCACCCGCACTCAGAACAAACTATCTCCATAGTAATACTCCTTCTAAATGACAATCATAATCTTATATTATTGGATTGGCCCCCATTTCAGAAGTTTTTCCACAAAGGTATATTCTGGAATATAGCATTTAACATCTATTGCCCGATTATTAACTTAAAATTCATGTATAGACGCCTTTGGTTGCAGCGAGTCACTGTTAAAAGCATAAAATTTGTTGAATTAACAATAAAACTTATTAATAATTATGTAATGAACAATATATACAAAGTTATAATGAGAGTTACTCTTACGAGTTTCCTAATAATCAATTTTGCGAGTGCAGAAATCAACTGGGGTCCACCCGATTCAGTTATCTCCACGCAAAGTTTGTCTGATTTACCTAAAGATATTTTAAAACAGCCGATGCTTAAAGAAATTCTTACGGATGATTTTGCTTTTTATTATTTAGACTCAGCGGAATTTTTAAGTTTGAAAGGTTCACTAAAACGAATTGCTTTTGAACATGAATTGACGTTCGCCGATGAGATCTTAAATTATGTCATGAGCACACCTGCTGATGTTATTTTTTGGAAAAAGGAAAATGGCCGCCTAGATGATTTCATGTTGAGCATCGAGCGCACTAATCTAATCGATCTACTAACAATGATCGGTAAAGTCGCGGCCAATGATAAGCAGCTTTCAGTTGTCGAAGAAAGAACCGAAGGTCAGGATAAATTTAAAATTTATAAATTGAGATATGGGCAGCATAATCAGCTCTATTTCACCAATCTTGGCACCAAGCTCATAGTCTTCACAGACCCTAAAATGCCAATGCCTACAGCACAGAGACTAAAGACCTGGTTGAAAGATGATCTTTACCCAAGTGCGGTTTCTCAAGGTGGATTTTTCAGTAAGCTCTTTGGCAATGAAGAAACAAAAAATAAACATCAAACATACTTGAACATTAATTTCCTCACCTTTGGTTATCAAAAATATTTATCTCACATCGATTTTATGGCCTTCTCATTCAATGATAAAAATGGCTGGCGCACTCATGCACTTTTAAGTGGAATAGACGCCAACGTAGCTCTGAATACGAATGAACTCTGGAAAGCCGTTCCTAGGTCTCCAGCAATGTGCATTTCTCTTCCCTTAAATCATCTATCGATTAAAGAGCTTTTTACAAAAATATTTGCAGATGAAAAGTTCAATGCTGTCGTATCTTCATTTAGTAAAAACATGGGAGTGTGTTGGTTTGCAGAATCGCGCTTTTATTCTCCGGTATACGTTCTAAAAACTGAAAAAAATATTGATATTGCATTTTTAGAAAAGGCATTTAATTTATCGATTAAAAATAACGAAAAAAATCCTTCCCCTGTTCAGATCTCAAAAACGCAGGACTCATTGTCGATGGTGAAATTTATTCCTTCACGTTACGGAACTTCATCAGAGAAGAAAGATAAGGAAGTTACTAAAGGTTTTAAAGCAAAAATGGCTTCAGTTGGCAACTATATCGTCTTTTCAGTGGACGGAAGCCTAGTTGATAAATCCGTTGCGGTTATCAATAAAAAATCTCCTGCCCTCTCAGAAGCTTTATCTAATAAAGAAAAAGTTGCTGGTGTGCTGTATCCGAATATGCTCTCAGCCCTTATGAAAAAATCCATTGAAGAAAGTCTTAGTGCTAGTGGGGACACCGTATTTAAAGAAGCCTTCACAAAAAGATTTTTTCCAACTTTAAAGAAAATGAATACGATGCCAAATCTTTCACTAGAGTGGCCGAAGGATAAAATTTCAGAAACTAAAGAATGGCAGGAATTAAGTTGGGAAAAATTCACTTCAAAATAATAGTCATTCTCTTTCTGGGAATATTTTATTCTGCGAATTCGTTTGCGGAAGTTTTAAATTTTACTCAGTCTGAAAATTTTCGTTCATGGATGAAGAGAATTGTAGAAGAGCAGTTAAGAAAAGGGCCGACACCAAGGTGGACCCATAAAGACTGCGCAGGGTTGGTAAGATTTGCAGTTTTAGAATCCTTTAGACCTCATAACCAGAAATGGATTAAGGCCAATGGATTTACTAACGAAAATCTGCCTCCTGAAATAAAACTTTTACCAAAGCAAAAAGATATTGGAAAAGGTTGGAATCAAACAAGTGGAGAGGAAAAGGTTAATTACATTTCAGCATTGGGATTGATCCAATCAAATAGCACTTTCGTCTCAAAAGATCTTAACCAGGCTCGAGTGGGAGATATGATTTTTTTTGACCAGGGGGATGCGCAGCATTTGATGATATGGATGGGGAATTACATCGCGTACCACACAGGAACAGTTACAAAAAAAGATAATGGACTAAGATCTGTTAAAATAAATGAACTCATGAATTGGAAGGACTCAAGATGGCAACTAAGAAAAGAAAATCCCAACTATATTGGTATTTATCGTTTTTCATTTTTAGCTCACTAGCTTTTACTAATTTAGTAACAGCTCAAGAAACAGCGAGCAGCAATTACTCAGTCCATACTGGAGATAAATTTTTTATCCTCTCAGAATCTGCTTTCACATCAAACGAGATGGCGACCATTCGTTTTGACGGGCCCGCTAACTTCGCGCAGTCTTCAGAGTATGATGGTGTTGATATCAGGATTTATAAAGTGGCCAAGCCGCTTGAATTTTTAAGTGTGCAAAAAGACCTGCATCGACCGACTTTAAAAGTGAGTTATAAAGGTGAAGGCTTAAGTAATGCCTTTAATTATCTTTGGGATAAAATGTTTAAAATCTCAAGGATTGCTTTTCAAAATATATTCACTTTTTTTCTTAGAGAAAAAGTTGTCACTCACAATGCCCATCTTCATCAGGAGCAGGGAAAAGACCAAGCAACTTATTTTAAGCACAATCCTCAATTTGCAAGAGTGTCTGGTTATGAAGTCGTAGATGAATTTCGCTATCCATTTTGGGTAGCTAAAAATTCGGATCCTCTCAAGGATGTTAAAATAGTTGGAAGTAGCAGTGAGTTTAGTCGTCCATCGGGAAGTTATTTAATCCCTCTAGGGAAACTTAAGCCAGGTCTTTATTTCATTGAAGCCTTCATTGGAACATTCAGGGCTTCAACGGTGGTCTTTGTTTCAGACACCGTGGCGGTCACCAAGACATCTTCGCAGCAAGAACTGGTTTGGACAATTGATAAAAAGTCTGGCCGGGTTTCTAGCGATTCTAAAATATTTATTACAGATGGATTGGGAGTAAAGTCTAAAGGTGAGACGGATTCAAACGGACTTTTCATTTTTAATCGGAATGTTCGAAGAAGCTCTGAAGATTCAGATGTAACCTATATTCTTGGGGAAGATAAAAACGGAGGCGTCTTCGTCTCAGAAAACTTTTTTTACGAAAGCGAGTTTAGAGACACCAAGTTATTTATTTTCACCGACCGTCCACTGTATAGCCCAGGTGACATGGTCTACGGGAAAATTTACGGAAAATTTAAACAGCAAACTATTCCCGTCGATATCATCGATTCAAACGGAAACATTGTCGTCACCAAAAAAGTAGATCTACAGAACTCTCAAATGGGCGGAGAATTTAAAATACAATTACCGGGCAGCAGCGTCCCCGGTGGATACTCTATCGAAGCCCATTACGAAAATAGAGATTATATGGCCGCATTTCGGGTGGCCTATTATGTGAAGCCGCCGTTTGATGTAAGTATCATGTTTGGGAAAAATTCCGGAGTTAATAAAGAGACAAGCGGAACGATTGCGATAAAATACGCTAATGGCAGCCCGATTAAAGATGCTGATGTAGAGCTGGATATAAAAAGACAGAAATTAACGATTGTCGCAGGAGATTTACAGTATCTGGATCGTTTTCCCTTGGCAGTAAAAACAGAAAATCTTATGAGTGATGAAAAAGGAATGGTTAATTTCAGTCTTCCTCTTACAAACGAACCTACTCGTTACGTAGTTGTCGTTAAAGCAAAAGATAAAAGTGCATTTAGAGTTGTGGCCACAAAAGAACTTCTTGTTAACATCGTTAATAGTCCATTGAACTTAAGTACCGCTTTTAAGTATTCAAAAATCAATGAATCGGTGAAAATTCTCATTGATAAAAAGAACGCTAAAAATTCAGGAAAAAATAATTGGACTTGGGAAGCTATCAGGCTGCAGGATCAAACAACGACGACAGGAAAAGTCGGTTCTACGACAGATAATTTCTCCATTAAATTTGAAAAGACGGGAAACTATACCGTTGTTTTAAAAAACGAATATAATGAGATACTTTCAACGATCACTCACTCGGTTACTGGGCAGGATATGTCGATGACCACGGGTACCGTCAGTATTATCTTAGATAAAGAAGAATACAATGTCGGTGAAGTGGCCAATGCGACAATGGTTTTTTCTGAGCCAGTTGATGAAGCTCTCATTACGTTTGAAAGAGAAAAAGTCGAAAAGGCATTTTTATTAAGCTCCAGCAGCACTTGGTACAGTTTGCAAAAAATCAGCGACCGAGAGTTTGCTTTAAAAATTCCTATAAATGAAGACTTTAGACCTAATATCGTTTTATCGGCGGCGTTCGTTAAAAATGGAAAATACTTTTTTACCAATGCGGGAATCAAAGTAGCCGTGTCAACAATTGCCTTAGATTTTCAATTTGATAAAAAAGTTTACTCACCGGGTGAGACAGTTAACGTGACACTCAAAGCTTCGAGAAACTCTAAACCAGTTGAAACAGTTGTCAGCGTGAGTGTTGTTGATGAAATGGTTTACACGCTTCAACCTGAAATCGCTCCTGATATCACACAATTTTTTCATCATCCTGTGAGAAATGAAGTAAAAACCAATGCGAGCTTAAATTTTCATACTTACGATTCGGCGGTCTCTGCGACAGGGTCTTCAACGGGGCAGCAGTATTATGAAAGAAAATTAAAGCTAAGAGAACGTCCAAGAAGAGATGAGAAAGACACGGCGTACTGGGCGAGCGCTCTAAAAACCAACAAAGACGGGACTATTAAGTTTAGTTTTATCATGCCGGATTCTCTCACGCGCTGGCGAGTTCAGGGCCGGGCCTTCGATTTAGAAGGATTCACGGGGAGCCGCAAAGATTTTATTTACTCCGAAAAGGCCTATTATTTAAAATGGAATGGCCCGAAGAATTTTAGAGAAGGTGATGAAGCGGTTGTTCCATTAACTGTTTACAATATGACTGAAGGCAAAAAAAGTGTGAGCTTGAAATTAGAAGGGTCAGTCTTTGATAAGAATGAAATTTCTTTAATGCTCTCGCCTGGACAAAATATTTTCAACTTAAATCTTAAAGGTGCAAAGGCAGAGTTGGCAAAACTCTCACTTTGGGAAGGAAAGTCTAATATTGATCAGCTTGAAATTAATTTTTCAACAAAGCCTGTAGGCTGGACTACTTTCGAAACAATTAAATGGCAGACAGGATCAAAAATACCGGCCAATGCGAATCCTGTGATGCTCACCATTTCTCAGGGATCGGGTGACGCATTTTTTAGAGCAACTGATTACCTTGTCGATTATCCTTATGGCTGTGTTGAGCAAACCAGCAGCAGACTTCTTCCGCTTGCACTTGCTTATAACGGCATCAAGCATTTTGGGCAATCTCTTGAGGTTCAGAACAAAATTGAAAATGTGCTGCTGCAAGAAAGAACCAGACTGGTGCAATTAGCAAGTCCGGAAGCAAAGTTCAGCTGGTGGGGGAATTCATCTGAAGCTTCGGCCTTTGTTACGATTTATGCATATTATAGTGACTACATTGCTTCAAGAGCATTAGAGCTAAAACTTCCAGGTGCTCATTGGGAAAATACACTAAAGATCTACGCCTCTAATTCATACTCAGAGAGCTTACATCAAAGAGCGCTTGAAGTTTGGATGATAGGTCAAATGGGTTTACCGATTAAGACACTCACTGAAGGTCTCTTAAATGAAATCGCAGGGCTTTCAGGATTGAAGTTAGTCGATCCAATGAGCGTCGGTAATAACGATGTGGAGCTGGCCACGATCTACCTGCTCTCTAAGGCGATCGCGGCAGATTCAAAGCTTGCTTTTCCTGCAACTTCAGAACAAAAATTGAATGCTCTACTGAAAAATGAAATCGTCAGAAAGACTCCAATTGTTGGGGCGCTTATGCTTTTAGTTAAGAAAGATCTGATCAGTGAAGATGTTCTTAAAAGCAATGAAATCCTTAACAATTTAGTTCAAGAAGATACGACCATCCAAAGAGCGCTGACCTTGGCTTTCTTGTACAAAAAAATTGGTTCTAAATTTTCATCGGTTACGACGGCGAAAGGTTATACACCGGGAAAGAATTGGGCTAAGTCTCAAAATGATCTAAGTAAAAATAGATGGCATTGGAATGGGCAGCGAGACATCGGCGAATTAAGTATTCCTGTAAATTCTTCGGCCCATTTAATTGTCGAGCAGACTGCAGCTAAAAAAAGTTCATTGCCATTAGAGATAAGACGCAACTTCTATAAATTAACAAAGAATAGCGATGAAGAGGGTTATAATGCCAACCTAGTAGGATCTGAAAATTTGGATTCGACAATTCTCTATCTCGATGAAGTGACACTCACTCCCAAAGGCAAAATGAATTATGGAATTGTGCAAATCCCTCTTCCTCCTGGAGGAAGCGTTGAAAAATCCAGTTGGGGAACGCAGGTTCGTTTGAATAAAAACTCAGTAATTATAGATGAGAAGGGGACACAGGAAGGAGTTGATTATTACTCAGCAGCCCTGCCTCATCTTCATGGAGAAGTAAAAGTTTATCAACTCATTCGTTTTTCAACGAAAGGGCGCTTTACCATACCAGGTGTTCGATATTTTAAAATGTATGCCCCTGAGCAACAGGCGTATTCTAGTGGAGACAGTGTAAGTGGCCAGAAAATTACAATTAATTAATTTATTAATTGCCATAAAATTTTTGTCACTCGCCACTCACTCACAAGCGAGAGAGTTGCTTTTTATTAAAGAAAGCAGTGACGGACAGTTTCTGGAGACAGTCTTAAAAAATAAATCTGTAATTCCTGAGTTTAAAGAGTTGCAGGAAGACACTAAAACAAAACTCGGAAGTCTGTGGAAGATTTTTTCTTACGTCTATCTCATTGAAAATAACCAAGTCGTTTTAGATTACCAATGCACTGGAAAGATCGTTGAAGAGAAGTTTTGTTGTGCAAAAGGTTCGAGTATCGATATGGATATGGCCCTGGTGAAATCTTGTGGACTTTTTTTTTCTCCTTCAAGAGTACAAATTGATCCTCAGCGATGGGATAATTTTTGGACGCAAAAAATTGAAAGCCCTTATTCATGGCTGACAAATTATCAAAAAATTAATTCTGATTTAGAAGTCTCAATTAAAGAACTTTTAACAGTATTTAAGAAGATGCGGTTTTTTATAAATAATAAAGAGAAGCTTGAGAATACTTTGGGCAGAGTCACAATTGCCGGCACCGGTAAACAGGGGCTGATTAACCTTGGGACAAAGTTGAAATTTAAAACTTTCAGCTGGAATCAATCAGGCGGACTTGCTGGTTGGGGAGCTGATGGCAGCACTTTTTACGCCAAAGGCTCAGGTAAAAGTTCAGATGTATTAACCGAGTGGTCAGCTGACATTGCAAAGCTTATGAATGCTGAAGCAAAAAAGAATAATGAGACTGAGGTTAATGTTAGATTTTTTGCGCAGTATCCGATTAAAAGTCTTCTAAATTCGAGCACCAAAAAACCGGCCCAAGAAGGAATTTTGAAAGGAAATTTTCAGGTCACTTTTCAAAATGGCAATCAATTAGACTTTAGTTCCGATGGACAGCTGGTGATGGCAAGAAAAAATAATAGGATACTTGTTACAGGGAAGTTCAGTGTTGATGAATATGTGGCGCGTGTAATTGATCGTGAGATTGCACCAACGCCCATTGAAGCGGCTAAAGCGTTTAGCATTATGATTCGCACTTACTTATCCAATAATTCGCATAAAGCATTTGATAGTTATGAGATCGATGATTCATCCCGCTTTCAAAGAGTTTCTGCAACCATCCCAAGCTCAGAAGCTTTGGCGATAGCCAGATGGGGGCATGATCTAATATTAAAAAATACTCCTGATCTTACATATCATTCAACCCAGGATGGCCCACGTCGTTTAAGCTGGGCAAAAGCTAATACTATGGCAAAAAATAGCGAAGACTTTTTAATCATCTTAAAAACACAATATGACATAGGTAATTTAAGTTTATTAAATGATATCAATGATCAATGCCGTGGTTTAAAAACTCTTCAGAAGTGGGTTGATAACAATAAGAAAAAATGGCAAAAAATTCTTATTAGTTATAATGGGTTTGCGATCCCTAAAACGGTTAAAGTGTGCCAATCGAACAATGGTAGGCAGTACGCCGATTTAGAGCGCGATCTTATTTATGTCAATTTTCAAAATAATTCAGAGGATTTTATCACCACCGCTCACGAGTTTCTTCATCTAGCCTATAAAAATCATCCGTTGACTAATGATGAAGAAGAAATCGAGTCACTTGCTAAAAAACTAGTCTTAAACTTAGAGGAAAGAATATGAAGTTCTTATTAGCTTTAATCTCAATAAACTTTTTAGCGGCTCAGGATGTTATTATTAATAATCCTAAGTCTGGTTGGAGAAGTTCAGAAACGGAAGGCATAAAATTTAATCAACCAGTAAATTATCCAGCTTCAACTGCCAATGTTCCCGAAAATCAAAGCACATCAGCGATTATCAAGGGAAAAATAATTAATCGAGGCAAGCCAACGAAAAAACCATATCAATTAATTGTTAACGGTGTTGATATGCCTTTGGTAACTTCTGGAGATGGTTTTTCAAAATCTTATGTCTTTGGTCCAGGCTCTAATAATGTTGAAGTCAGAAGTCCCGATAAAAAAAGTCGCTCTAGAGTTCAATTTGTTGAAGCAAATAGCGATGTTCTACAACCGCGAATGAGCATCATTCTATCCTGGGACGCCAACAATACGGATCTTGATCTTCATGTGATCACTCCTGATGGACAGCACTCTTGGTATGGGGAGCGTATTTTGAAAAATGGTGGTGCTTTGGATATTGATGTGACGACAGGATATGGCCCGGAAATTTTCTCAATGGCTGCCCCAGTGAAAGGAACCTACTTAGTTTATGTAAATTATTTTGGTTCTCGTACGGAAAATGAAATCATCAATGTACAAGTAACGACTGTCACTGAGCAAAATACGATCAATGAAAAAAAAGAAACTAAAGTGATGCCTATGAGAAAGCCTGGCGAATTGAATTTTGTAGGAGCATTTGTCGTTAATTAAGTTTGTCTTGTAAACACAATTTACTTATTGGTTATGAAGATCAAGAAGATAAGATGCTAAGTTTTGAAATCTTAGATTTTAAAAATGCTGAAAGAGTAGAGGATAGGAGCAATAAAACGTATCTCTAAATACTGAAAAAGAACATTAGGCAATTCCGGATAAGCCGCAGAAGAGAAGAGTTGGCCATTGCTGTTTTTATGCGCCTGCAACTCAACTGAAATCGGAATATGTTTTTCAATAAAGGCAAGAATTCCTCTGACTTTTAATTCAAAAGAATGAAGCTCTTTTTTAAATTGTTTGGCTGTTAGTACTAATCCTTTGATTTTGAAATCATGAAATTCTTTATCACAAAAATGAACTTAGTTTTCTCTTTGTCATAATGGATCTCCTTCTAAAGGAGGTCATGCAAAATTGGGCACAGATAAGTCCTAGGCAAACTATTGAATAAGCAACGAAATATTATTGCTTAACTAAAAAATTGATTCAGGGGGATCAAAATGAGAGTTAAAAGAAAATCCACAATACTTTGGAAGCTTACACATTAACTCTGTATAAAATTCACAAAGGCTTTCTGCATTTTTTTTATTGATTATGATATCTTGATCACTTTTAACGATAGAGAGAAAATGAAAATAAAATGTGCATTTCTGATGATTTTTGTCTTCATTATATCCTGTGGGCAAGAAAAGCCATCTCTTAGGGCCAAATCAATTCCAGAGGGGGTCATCTTAAGTGCCTTTTCTGATATAAAAAATGCAAGTTCCTTAGATTATTCAGACTTACAAGACGTTCCCCCGGTTGTGGATTTGACCAGCGAGATGTCTCCTGTCAAAAATCAGGCCAATCGCGGTTCTTGCTCCTATTTTTCAGCGTTAGCATTGATTGAAGCGGCGATAAAAAAAGATCAAAAAAAAGAAGTAAATCTCTCTGAAGAATACCTGATTTATAAAACAAAAAGTTTAGGTTTTTCGTCTCTCATGGAATCGTCCACCGTTGAGGAAAACCTTAATGTTCTTAAACGTGTTGGAATGCTCTTGGAAAGTGATGCCCCTTATCGACCTTCTTGGTTTGAGGAAAAGAGGCCATGTGCTGCTTTTAGCAATCAACCTGGCAGTGGTGCTCCTTTTAGATGTTTCTCTCATGATTCTCCTCCTTTTGAGGTTCTCAAAAGAGTCGTCAGTGCAGATCCTGTAGAAGTGATTTCAATCGGGTCAACCACCAACAGTATAATTAAATATCTTGGTCAGAAGCGAAGACCATTATCCATTACTTTATTGGTTCATAATGATGGCTGGCCTAAGAGTGGAGATGTTTTTTATAACGAAGAATTGCGCAATCAGTGTTTGAGAGATCGTGGCCTTTGTGGAGGTCATGCGGTCATTCTCACCGGCTATGATTTATCAAAAAGAGTTTTTTATTTTAAAAATAGTTGGGGAGAAGAGTGGGGGGATAAAGGCTATGGCACAGTCCCTTTTGAAACGGTAGATCTCTATAGTGAAAAGGACTATCAATCGGTTCAACTTAAGGGTGATCTTGTTTTTTTTGAAAATAAAAAAAGAGAAGATGTGCTAGTTAAGAGTTTTCAAGTTAATTCTGAAGTTAAAGAAGATCACAAATTGAAGGTAAAAATTTTAGGAGATCTCCAACATGTTGCTGGACGTTTTTTATATGTGACAAGTGTGCTCGTAAAACAGGCATCGAGCATTAGGGGAGCAGGGAGTGATCAAACGACACATATAATTCCGCTGTCTGCAGAAAATGCTCTCAAGCATAAAACAGTGGCAGCAAAATCTTCTTTTTCTTTATCTCTTGATAATCCTCAGATAGATAAAATTCTCTGGAGTGAAGAGACGCCACTTTTTTTGGATATTCCTGACCATATTATGATTTTGCCAGAAATTCAGGAAGAACTTAGTTCAAAAAAGAGTAATGTCTTATTGCGAGTGACCCTCTATGAATTCAGTGATGTTGGTTATAGAACAATTAAGCGAATTTATCGTGCCTTGTGAGGTGTGAAGCCCCATTTTCTGGCCATTTACCTAAACCCTCTGCTTTCATTGAACCTTCCCAACCCCTCGAAAACTCACCTTTAAAACATTTCCAAGAATAATCCTCGGGAATTACTGAATCTAAAATTAAAATAATAACTAAGAAGAACCGAGAAGACTGCTATGAAATGTGCCACTCCATTCAAGACTTTACTGCTGTTGATTTTATCCTCAGTTCTTTTCCTTGTTGCTTGTGTCCCAGCAACTGGAACAAGAGGGAAATTGGGGTCTAAGAGCAATGGTTTAACCGGTAAAGGGGCAAGTGTAAGGGGACCTGCGGCCGTCGGTTCAGATCCTGTCTCGGTGGACGCAACTTTGACAACTCAAAGAGTAGAGCTCTCGCACTTAGTTGATCCCTTTGATGGTACATATAAAAAGAAATTAACACTTCCAAAGAATTTTAAAGGAAATCTTTATCTTGCCGGCCTCAATGTTTCAGCGCTCACTAATAAAATTGTTTTTGTGCGTTTCAATTTTGGTTTTGATAAACAATCCGTCACACTTAATACCACCATTGGACGTGCCCCAGGTATTGTCCCTAAAACAGATATACAGGTTTTGATGGTTGATATGAACTCAAGGCCTTTTAATAAAATGCGTCTCCCATATGATTTGTACGATTATAATGATTATGTGGCCGATACGAGTAAAGAAATTGTCACAGATCCTCGAGATGGTGGGCTTTATTGTCGAGGACTAAAGCTCGAAGATGACCCAACTTTTATCCCACTCAACAACACTTCAACTTGCTCTGGGACTGAGGATCGTTGTTTGTATTCATACGCAAAAGTTGTCGATTCGACCCTCTATAGCGATCAAGTGGTTAATACTCTCACTTATAGACTTTCCTCAATACCTACGATTCCTCAAGTATGGACGGAGAGTGCAGGCGTGAGAACTCCTTCATTAAGTACATTGGCCCAAAATAGTTGTCTGCCTGATGATTATAATGCTTCATCAGTGAATGAACTTTTTAATCTTGCGCCAGCTTTGGCCCTTGATTATGACGAGCTGATTGAGGGGTATTATTATCGTGGCCCTTATCGCTCAATTGATGATTCAAATTGGCAAATTTCTAGTTCTGCCATTTACAATACAAAAAGTGGTCTCTTTCAAACTCCATCCAGTTTAGTCGGAATGACGACTGGCTATCATTCGTTATTATTTCCTCGTGCTGGAAAATTGGCCCTTTCCCAGGGAGTGAATTATTTGGGTTCTTCGACAGTAAAGATTGGCCCAAGAGTGAAATCAACCACAAATTCAACGGGTACCACGGACTATGTCGACGGATGCAATTATCGAGTCATGAATTATGATTCGGCCGCGAATGAGGGAATAGGCTCATGTAATGTGGGTTCCTCAATTGAAATTTTTTATATGTTGGACGGAAAAGAAGTCAATATCACAACAGACAGATCGATAAAATTACAATTAATTCGACCTTCACTTACTAATTATGAAGGTAAAGAAGTTTTAAATACTTCGTTTAAGCGATGTGAGAGTTCTACAACGTGTGGATCTAATGAATGTTGCTTTAATTCTCGATGTTGGTCCAAAGATTTAGTCACTCAATGTGTGGATCAAACACCAGTTGTTGGAAACCAAGAAATTGGGGCCAATTGTACATCTGACTTTGAGTGTTCGAGTTTGTGTTGTAATCAATCAACAGGTTCATGTTCTCCTCATAACCCAAATGGCGGAAGCGCCATTTCTTGTGGTAAAAGTGCGGGGCAACTTTGTGTGACGAGAGAGTTTTGTGCAAAGGAGCCAGTTGTGACTTGTAAAATCGTTAAGACAGGACTAAAGGCCGACGGAACAGCTGCGTGTGCGCTAAGATGTCCTGCCGTTATGACATACGGAGATTGCAAGGCGGGTGCCTGTGTTCCTCCTACTCAGCCTGCCATTCCTGACATAAATGATCCGCAGGCCTGCGCGAATGCAGTTGACCCTTAGGTCGTTCTCTCTCTAAAATAGGTAAAGATTTTAGGCCTTGGGGAGAATTAGACGATGTTCAACAAAGATTGTTTTTTAGATCATGTAGCAATTGCCGTATCAAATCTTGATCGTGCTCAAAAAGTTTATGAAGATTTAGGTCTCAGCTTTTCTCCTCAGCGAGAAATTGTAGAATCACAAAAAGTGACAACGGCCTTTGCTCATATAGATGAACATGCTCATATTGAATTAGTTTGCCCAATAAATGGCGAAGGTCCTATTCAAAAATTTATTGAAAAAAATGGCGAAGGAATTCATCATCTTTGTTTTAAGGTTCCAGACGTGGAAGCAAAATGCCTGGAGATGAAGGCCCTTGGTTATCAATTAATTTATGAAGCACCTTTTATTGGGGCCAATCATTGCTTGGTGAATTTTATTCATCCTAAATCAACCGGTGGTGTGTTGATTGAAATTTCAGAAACTCTAAAATCGTAATGAATAAAACTTAAGCTAAGAGGAGAGGGCCATGGAAAGTCACTCGCAAATTTATCTTCCCAAACTAACGATGATTAATAAGTTGATTATCGCGTTTTCAAGTGCGCTTTTTATACTCGAAATGATTTTGCAAAAGACATCGTCATTTTACCTGGGAAGTTGGTTGGGCTTATCGGCCGAGCGCTTTTTAACCGGGCATGTCTATACCCTTCTGAGTTATCCTTTTCTTTCAAACAATATATTAGAAGTCATTTTAAACTGCTTAATGGTGTGGTTGATGGGCTCAGAGTTTGAAAGTAATTGGGGAACCAAACGCTATCTCCATTTTCTTTTTTCGGTTGTCATCGGAGGTGGTGTGCTTTTCCTTCTGGTGACCACCCTTTTTTTTAAAAGTACTGCTGTTTTTCATTTTCCCTTGGTTGGATTATCAGGAATAGTCAGTTCTTTGTGTGTGGCCTATGCCATTATTTTTCCCGATCGCATTTTTTCTTTCATGATGCTTATTCCCGTCAAGGCCAAGTATTTTTGTATGATTCTTGTGGCCATTTCTCTTTATCAAGGTCTCTCGGGTCCTATGGGGGTTGGCTCTTGGGGACAGCTGGGAGGAGTCTTTTCGGCCTATCTTTTTATGATTGCTGTAACAAATCGCAATTTTGTACTGCTTTCTCAGAAAATCGGAAAAATGACGCAGTTGAAAAACGTGAAAAAGAGTAAAGCAAAGCTGACAATCGTTAAAGATGATAATGAGCGGCCCCCAAAATATTGGCAATAGGGGAGTTTGGTGCTAAGTTCATATAAATTTTAAAAAGCATTTGAGAAATGAGGCGACAATGAGATTAAGTAGAGCATTACAAGAGAAGCTAATGGATGTCCGTTTAAGAGATAAGTTACTGGCCGAAGGAAAGCTTACGAAAGAAGAAGTGAAAAAATTTCTTGATGGTACTGCTGATGAGGCAAAAAATGCAACTTACACTGATGAGCATTCAGACGAAGAATAATTGTTAGGTGCCATCAACCAATAGGTGTCGCAATTGCGACACCTATTGAACAATATAGCGAGAAAAGAAGATACTTTTCACAACAGGTTTTGACAGAGATTTGTTCATTTCTTTTTTAAGGCGATCTTCTAAAAGTATTTTTCCAGTGAGGGAGTTGAGTTCATCAGCACCCATCTTTGAAGCGATTGTAATAATCCTATCCTGAATCATGGCCTGATATGTTTTAATGATGCCAACTTCTTCAGCTTTAAAAAGCACCAGATGAATTTCAAGTTCGACGTACCTCATGCGCTGGCCACCGGTAGGATCTCTCGGCACTAAGCTTACAGTCATTTTATCAATTTTGTAGAAAGCAGGCATGGCCTTTGGGTCGCCATCTTTGAGAAGGGCCTCTTTTTCTTTATTTTCATCAATTGGTGGGCGCTTGTAGACTTTTTCAGTGTAATAAAAAAGACCGATCACTGCGAGGGTTGTGATAGTCATTAAGGCCAAGAGAATAGTATCGAGCATTTTTTTGCCGGTCATGCTTAATAATTTTAGCATGACCGGTGAAATTAGAAAGAAAATTGAAAAATAAAATAAGCAGAAATTTAGAAAGGAAGTTTTGTATAAGGAAGACTTAGATCTTGAGCAACTTGCTCATATACTAGTGCGCCTTTATAGATATTGATTCCTGGTCTGAAAGACTTATCTTTCATCGCTGCTTCTTCTACACCCATGTTTGCAATCATACGAGCGTATTTAAGAGTTACATTTGTTAGAGCAAAGGTAGAAGTTCTTGCAACGGCCCCTGGCATATTGGCCACACAGTAGTGAACGACACCATCGACGACGAATGTTGGATTTTCGTGAGTTGTCGGTTTGCATGTTTCAATGCATCCGCCTTGATCAACGGCAATATCAACAACAACTGATCCCTTTTGCATTTTGGAAATCATATCTCTTGTGACCAACTTTGGAGCTTTTGCTCCTGGAACAAGGACAGCTCCAATAACAAGATCGGACTCAAGAACTGCTTTTTCGATATTGTCAGGATTTGAGTACAGAGTTGTAATGTGTGATCCGTAAAGCCCGTCAAGTTCAGCTAAGCGCTTGGTTGAAAGATCAATAGCTGTGACAGAGGCCCCTAGGCCCATCGCCATTTGAATGGCGTTTGTTCCCGCAATCCCGGCCCCAATAACGGTAACTTTTCCTCGTTTAACTCCTGGAACACCACCAAGAAGAACCCCTTTTCCACCTTTGTCTAGTTGAAGGTAAGAAGCCCCGATTTGAACCGACATACGTCCTGCAACTTCTGACATTGGAACGAGAAGAGGAAGTGAGCCATCAGCATTTTGAATTGTTTCGTAGGCAATGGCCGTGCATCCTGATTTCATTAGGCCCTTTGTTTGTTCTGGATCTGGAGCAAGGTGAAGATAGGTGTAAAGGATATGGTGAGGTTTAAGCATGGCAATTTCTACCGCTTGAGGCTCCTTTACTTTGATAATCATTGTGGACTTTTCAAAAATTTCAGTGGCCGTATCCAGGATTTGGGCCCCAGCTCTTAGGAACTCTTCATCTGTAATTCCAATTCCTTGACCAGCATTTTTTTGAATATAGACAGTGTGTCCATCCGCAACCAGGGCGCGAACTCCACCGGGAACCATACCCACGCGGTTTTCGTTATTTTTAATTTCCTTAGGTATTCCAATAATCATTTAGCTTCTCCTTAAAAAGAATGTGGCATTGAGAGTTAAAATATTTTTCAGAGAATTCCATAAAAAGTGAAAAAGTGAAAGCAGAAAATGGTCAAAATGTAAGAAGGATGAGGCGATAACCTATGACCATTCACATTAGTTTAATGAATAACTTAATAAAAGAGTTTTAATTGGTCATAGAGAGGAAAGACCTTTTCGCCAAACTCCAAAAAGGCCAATTTCTGGAGTTGGATGTGGGAGAGGTCATGCCCTATATGAATAAGACCACATCGTTTTGGCCTTATGGCCTTTACGTAGTGAAATGCTTTCTCCACGGTAAGGTGAGTGGAGTGATTGGCCCTCTGAAGGCAATCAAGGATGAGTAGTTCGAGATTTTGTTGTTCTAAAAGTTTTAAGAGATGAGCAGGTATCTCCATGCAGTCAACAATATAGGCCATTTTGTCATGAATAAATCCCATGGTTTCTCCATGGCCGTGAGGATAATTAAAAAAGAAGAACTTTTCCCCGTGTAAAATGCATTCTTGTTCTAACTCAACTTGATGAAGTGAGAGCCTAGGAATTCCTCCGCCTAAAAGAGGATGCTTTTTAAGATCTCTTTTTAAGAATATATACTCGAAGCGTTTTAAAATGGCCTCTCGCGTGGCCTTATTGCAGTAGAGGGGAATCTCTTTGGATGGTGGACCAAAAGTGAGAGGTCTAAGATCATCTATGCCGTGTAAATGATCCGCATGCTCGTGAGTGATAATGGCAAAATCAATGTCGGAGATTTTATTGGATAAAAATTGAGTCCGCAAATCTGGAGTTGTATCTACAAGAATGCGATTACCTTTGGCCGTCTCAATATAAATACTTGTTCGCAAGCGCTTATCGCGATGATCAATTGATCGGCATACTTGACAAGAACATCCTATCATTGGAATTCCGGTAGACGTCCCAGTGCCAAGAGCAGTCAAGGTATTTAGCTTTTTAGTTTTCATGTTATAATTCTAACCTGACAAGCACTCATATTTAAGAGGAAAGAAGAAATGTTACAAAAAAAAAGGAACATGCATTGGCCACTTTTGGCCTTCATCACGCTCGGACTATCAGGCTGTTCAGGACTCACTGGCAACAGCTTGGGAGGAGCATTGGATGTCAGTTTAAATGTTAAGAGAGTTGTTTTAGATAATGGCCTCACAGTGCTCATTGCTCCAAATCCAAAATTACCTATCGCTTCGTACTATACGCTTTTTGATGTTGGAGGACGATATGAATCCTCGGGGACAACGGGGGCCACCCATTTTTTAGAACATATGATGTTTAAGGGGGCCAAAAAATATGGACCAGGAGAATTTGATGTACTCATTGAGAAAAATGGGGGGGCAACGAACGCTTATACAACCAATGATGCGACTGTGTATTATCAAAGTATCCCCTCTAGTTTTGTTGAAAAAATGGTGGATTTAGAAGCTGATCGGCTACAACATCTCTTGCTTGAACCGACGAGTTTTGAAAGTGAGCGCCAAGTGATTTTTGAAGAAAGAAAAATGCGCTATGAAAATAATCCAGATGGTTTTCTTTATCTGATGACTATGAAAAAAATGTTTGAGGGAACTCCTTATGGCCAGTCGGTCATTGGCGATGTGGAAGATCTGAGTGCTCTTTCTCGCGATCAAGTGATGGATTTTTTCAAAACATATTATGCCCCTGATAATGCCATTCTTGCCATTGCAGGAGATGTAGACCCTGAGAAGCTCATTCCTCTTATTAAAGAAAAATATGGGTCCATTGCAAAATCAAAAAATTTAAACGCAATTAAGTCAAAAAGAGATGATCCAAAAAACTACGAATGGAAATCAAAGTTGAAAGAGGACTATCGCTATTACGCAACTAATCCCAATCCAAAATTCTCACTTGCTTTCAGAGGAGAGAAGATAGGCACCCGAAAAGCATTTGTTTTAGACGTGCTCTCATTGATGCTTAGTAGTGGAGGAAGTTCATACCTTTCTCAAAAATATGTCCGAAATGCTCATCCTCTATTAAGTGAAATCTCGCTTAGTAGTTATAATCTTCGTCATTCAGGAATTTTCTACTTTAATGGAGAGTTAATGGACGGAGTGGATATAGAAAAATTTAAAAAGCAATTTTCAACAGATCTTTTATCGTTTTGTAGTGAAGGATTAAATTCGAGAACGCTTCAGAAGATAAAAAATCAAATTATGGCCCAGGCATATACTCAAATGAAAACAAATGCAGGGATGGCCTCTACCATTATGATGAATGAAAAAGTTTATGGGGATTATGCTTTTGGAGTAAAAGAGTTGGAGATTTATAATTCAGTGACAGAAAGCGAAGTTAAAGAAGCTTGTCAGGATGTCTTACACAAATCACCCTCGCAATTTATTTCTGTATGGGATAAATTTCCAAAAATTCCAGTAGCAAAAATGGAGACAAAATAATGAAAGTTAAATATATTTTCGGCCTCACTTTTCTTATGACTTGCACTTCACTATTTGCCGCCAATAAAGTAGAAGAAAGTATAAAGCACTTAAATTGGAATGGGGTTGATGTCGTCTATTTGGAAGATAATCGTTTTCCAACTTACGATTTACTTGTTTATTTTGCCGATGGTGCCCTTCGTGATGAAGTGGGCAGCAGAGGACTTACTCAGCATGCTTTTAGCTTGGTAGATTCAGGGACTGCAAAACTCTCTCAACAAGATATCATGGATCAGTTTGAATTTTATGGAACAGAATTTAGTTCTGAAGTGACACATGAGTACACAACTCTTTCCATGTCAGGATTATCTAAGGATTTAAATACTTCACTGACTCAGGCCTGTGATCTTCTTCGTGAGGCAAGTTATCCTTCCCCAATTCTCAAGCAAGAATTAGATAAAGAGCGCTCGGAATTACAAAGCATTGTGGCCAATCCTCAAGCGCTTGCAGAACGGGCCTTTAGAGAAATTTCCTTAGGAGGAACGCCTTATGCTTATCCTGTTTCTGGAAAATTACAGGATTTGGCCAGCTATACCCCAGAAGCTCTCAGAAAAAGAATGGATTATTTTTTAGATAATGTAAAAAAACGCCTCTATATAACAGGACCTAAAAGTATTTTAGGTGTGGAGAGCATTCTAAAAGAGCATTGTAAGTTTAAAGGTGACCCAAAGGATGTTGTACGCACCGTTACTTATAAAAAAGTGCAAAAAAATGAACCACAGATTGTTTTTGTTCCCATTCCAGATGCAAATCAAGTTCAAGTCAAAATCGGCCGTTTCTTAAATTTTGATGAAATCAAAGACCGTAAGCTCGATACTCTTGCAAGTGAGTTTCTAGGGGGAGGATTTACTTCACGGCTTATGCGAGAGGTTCGAGTTAAGCGCGGATTAACGTATACAATTGGTTCCTATATCTCTTCTCAAAAACAATATGGACGTTCAGGGATTTCTACCTTTACTAAGAATCAAACGATTAACAAACTCATTGAGGTGATTAACAAATCAGTTGAGAATATTTTAAAAGAAGGCATTAGTGATCAAGATTTAGAAAACGCTCGGGGAGGAATTGTCGGTGCCCATCCATTTAAGTTCGAAAACAATAGGGCCTTTCTCTCTCAACTTCTTTATCTAGACCATATTGAAAAACCCTATGCTGAATTGTTTGATTTTAATCAGGCCGTCATGAAATTTAACAGTGTAGATGTCGCTCGCAAAATTGGCGAAGTTTATTCAATGAAGAAGCAAACGATTTTCATTTTAGGTGATAAAAGTATCGAGGCGGAGTTAAAAAAATTAAGTCCCAAATTTGGGAAGATCAAAGTTCTCAATTTTAAGAATTTTATTTAAGACTTAGGAGCTTTTGCCTTATTCTTCAGTGTGGGCGTTCATATTAATGATCGCCCCAGGGAGAATTTCAAGAGATTTTGAGAGAAGTTTTCCTTCAAAAGAGGCAGTAGGAAAAAGAGTTACGTGCCCTAGGGATTTGATTTCCCCTGTGAAGTCACCATAAATATCGAGATCAAAACACTCAAGACTCCCTTCAGTCGTGGAGCCAATCTCTAAAACCAGCTTAGCAGAGTTTTCTACACGAATTTCACCTTGCAAAACCCCTTGGAGATGAGTTGGACCTCGAAAAGTAAAAGTTCCATTTAAAGAAGTTGATTTACCAATATATGTGAATTCTTGATTTTTAAGCATCCTAAATCCCTTTTAACAACGTATTAAATTTTAACTGGCAACATGACGCTTTGATAGTGGATGAGATCGCCATTTTTAGCGAATATATAAACTGTAAAAATGGTGTTTCCCGATTTTCTTGGCAATAGAAAACTCGCATTTACAGGACGAAAGCGTTGAGTGGCAAATGGCTCACCAGTTGTATAGTTAAGTTGTGTGCCTGGCCCGTAGAGAGCTTGCATTGGATAAACCTGAATGGCCAATTCGTTTTTCATGATAACTATAATGTGACCGGCCAGCTTAGCATCTCCAGAGAGGGCCGGAATAATGTTAAATTGAAAATTCAAGTTGTCGCGGTTTGGGATTGCTTTAAAGTCAGCGAGGGAAAGAGTCGCTGGTCTCGTTTTATCCTTTTGGCCTTGTATGGGGCGAAAAAACGAAAGAGTAGAGAGGCCAATGCTGTTTGAATTGATATTAACCTGTGAGTCAGAAGTAGGGGGAGGACAGATTTTTTCGTGGGCGGGGACTGCTGTGGTGCTCGCAGAAAGTTTTGTTTGCCCTTGAAGGGTCTCTACTTTTTTAATGAGTGCTCTTTTTTCTTCTTCGGCCATTTGAATTTTCTCTTGAAGATGTTTTGACTTCAAAATGGACTGTCTTGCAAGGGAGTTTTGACGATAATTATCAATTAAGTGAAAGGGACTGGTGTTCACCAGGGCCACTGCTCCCAAAATGAGTGCGATCAGGGTCAATGTGGGAAGACCAACAAAGAAGAAGAGAATTTTTGATTTTTTTATCTCAAAATATTTAGGAGAATCATTCTTTTTACTATAAATGATAGAGACAAAGTCATCTTTTTTTTCTTGTCTCTGTTCTTGACTCATGTTTGGCACTAGTTACTGCCCTTTTTAGCTTCAGAAGTTGCCTTAAAGGATGAATCTTTAAAAAATCTCATTGAAGGCTCAAAGGCAATTTTGTCATTTCCCTCTAATCCGTTACGTGTAAAGACTTCGCTGATAATTTTCCAATTATAGGAATTGTCTTGCTTGAGATAAAGAATTTTTTTACCAGAATCATTGATGGTATTTGATTGGTATTTTTGAACAAAGGTGACAACGGCATAGCCTTTAGACTGCAAGATGGAGAAGTTGTCGAGATCAATTTTAGGTTTGCCAGGATTGCTGAATACGGCTTTTTTATAGGCCTTATATTTGGCGAAATTTCCTTTAGAATCTTTAAAGTCTTGTGGGTGATAGTGGCCCATGTAATTTTCGATATCTTTATTTCGCCAAGCAGAAAGCCAGGAGTCGACCGTTTTTTGAAGCCCATTTCTTTGAGCTTCGTGGGTTTTTTCGTTAAGAAAGACTAAGTCTTGAACAATGATCATTGGGGTTTTGTAGAGTTCGAGATATTTTGACACATCGAGTAGGTCGTTATTGGCAGTGACGACACAGCCTTTTGAGTCTAGACCTCTATCCAGTCTGGTCTCGTCGTTGGTTGAATGCAACCAAATCCCAGAGCCTGTTTTGCCCATTCGTTGATCAAATGGATTGGGGTAGTCTGTGACAAAGGCGCCAGCGCCATAAATGACTCCTTGGGCCCCACTTTTTTCAATGAGCTGCTTGTTGGTGAGAAAATCGATGAAATTATAAATTCCTTCTGGAGTTCTAAGGTCTCCTTCAGAATCTTTATCCCCTGTTTTTTTTCCAGTAACAACTTGATACGATTTTACAAGTTCGGGTTTTCCTTCATTGTTTTTATATAAATGAAGAAGGTGAGTTGATTTTTCCGCAACTAAAATATGATGAGAAAAAAATTGATCTAAAGATAGAATAGGCGCAGGGTAGAGCTTCCCTGATTCTTGCGCCCAAGACTCGGCAAGAGTGAGAAGCATCAAAGTCGATAGAGTTATAGTCTTCAATAAGAATTTATGAATAAAATCTTTTTTCATCGGTTATGGCCTTGTAAAAGGGTCAAGTAATATGTGGGGCGCTCAGTTTATTTTAATCTAATTTTAAAGAGTAGATCAACTTAAAAGAGTTAATTATAGGCACAATGAGTGAAAGGCTTTCCTCTCATTTTATTTTTTTGTAACGATGTTAAAATAAAATTCATGCAATTTGTGTCTAATGTGGCCTTGAACGACAAAAGTGAGTCACTAGGCAAAGATAAAATGATTCAGGCGGAGGGCCACCATGAGCAATGGAGAGAGTAAGAAATCACAGGAAAAAGTTCCTGGGGCATTAGATCTGGATCTCGATGAAGGCCTTGGGGAGTTAGAGTTTGAAAGTACCGCTTCGGAAACTTCTAAGGGGAATTCTCCCATGCCTGAGTCCCCAAAGGGGCAGGCAGGCAGTGATTCATTTTTTGAATTAGACTCTCTTTTTGAAGCAGAGCTTGAAAATGCTAACGCTGAAGCTTTGGATCTTGGCAAGGGCACTCAAAAAACAATTTTTTATGATCGCAGTAAAGTCACTAGCTCTGATGTTGAGGCCTTTTCATTAGATAAAGTCAGTCAAGCAAATGATCTGACGAAATCTTCCTCAGAGGTTCTTATTTCAAGACCGGATATAGAATTTACTGTCAAAGATATTTTAGTCCCAAAAAGTTTAGGTGCTTCGAAGGAAAGCTCCGCAGATAAAACTCAGGAGATGAATCTCTCCGATCTGATGGGTGAATCCAATGAACCCACTAATGGGGATGACCAGAAGGAATTGGGGTTTGATCTAGAGGCTGAAGCCTTTAGCCTTGGGGCCACTGATGATTCCAGAAATGATTTCAATGATGATAGTCATGGACATGGTCATAAAGACGAAGATCTTGTGGTCTTTGACAATTCGTTTGAAGTAACAAAAGAAGTTAATGAAAATGAACTCAATCTGAGAGCAGCTCATCCACCAGTAAAAAATCATTTAGAAGACCATTTAGACAAATCTCATCCCCTCCAGCAACGCCTCGCCGGGATGAATACAGAGGAATCAGCGAGAATTCAAGGAACCCTGAGGCAGCTGCGTGAAGAAAGAGAGGGTCTGTTAGACCAAATAAAATTATTAAAAGGTAAACAAAGAGAACTAGAGCAAGATAATCTCACTCTGAAGGCCGCTTTGGATGAGTCAAAAATTGAGGTTTCGATTCTTCGAAAGCGAGGCCTTACAGATATTGAAGATTTGAACTATCGGTTGTCATTAAGTGAAGAGAAAAAAGCTATGGCCGAAGAAAAGGCCCGGGCCGCAGAGGCCAGAAGGGAGAAGCTGGAGCAAAGAGTACGCATTGATTTTAATCAAGTGAAACAGCGAGAAAAAGAACTTGAGTCGAAATTGGAAATGCTCTCAGTAGACGTAGATTCTCAGGTTCAAAGTCGCGATCAAAAAATTTTGGAACTTCGTAGGAAAATAGATGGCCTGGAATTTAATATGGAAAACATCTCAATAAAAGAGAAAAAAACACAAGAGGATAAAAGAAAATTAGAAGACAAGCTCAATAAAATGATGAAAACTCTTCGTCATTCAATGAAAAATCTAGAAGATGATATTGATCAGTCCCCTGATGAACGGCAAGATGAGGTCGTCACCGGTATCCGTAGGTTGAAAGCATAATGAAAGAATTAACAGCATTTCTGAGTGATTTTCCCTTTTTTCAGAGCGAAAAAATCCTTTTGATTCATCTAGAGGATTTTCTGGCCCGTCAGTTTTTAGTGCGGCCTTTACTCGTTTTTTCCATTCAAGATCAATTCCCAGTCATTCAGCTAGATAAATGCCGGGCAGTTCTTGGGAAAAATGATCGTCTCAAGCTCTACAGTGCAAAACTTTTAGATGAAATTATTGTCAATCGAAGTGAATTAAAAACGCTTCCTTGTCTCACTGTAAAAGTGGAAGGTTGTTATTATTATTATCTGAATCTGGGGTTAAAACGCAATCAATTCTATTTCACGATTTTTTCTTCCCCTTCTGAGATCAAGACTGAAGTGCTCAAACATCTTGCTCAATTTGTTTCCTCGCATTTGAGAGTCATTGAAAAATTTGATGACCTGTATAGGAGTCAAGATCTGATTCATATAGATGATGTCACTGGCCTGTATAATCAAAGAAAACTTCATAAGGATATTTCTTCCCTCGTTGAAAGGTATCATCAAGAGAAAAATCCTTTTTGTGCTCTTTTTATAGATATCGATCATTTTAAGAAGGTTAATGATAATTATGGGCATTTGATTGGAACAAAGTTATTAGAAAATGTGGCCCATGACATTAAGGCACTCCTTCGCGACAGTGATTTAAGTTATCGTTATGGAGGAGATGAGTTTGTCATTATTTTAGCAAACTCAGATCGCCATGGAGGTAAAATTGTTGGGGAGAGAATTTTAAAAAAGATTGTTGATAAAAATTATAGTTTTCAAATGAAAGAAGAAAAAAAGCATATTAAGCTAAGTGTTTCTATCGGAGTCGCTGAATTTCCATCTGATGCAAGCACAGCAGAGGACGTTTTGGCCATTGCAGATCAAATGATGTACGAGGCAAAAGAGTCAGGGAGAGGGAAAGTCTTTAATACACAGGACATTTTTAAATCAGACGTAAAAAAAGTCGTAAAATAGAAGAGAGATTCCTATGATTATTTTAGTCCTCAGCGACCTTCACCTTGGAAAAGGAAAATTTCTCAAAAATGGTCAACTCAATCTTTTAGAAGATTTTTTAGAAGACGAAAAATTTTATGATTTTTGTGATTATTACTCAAAAGAAGAATATGAAAAAGAGGATGTCCATCTCGTTTTAAATGGGGATATTCTCAACTTGATTCAAATTGATATTGATGGTGTTTTTACTAACATCATTGATGATGAGGTCACCGTTCGCGCTATTGATGCCATTGTAAAGGGGCATCCCAAATTTTTTGAAGGACTGAGAAGATTTCTTCGTACACCCAAAAAAAAGATAACTTATGTTATTGGAAACCATGACTCCGGAATGGCCTTTCATGAAGCTCAAGTTGCTTTAAAGAAACATGTTGGCGAAGAGTTAAGTTTTTGTTTTTCACTCAACCTCAATGGGGTGCATGTAGAGCATGGGCATCGATTTGAAGTAATCAACACAGTTCCAAGTGAAAAATACTTTATGGAAGGTCCAAATGGGAAGATGATTCTCAATCTTCCTTGGGGATCACTATTTTGCATTAACCTATTACCTGTATTGAGAAAGGATCGTCCCAATATTGATAAAGTCAGACCACTTGCCTCGTATGTAAAATGGTGTCTTTTTTATGATTTTAGTTTTTTTTGGAAAATGGGGTTTCATGTTGGAAGGTATTTAATTCAAAGTAATTTTGATGAATTCATCAAACAGAACAGAAATTTCAAAACGACGATTTCAATTTTAAAGCAGATTACGATTTATCCTCTCTATGGAAAAAAGGCCAAGGCCATCTTGAGACGCCATCCCGAAATTCACACTGTCGTCATGGGGCACACCCATGTTCAGGAGTGGTTGCGTTTTCCGGAAAATAAATACTATTTCAACACGGGCACGTGGAACCATATTCCTCAGCTCGATGCTGGCCTTATGGAGGCCCATAATAAATTTACTTATGTGCAGATCAGGGTTGATAGAGAGAATAATCTCTTACTCACGGGAACAATTAATTTGTGGCAAGGTAACTGGAAGCCTTATCGGGAAGAGGTTTCTGCGACCTAGAAGGAGGGGCGCCCATTCAAAAATGAAATGAGCGGCCCTTTCTAATGAGTCGATCTATTTAGAAACAGCTTTCTTTTTTGTCGCCTTAGCGACCTTTGTGGCAGGAGCTTTTTTTGAGGTCTTTTTCTTCGCAGGCTTTTTTGCTTTCTTCTTTAAAACAACTTCTACCTTCTTTTGAATCTTATTCAATTCTTTTTTCTGCTCATTGAGGAATTTCTTAGCTTTTTTGACTTCCTCAGTAACCGTTTTTTCAATCTTTTTTTCAAGAGATTTTTTTTCAACATGAAACTTATCAACTAAGCCCTGAACTAAATGCTTCTTTTTAAGTTTTTCAATTTCTAGTTTTAAGTCTTGGAATGATTTTAGCAATTGTTTTTTGTCCACTGACGTTCTCCTTTAGAGGGGGGTTTAGAGCATTTTTTTACTGATTGGCATCCGATGGCCAAATCCGAAGCTTTTTGCCTTCACTTTTATTATAGGACAAAATTGTCTGCGTTTGTACTCCGATTTTACTAAAAGATGAAAAACTTTGAGCACGTGGGATTTATCGTGCCCTTTTTTGATTAAGTCTTGAGGAGAAAATCGCATGGAGAGCAGACCTTCTAAAATGGGATCGAGTTGTTCATAAGGAGGAAGGGATTGGGAATCTTCTTGGTTTTCTCTAAGCTCTGCACTAGGGGCCCTACTAATGATGTCTTTTGGAATAAGCCCATTTGTCAGTTTATTGATATATTGGGCAAGTGCAAAAACTTCACTTTTGTATAGGTCTCCCAAAACAGAGAGTGCCCCAACGCTATCACCGTAAATCGTGGAGTATCCAACAGCAATTTCTGATTTATTAGAAGTATTCAAGACAATCGAGCCAATGGCATTGGAGCGCGCATAAATGAGGGCCCCTCTAAGTCTGCTTTGGATGTTTTCATCAGCAAGGCCCAACATTTCTGAATGAAAGCTATCGCGATAGGCTGTTCTAATAGTCGAATGAATAAATTTAATGGGCATCGTTGTTAGTTTGACCCCAAGTAGTCGGCACAGGTCGTAGGCAAGGTCATAAGAGAGAGAGCTAGAAAAGAAGCCAGGCATAAAGATGGCCTCTAATTCCATTGGAAAAAGGGAGCGGTCTTTGATTATTTTTAAAAGAGTTAAGACCAGGCTTGAATCCATTCCTCCAGACAGGGCAATGCTGAATTTGGAAATGTTATTTTTTAAAGCATAGTCACTGATTCCTAAAATAAGCGCCTCTAGAACTTCCGCGCATTCTTCATCGGTTAATGGCAAAAGCGAGATTGTGTCCGGGGAGAGTCTTGTTGAAAAGAGTGTCCCCCAGCTATTGGCCATTGAGTTGAGGGAAGATGAAGCCATGGGCCCCTTATAGACTGGAAGGGGAAGAGAGATCATATCACTTTTAAAACTCAGTCCTTGAGCAATCACTTCCTGACCGTCGACGACGAAGCTTCTTCCATCAAAAATGATTTCGTCTTCTGCTGCTACGCGATTGACGTAGGCAAAGGGGGCCTTTAAATAACGGGAAATTTCTAGCGCCCTTTTTATTCTTTGGTCTTGCTTACCTAAATGATAGGGACTTGCGCTTAAATTAATAATGAGATCGCAAGAAGCTTTGATTGTCTCAAAATGATCTTTGAGTTGTTCAACCGGATCACTATCATGTAAATGAGAAAACCACATATCTTCACAAATGAGTAAAGCGATATTGCGGTTTTCAAAAGAAAAGGTTGCCGGACCGGGGCCAGGAGTAAAATATTTTTTTTCCTCATAAAGATCATAATTGGGGAGCAGTTGTTTGCTGTAAAGGGCCCGGAGTTTCTGACCAGGTTCAAGAAGATAGATCACGTTCTCTATTTGAGAAGGAAGACCAAAGGTGTCAAATTGGTAAGAGAGTCCTCCCATTAAAAGGGCCAAGGGGCCATCTGATTTAAAATGCTGAACGGACCATGCCGACAAATCGTTTACAAACTCCTGATAATCATCAATAAAGCTTTTTTGTAGAACCAAATCCTGTAGCGGATATCCTGTTAAAAAAAGTTCAGGAAAAAGGTGCAATCCTTTAAGATTTCGATGGGAGAAAGTCGAGGTGAGATACTTAAAAAGAGACTCAAAATCGCCAATTTCATGGTGAGTTTGATGAAGATTTAATTGCATGAACGCTTCCATTGATCTAAATTTACAATTGAGATTTACCTCATAAATTTACCAATTTTAACCAACGAAGAAAACCTATTAATAGGTCTAAAATTATGCAAAAAAGTAAAATAGGCGTGTCATTTATGG
>JAGOVS010000016.1 GCA_018060625.1 Bacteriovorax sp. | reverse complement strand
ATGAGGTCTGTGTGCCCATCATGATTAACATCGACCGCATAGAGATGCACGGCCTTGACTCCCCATAACCCATACTGCTCAGTTTTATCAATAAATGTATTGGATTGGGCAAGAGGACCCAGAACAAACTGAGGGGCCACTTCTTTAGGAGGAACCAGCGGCGCTGGCGCTGATAGATTTTTTTCATGAGAGCATCCACCCCATAAAGCGGTGAGTGCTCCCCAGAAAAAAAAAGTTTTTTTAAAAGTCGATAATATCAAGTCCGTATCCCCCGTATTTCACTACGGACTCAGAGATTTTGATCACTGATTTATCACTGTTTTTTGCCATACTCTTAGCATTTCTTGTGAATCTTCTACGTGAATCTTTACAAATCTGCTTTGTCATACGAAGAACATAATCTTTTTGATCGGCCGATGGCTTTGAACTATTTAAAATGGCCGTTGTTCGTGAAATAACGGCGGCCATAACGTAAAGATCAATGACCATATCTGCCAATCGTCCTTGAGGAAGCTCATTGTCGACGATTTTTTTGCCATATTTAATAAGAGAGTCTTCAACAGCGATAGCGAATTTACCTAAACACGAAGAAAATTTTTCTGCTTGCTCTTTTAATTCAGGATGAGCTTTCGTTAATTGTTTAGACCCCATAATATTTGAAAGACGCTTACGAGCAAATTTGGTAAAGACACCAAGGGACTTAATTGGATCATGAAGTGCATTGGTCATATCGGAAATTTTTCCAAGCTCTTTCATGTCTTCTGAAGGTCCACGCACTCCAGAGAGAGCGAGTAAACAGCGAAGAATTTCATTGGTTCCTTCAAAGATAAGCTGAATTCTTGAGTCTCTCATGATTCGCTCATAAGGATACTCCTTCATATAACCGTTCCCGGCGGCGATCTGCATTCCCATATCGATTGTTTGCCAAAGGCACTCTGAACCAAAGACTTTGCAGACGGCCGTCTCCATATAATAATCACTCATTCCTTTGGTCATATTACCTGTCGAAAGATAGACAATGCTTTCTACGGCGTAAGTCATCTCGGCCATCTTCGCAAGCTTTTGTTGAACTAACCCAAACTCCGCGATCGGGCGATCAAATTGTTTTCTGTTGGCCGCATGTTCAGAGGCCAGTGCTAAAGTTGTCTTCATGCCGGCAACACACCCGGCCCCCAAAGAAAGGCGTCCAGAATTCAAAACATTCATGGCAATCTTAAAACCCTTACCTAGTTCGCCTAAAATATTTTCTTTAGGTACAATGACTTTATCAAAATAAACGGCGCGGGTTTCACTCCCACGAATTCCCATTTTGTTTTCTTTTTCACCAAAAGAGACCCCTGCTCGTTCTTTTTCTACGATGAAACAGGAAATTTTTTCCACATTTTTCCCATCGACTTCATGATCTGTTTTACAATAAACAGAATAAAACCCGGCCAGACCACCATTCGTAATCCAAAGTTTTTGGCCTGTTATTGTATATGTTCCATCTTTATTATCGTGGGCCTTCGTTTTTATAGAGTAAGCATCAGAGCCTGATCCAGGTTCAGTCAAACAAAAAGCCGCAATAACTTCCCCACTGGCCAATTTTGGCAACCACTTTTTCTTTTGCTCTACCGTTCCTTCATTGATGAGCGCGCGATACCCAATAGACTGATGAGCTCCAACCATTGTTGCAACGGAGGCATCATAGGAAGCCACTTGGGCAAAAACGCGGCAATAGAGTGTGTAATCTAAACCTAAACCACCCAAATCCTCAGGGACGGCCAGCCCCAAAACTCCCAATTGCCCCAAACCTTCAATAACTTCGTTTGGAATATGAGAATCGCGATCAAACTTTTCACCATTAATATTATCTTTGGCAAACTGATCAATCGCTGAAGTCATTTCTTTGGCCATTTCGACTTGAGCATCTGAGAAATGAGGGAATGGAAAAATAAGATTTTCGTTAACCTCTCCGAAGAAAAAGCTACCGACTACTGACTGAAAAGTACCTGACTCATTAGTTGTCATTTTTTGTCACCTTTTGATTAAAAACTTTAGAGAGTGCTCTAATAGGATACTCAAACTTTATTAAATGACAATACTCTGCTTATTCGCTCAATCATTTATGGCCCTAATCTTTCTGCCCACTATAATTTTCTTGCTGTGTACCTTTTAAGTTCTTAGAATAGAAGAATAACTATAAAAAAGCTCCACCATGGAAGGTGACTTTGAATTTAGCGAAATTCAAAATTAACATGAAGTTAAAAAATGAAAAAATTTACATTTAATTTTAGTTTCCTTGATCGATTCAAGAAAACACCACCTCAAGAGCAAAATCCCCAGGAGTTTCATGAGGACACTGAGGAGTCCGCTCAATTTAATGATGAGGATTATGCCTTTAAGCCCGATTCTGAGTATGAGTCAAACGAAAGCCCTGAGGACTTTGCTGAAAAAACGTTAGGGGGTTTTACCCAGGAGCAATTTCACCACCAAATCAATGAGAATGAAGAAAATAACCCTAAAGAGGAAATTGAACATGTATTCGATGATTCTGAAGATGAATTAACCGAAATAAAAATCCGCCAATTTCCCGATGCTCCTCTTCCCGAAAAGCCTGAGACCTTAAGAAAATTTACTTTCAAATTCCCTCAGTTTAACCACCAAGAGACAGCCAATAAAATAAAGTCGACGCTGTCTGGAAAGGCGGCAATGAACACCCTTAACAAATTCAGCTGGAATGATTTTGTTTTGCGAATATTTTCACCTTACTCTAGAGGAAAAATACATTCAGTTTTTATTATCTTATTAGTTGTCACAATCACCTATATGTTCGGAAAAAACATCGCGCTCTTTTTAAGCAAAGCACCTCCGGTCGCTAAAGTGGCCCGAGCGCCTCAAGTTCAGACAGAAAATAATGACTCAACAATTCAAGATATCAATAAAATCGTTTCTGCCAATCTCTTCAATGCAAAAGAAAGCGACAAGGCCATCAACAATGCCCCTTTGAAAGACATCGAGAGCATTATTTGCAACGAAGCTGATAAACCAACAGCACTTCAAATTAAACTTTTAGACACTATCGTTTTACAAGATTCAGTGAAATCAGTTGCCTCAGTTCAAGTAAGAGGAAATACTGAACTAATGAATGTGCGAGAAGGAGAAAGGCTAGAAGAAATGGCCGAAGTCTCTAAGATCGATCGCATGCGACTTATTTTAAAAAATTTGCAAACCGGTGATTGTGAATATGCCTCTAGTGAAACTGAGGCCGAAATCCCCATGCCTGATTTCAAAATTCTCTCTCCCAAAAAAGGGAAATCACTCTTTAAAAGTATGAATCCAAATATCAAAAACACGGGAAATACTTTTAAAATTAAGAAAAATTACCGCGATTCGATGGTTACCAACATGAGTGAAATCCTCACTCAGGCCAAGGCTGTGCAAATCACCAATCCAGATGGATCTCTTTGTTTTAAAATGACCGAGATTGTGCCGGGAAGTCTTTACTCAAACCTCGATATCCAAGAAAACGACATTATCTGCGATATCAATGGCAAAAAAATTGAAAATCTCAACGACTTGATGGGACTTCTTGGAAAGATCAAAGAAATTGATCAATTCCAAATTGGTCTGAAGCGAAATGGAATGACTGAAAATAAAGAATATGGTTTTGAATAAATTGTTGAACAGAAGATAATTGGGAAAAACGAATGACTAAAAAAAATGTATGGTGCTCTCCACTCTTGACAACCTCATTACTTTTGATGACCGGACTTTCTCCAGAAGTCTATGCCCAGTTTAATAAATACAAAAGTAAAACGAAATTTAATAAGACCCCCGCAAAAGCAGCTGCCATTGAGGAGGTCAATACCCCAGAGACATCTGTCTCTGCTAAATCGCTTTTGAAAGACACCACTAATTTTGTTCCTGGTGACGATGACGAAGGCGATGAATCAGGAGAAGACTTGGCAGAAGCAGGAGGAGAAAGTGATCTGAATGCAGAGAATGGCACCGATAGTGAAACTTTTGGAAGGAAAACGGCACGTGGATCAAAAGCTGCCAAGGCCGATAAAAAATTTGTAAACTTAAATCCTGAGACCGCCTTTGGCCCAGAAGTCGTTACTTCTTTTGATTTTCCCAATGTCTCAATTCTTGATTTGACAAAACACATGCAAAAGCTGACAGGGTTAAATCTTATTCTTGATAAAGACATTAAAGGAAAGATCTCCATATCCTCTCCTACTCCAATTACGATTGGGGATGCTTGGAAAGCTTATCTTCAGGCCTTGAGTATCAATGGGTACTCGTTGGTTAAAACGGGCGCCTACTATACGATCGTCAACAATCGCGACATTCGCTATAGTCCAACGACCATGTACACTGGAACCTATACTCCCAACACAGAAAACTACGTCATGCAAATCATTCCTCTGAAGTATGTTAACTCCAGAGAAGTGGCCAATTCATTTCGTCCCTTTATGTCTCGCTACGGGCGAATTATCGAAATCAAACAGACAAATACTGTAATTGTTCAAGAGACCGGAACGCACATCAACCGTTTAATGAAACTCATAAAGTTTATCGATATCCCAGGTCATGAAGAATCTTTGCAAATCATTAAGGTAAAAAACTCATCGGCCCAAGAAATTGCCGGGCTTCTCGACAAGATTTTAAAAGGCAATGCTAACGACAATAAATTTAAGACCTCGGCAGCAACAGGTCAGACCTCTCAAGTGAATATTTCTCGTATAATTGCTGAACCAAGAACAAATTCCATTATTGCCATGGCAAATTCCGATGGGGCCCGCGAGTTGCGCGAGCTTATCTTAAAATTGGATGTCAAAATCGTGGCCGCAGGATCTGGTCAGATTCATGTTTATTACTTGAACTATGGCGATGCTGAATCTCTCTCTAAAACACTTTCTTCTCTCGTTGGAAATGCCAGCAAGCCAGGAGGTCTTGGAGGACTTTCTCGCTTTACTTCCCCTGGAGCAGGTGGGGCGGCCACGACTGAAAATCTTTTTAATAGCGAAGTAAAAATAACTGCCGATAAAGAAAATAATGCCTTAGTCGTCACGGCATCGCCTACTGATTATGACACTGTTAAAATGGTTATTTCCAAACTTGATATTCCTCGCGACCAAGTCTACGTCGAAGGGCTAATGATGGAAACGCAAGTCAACAGACAGAATGGATTTGGCATAAGCCTCTTCGGGGCCTACGGCTCAGGAGGGGCACAAAAGGCCGGTTACGGAAATACCAGCGACCTTATGTCCTTGCTCACAAATAACATCACCAATCTCTCTGGACTTTTTGTAGGAGGGGGAATTGGTGGAAGTAAGACAGTCACAGGTCCAGATGGAAAATCAATGACGGTCAATTCTGTCAATGGGCTTATTACCGCCATTGCGACCAATAATAATACGAATGTTCTCGCAACTCCGCAAATTCTAACACTGGATAATGTGGAAGGAAATTTTGAAAGTGGTGAACAAGTTCCAATCACTGAAACAACCAATGCATCCAATGGAACGACTCAGACTTCTGTGAAACAACAAAAGGTTACTCTCTCCTTAAAAATCACTCCTCAAATTAACAAAGCGACTCGCTTTATTAAATTAAAAATCGACCAAAAAATTGAGGATTTTTCACAAAGGGATTTAACAAGTCAAAATGGTGGAGTTGGAACTGTTTTAAGAAATATTAACACCACTGTCGTCGTTAGGGATAAAGATACGATTGCCATGGGTGGGTTAATGCGCGATAAAGAAACTAATAAAGTAAATAAGGTTCCACTTTTAGGAGATATCCCCGTTCTCGGTTGGCTCTTTAAAAACTCTACCAAGAGCGTGGAAAAAGTAAATCTTCTCTTTTTCATGACTCCTAAAATTCTGGCTTCCTATGAGAAGGCCAACGCTGAAAACGTCAAGGACCTGCTCAACAGAAGACAGGCCCACCTGAAAAACTCAGGTGGTGATGATGAAGCCTTTGCGACAACAGTGAAAGGCCTCTATGACAAGGCCAAAAAACAAGGTGAAGGACCTCTTTATGATGTTTCGGAAGTGGCAAAGTTTAAGGAACGAAATCAAATGCAAGAATCAAGTTCATTTGAAACGCCCACAACTTCTTCTGAAACAGATGTCCCCGACTATCAGCAGATTATTCAGAAGGCCCAAGAAAAAGCACCTGAGAGCTCAGTTCAGTAATTTATAAGCGGAGATAATGGTGGAAATAAAAGATCACATGCTGGAACGAGTAGAAAAGCAAAAAGAAAAAATTGGTCAACTCCTCTTAAAGCATACGTCCTTAACTGATGATCAACTCGAAGAGGCATTAGAGATTCAACAAGAATCTGGCATGCTCTTGGGTGAAATTCTGCTTAAAAAGAATTATATCTCCTCCCACGATATCATCAAAGTCATTTGCCATCAGGTGGATATCCCCTATGTCAGTGAATTAAAACTTGAAGAAATAGATCCGAACCTCACTCTCAATATCAATATCAACTATGCTAAACAGCATGAAGTTCTTCCCATTCTTGAAACAGAATATAGCATAACCATTGTCATTGCCGATCCATTTAACTTTGATGCCATAAATGACATTCAAGAAATTTTTAAAAAAGAAGTAAAGCTGGTGGTGGCCGGCCCCTTAAAAGTTCAAGACGCTATTAATCGTATTTATGAACGGGCCAATCGCAACGTGGTCGACTCTATCGAGGGAGAATTTGACGAGAATCTCGATCTCGAAGGGCCCATTGATATTTTAGAATCTGGGGCCGATGAAGCTCCTGTCATTCGCTTTGTGAACTCCATTATTTTTCGGGCCATTAAAGAAAGGGCCTCTGATATTCATATCGAGCCCTATGAGAAAGATGTCGTTTACCGTTTCCGAATTAACCGAGTCATGCGCGAAATTTTACGCCAGCCCATAAAAACTCAAGCGTCTGTAACTTCTCGCTTAAAAGTCATGACCAAATCCATGGACATTGCCGAAAAACGCTTACCCCAAGATGGCCGTATTAAAATCAAAATGGCCGGAAAAGATATCGATATAAGGGTTTCTATTGTTCCCATACAAAATGGAGAACGTATTGTTATGAGGGTTCTTGAGAAATCCAACAATATCTTAACTCTGGAAAATTTAGGCTTTCATGGGAAGAATTTAAAAACACTTGATGAACTTTCTAAAAGAAAACACGGAGTCGTTTATGTCTCTGGGCCAACAGGGCATGGAAAAACCACCACTCTCTTTGCCATGCTCGAGCGCATTAATACTCCCGACAAAATGATCATTACCGTTGAAGATCCTGTAGAATATGAACTGCAAGGCATCTCCCAAATTCAGGTCAACCACAAAATCGATCTCAGTTTTGCTCGGGCGCTTCGCTCAATACTGCGCCAAAACCCCGATGTAATCATGGTGGGAGAAACCCGCGATTTAGAGACGGCCGAAATGGCCATACAAGCTTCTCTGACTGGTCACTTTGTCCTCTCCACTATTCACACAAACGACGCCTCTTCTGCACCAAACCGCTTAATCGATATGGGGGTTCAACCCTTTTTAATCGCTTCATCATTGGCCGCTGTTTTGGCCCAACGATTAATTAGAACACTTTGTCCTGACTGCAAAGAGAGCTACACTCCGACTGAGTATGATTTTCAACTCCTCGACATTCACTCTGTGCCAAGTGAGGCTAAACTCTATCACGCTAAGGGATGTGCGAAATGCAATTTTATTGGATATTCTGGTGTGACAGTCGTCGCAGAGTTGCTTATAATTACTGATGATATTAGACCACTCATTTTAAAGAAATCGGATGCTGCCAGTGTCAAAAAAGTTGCGATGAAAAATGGCATGAAATCCCTTCGGCAAGATGCACTGGAAAAAGTTTTTAAAGGAATCACTTCTGTCGAGGAAATGGCAAGGGCCATTAACGAAGAAGATGAAGAACAACACTAATGGCCATCTATAATTATAAAGGACTCGACAAAAGTGGAAAGGAAGTCAAAGGCACTCTCAGCGCTGAAGGCTTAACTCCTGCCAAGGCCCGAGCGCGTGCGATGGGAATCATGCTCAGTGAAATAAGTGAGCACACCTCAACCAGCATGAAAAAGAATGCAACAGGAATGAGTTTTGGAAACTCTGTCTCTATTGCTGATTTGGCCCTCATGACCAGACAGCTTGCGACTCTCCTGAAAGCTAAAATTCAAGTTGTCGAGGCCTTTAGTGCACTGGTTGATCAAACTGACAATCCAAGACTTAAAATTTCTCTTTCTGAAATTCGACAAAAGGTCAATGAGGGAATTTCCTTAGCTAAGGCCCTTTCTGATTACCCAAAAATCTTCGATAATGTCTATGTTAATATGGTTGAAGCTGGCGAGACTTCAGGAACACTAGAAATTGTACTACTTCGTTTGGCCGATTTTACTGAGGGACAATTGGCCCTCAGGAATAAAATAAAAGGTGCAATGACTTATCCAATCATCATGATGGTGGCCGGTGGAACAATGATTGGGATTATTTTTATGTTCGTCATTCCCAAAATCACAAAAATTTTTATCACCCAAAAACGAGAGCTGCCCCTTCAAACGAAAATTTGTGTTTGGATCTCTTATTTTTTACTCAATTATTGGTGGGCCGTCATCTTAGGTGGAATTGCCATTTACACCCTTATTAATCGTTATATCAAAACAGAAAATGGTCGGGCCAACTGGGATACAATGATTCTTAAGCTTCCCATCGTAGCAGAAATTGTCACAATGATAAATGTCAGTCGGTTTTGCTCAACCCTTGCCACACTTTTGCAGTCAGGTGTACCCATTTTGGCCTCAATGAAAATCGTTTCTAACCTTATTTCAAACGTTCACATGAAAAAGGCCGTAGATGAAGCTCGAACAAGTATATCCGAAGGGGCATCAATCACTGGTCCACTAGTTAAGTCGGAACTTTTTCCACCAATGGTTACCCATATGATTAAGTTAGGGGAAAAATCGGGAGAACTTGAACCAATGCTTAAAATTGTTTCGGAAAACTACGAAGATCAAGTCAATACAAAACTTAGTGGACTTACCTCTGTATTAGAACCTATAATGATGGTGGGAATGGGGTTAGTCGTAGCATTTATCCTCTTCTCCGTTGTCGTTCCCCTAATGGAACTCAACACAATTAAACGCTAGAAATTTTAACCAACACTTTTACTAAGATTTTTCGGAGAAAAAATGAAACAAGGCTTTTTTCAAAAAACATTGGCCCAAAATCAAAAAGGCTTCTCGCTTATCGAGATTTTAATTGCTCTCACCCTACTTGCCCTTGCCGGCACTTTTGTCGTTGGTAAATTCCTAGACAATCTCCACGAAGGACAAGTTAACTCAACCAAAATTCAAATGAGCAACTTAGAAGGACGCCTTAAAGAATTTAAACGAAAATGCGGTTTTTATCCAACGACTGAGCAAGGCCTAGAGGCCCTCGTCACTAAACCAAGTGGAGGACGCGAGTGCAAAGATTATCCACAAAGTGGCTTTATTGAGGGAGATGCCGTACCAAAAGATCCATGGGATCGCGATTTTGTCTACGAATCCGATGGAAAGACCTTTAACATCTACTCTTACGGACAAGATGGTGAAGCTGGAGGAGAAGCAACTGATGGCGATATCTACTTAAAGGGATCTAAAGGATCATCAGCGGCCAGCTCCAGTGAAAAAGAGGCCGAAGCAAGCTCAGCACCGAGTGCTGGCGGGCAAGGAAATAATGAGGCCACTCCTCAATAAAAAGACATCTATTCAGCTTACGAATAACCAAGGTTTCACTTTAATTGAAATTTTAGTGGCCTTGGTTTTAATTGCACTAGTTCTCGCTATAAGCATTTCAAATCCACTTTCCTCCCGCGATGATTTAGAAAAAGATGTCAATGGAATTGAGCGCGCCATCCGCTTCATGTCCGATGAAGCCGTCCTTAAAAATGCTGTCATCCGCTTACATTTGATACTAGAGGGAGAAGCTCACCAGTACGCTGTCGAATATGGTCCCAGTGACAGTTTCATCCTTCCCCCTGTGGTAGAATTAGTGACACAATCAGAAACGAAGGAAGAAGAAAAACAGCGGGCCCAAGACACAAAAAATCTCAACATGAAATTCAATAAAGTGATTGAGTTTCAAGAGAAAAATAATGAATTAAACAGTAATATCAAAATTATTGGCGTTGGCACCCCTCATTCAGATAAACTTCAGTCCTCAGGTGAGGTCTCCATTTATGCATTCCCTAGTGGAGAAAAAGATGCGGCCATAATTCTCATTGCAAGTGATGAGGATATCATGGCCTTAAAGATTGACCCGTTCCGATCAAAAATTGCCCGCGAAACAACTCCCCTCGGAAAAGGAATTGGTTCCGAAAAAGAGCTAACTGAAATACAATTAAAAAAGGCCCAAGAAATATTTGAGAAATGGAAAAAAGAAAACTAAATTTTAAAGATTCACTCCGAACTCAAGCGGGCTTCACTTTAATGGAAGTCATGATTGCTATCTCCATTTTTACTATTTTTGCCACAGTCTTTATAACAGGACAAGGCTATAATCTTCTGGATTCAAGCAAACTAAAAGAAGAACTTATCATGAAGGATTTGGCCGAAAATAAAATTAACGACATTATCGTCAATCCGCCAGACTTAAGAGAGTCCTTGACCTTAAGTAAAGAAACGAAAGAAGTTGAAGGGTTTCCCGATTATCAGACAATCGTAGAATATAAAAAGTTTTTTGTCCCAGATATGGCCAAAATAATGGGAGATGAGAGCGAAGGAAAAGAGAAAGAAGAAAATGCACAGGCGCAAATGGAAAAGAGAATATTCAATGTCTTCAAAGAAAATATGGAAAAAATGATTTGGCAAGTTGAAGTCACCGTAAAAAATAAAACGAATGACTCTCGATTTAAACTTTCCACTTGGCTGTTTAACTCAAACGCGGATGTACAAATTGGCCAATTTTAATTTGGCCACACATTTAAAGAATGCCAAAGGGTTCACACTCATTGAAGTTTTGATTGCCATAATCTTACTTGCCTTTATTTCCCTCTACACTTTTAAAATGATTGATAATAGCATGGACACTAAAGAGCGTGTCTTAAAAGAAGATCAACTTCTATTGCAAACACTTACCGCTGTCGCTCGCCTTGACAGCGACTTCTCTCAACTTTACTCACCTCTATTTGCCTATTCTCGCGCCAATCCATCCACTGACCCCAATACTGCTTACCAAGACAATGCTTCACCCAAAGGAGTCTTTGATGGAAAGGCGAAAAATGGAATGATCATTCCCATTTTTCAATCTGAAGACAAATCAACTTTAGTTTTCTTCACGGCTTCTAACCGAAGGAAAGTGGCCGATAGTAAAGAGTCTCGCTTCACTTGGATAAAGTACTCACTTCGGCGAAGCGAAAAAGAGGCCGAATCTGATGATGACAAAAATAAAAATTCAAAAGGTGAAAATGAGCTCGTTAGACAAATGATTACCTCTAATATTTATAACAGTGATCTCAACTGGGGAGACGTCTCTTCCCAAGTTTTACTCACTGAGATCAAGAGTTTGGAATTTAGTTTTTGGGATGAGCGGACTAAAAAATTTACAAGTTCTCTATTAGACCTAAACGAAAACAAGAACGCTCCTTTTTCTATTAAAATGGAGCTTATTTGGATCGACGAAGAAAATCATGAACAAAAAATAGTTAAAATTTTCAGAAGAATGCATCCATTTTTCAATACCAAGCTAGATGATTTGGGCGCAAATGGAACAGGTCTTCCTGGAACACCGGGCACTCAAAGGGCTTCAGAAGAGGGCGAAGCCTCACAAGGAGAAAGTGGTGCGCAACTCTAGTCAATTTCTTAAAAGGACACTTAGAAATAATGAAGGCATGGCCCTACTTATGGTCATGGGGGTTATTGCTGTCTTAACTTTTCTCCTTGCTGAATTTACCTTTGAAACAAAACTCAACAAAATTAAAATTTATAATCAACAAGACAAAATTCAGGCCCGCTTAAATGCAGAAGCAGGGTTGAATTTTGCGATAGCTAAATTGCGCCTTTATCAGGAAGGAAGAAATCGCATTGAAAAAGATGACAGTTTAAAATCAGCTTTTCCCAGCTCTGATCTAGAGGCCATTATTATGCAGCCTTTCGTCTATCCCCCTCCATCTTCTAGTAAGGCCAATATTATTCAAAAGACGGCACTCGATGATTTTCTAAAGAAGACCATTTTTAATGGAGAAGTAAGTGTTACTTTCAATAAAGTTTCTGGTTTTTTAAATCCTAACGGTCTACGAGTAAAACCAAAATCATTAACAGATAAAGAAGAAGAAGGGGCAGATGCCGCACAGGCAAAACCAAGTGGAAATGAAGAAGACTCTCCAGGCAGTTCTTCAGGGGGTTCTTCTGAAAGTGCTAAAGAACCGCCACTTCCTGCAAATGTTGTTATTGAAAAAAAATTAATTGAAACATTATCGAGGATGATAAAAGATAAAAATGACAACGATGAAGAGTTTCACCAGCGTTATGCTAATGTCGACGTTCAATATCTCGTGCAAGAATTGAAATATTTTGTCAATAACAAGGGAGCTTACCAAGGCAGTGAACTTCAAGAAATCGAAGCTAAATTTTCTCAAAAAAATGTGGTCCCTAAATTTGCGCCCTTAAGCTCAATTGATGAACTCTACCTCCTCCCCTCCTGGGACGACGCTATCGTTAATTTGATTAAAGACAGGATGAGTGTTCACGAAGTGAGCGTCATTGCTGTCAATGAGATTACGCTTGAAGATCTAAAAGTCATTTTCCCTGGAATAAACAATATCCAAATTGAAGAATTTTTTAAATACCGTGATGGCGATGTCGATAAAAAGATTAAAGCTAAAAAATTTAAAGGCGCTGACGACTTCAAAAGAGTCATCACCTCTGAACTTAATATCGTTACCGATTCAGAATATCTAGAAAGGATCACTACTCTTAAAAATGCTGGACTTGTCATCGATACGGCCGGCAAACTCTACAAAATTAATTCAAGAGGAACGATGAATAATGCTGTCTTCAACGTCGTGGCCTTCGTCGATCTGCCAATTAAGGCCCTCCCTAAGAAATCAGCAAAACCGCCAGGCTCCAATCCTCCCTTAGACGACCAGGCTCCCTCCGATGCAGAAGAGGATCCGACGGGGTCCAGTAAGGCATCTGCCCCTCCCGCAAAAGAAGAAAAAGCAAAACCCACTGAACTCCTTCGACCTCGCGTAGTAGAAATCAGACTTGAATAGTCAGATTCATTTGAGACACTTCTCACCAGTCAAATTTTTCTCCTATCTACGATCCGCCTTTTTAGGTAAACTAAAGGCATGAACATATTGGCAATTGATGTAGGCTCTTACTCTATTAAGTTCGTTGAGGTTAGACCTGAACGAAAAAATCTCTTTATTGTGGAAAAACAAGAGATCATTTTAGAAGAGGCCAAAGTTCATTACCCACATGCGATCTCTTTAATTGATCTTCAAAAAGAAATTGTTGCTTCTTTTATTCAAAAAAAGGCCAATGACTTAAAAATTATTTTTCAAGTCCCCAATGAGATGCTGACAACACGATATCTAGAAATCCCAGGGACTTCAAAACGTAAAACTGAACAAATGATTCCTTTTCAGCTTGATGAGAATTTACCGTACTCCCTTGGAAGCGCTCATTTTAGTTCAAGACTTCATAAACACTCAGGTGGTTTTTCAGTCCTAAGCAATATTACTCAACTCAATCTCTTTAAAGAGTTTTTTGGATTTTTCGAAAATAAAGAGGCCCAACCATCAGTTCTGACTTCTGAAGTCTCAACCATGCAGGCTTACGTTGACCATATCAGAATGAACGACACTTGTTGTATTTTGGATTTGGGACACAAAACGACAAAAGCTTATTTTATTCAAGATCGACAAGTCGTCTCCAACCACACTTCTTTTGTCGCAGGAAGTACACTTAATGAAGTTATCTCTAAAACTTACCAAATTTCCCCTGAAGATGCTGTAATCTATAAACATGAGAATGCTTTTTTACTCACTGACGAGCAAATGAGTGACGTCTCAAATGAGCAGAGGGAATTTGCCCTGCTCATGAAACAAATGTTTAATCCACTCATTACTGACATTAAGCGCTGGGAAATCGGCCATCGCGTAAAATTTGGGACTAATATTAAAAAAATCTATCTTTTTGGCGGCACTTCGCAAATTAATGGATTGGACAATTTTCTCCACTACAACACAGACTTAATCGTTGAATCGCTACCGCCACTTCTTGATTTTAAAAATGATTATTTTATCCACGAGAAATCTTTTTATCTGGTCAAGATGATGGCCATTTCGCAGAGATTACCAAGTAATCTCATCAATTTCTTGACTGGTAAATTTCAGACGGCATCAAATGCATTCATCTCTTTACATTCGGCCATTTTTTTATGGGTTCGCTCAACTTTTATTGCCCTGCTACTTATTTTAGGCCTTGTCTCTGAACGCTTCTTCTTTCTCACAAAAGCTGAAAAAGCACTAGATGCAAAAATCAGCGGATTGCTCAAAACTCCTTCGCTTGAAATCAATCTTAAAGATCGAAAGCTTTATGCCACAAAACCAATAAGTGTCTTATCAACTCTTAAGAAAAAAAATAAAGTTTTAAAAGATGAGGTCAGCTCTATCCTGTCTTCTCATCGTATTAATGCTCTTAGACCTCTTGCCGTCCTTAGTAAATCCATGAGTGCAAATCCCCTAGTCAGTTTAGAGAAATTCTCCAGCGATGAACATAGTGTTTCGGCAACTTTCAGCAGTGAAGACCCGGCCGAAATAGAGAAAATGAGCAATCACCTCAAAACAACGAGTCTACCCGACTTAAAACAGAATTTTATCCCTGGACAAAATATATTAACCATCGAATTTTCGGATCGAGAATAAATTGAAAAGACTTCAAAATATTTTTATTAAAATTGATGACTTTATTTTTAAAAAAATCGACCTGCTCAAGGCCGATGGCAGTTTTCAGAAATTCAATGAACTACTTGTAGGTCTTGAAGAAGATCAGCAAAAAATTTTTGCTCAAGTCTTCACTTTCTCTCTGCTTTTTCTTCCTTATCTTTTTGTACTCACTTTATGGTGGGGCAATCATAAGACAAAGGCAAACCTTGAACTGAAGGGTCAAATTCTAGAACAGATCGCTTCCCTAACTGGTAACAAAGAGGCCTTAAACTCGGTTAGTTCAACGTATGTTTCGCCTAATCCCATTATGGGACAAGAAGACCTGGACAATAAAGTAAGAAATCTCATGTCAGCAAGTGCTATTGACCAAAACAAAGTCCGGATAATCAGTTTTAATCAACTTTCTACTTCTAACAGCATTGCTAAAATTGAAACTGTTTTGAATTTTCAAAATTTTGGAACACTTGATTTTTCCAATTTCATGAGATCTCTTGTTGAACAAGAAAAATTTAAAATCATACGTATTAACTTAACAAAAGATTTAACATCTAATCTATTGCAGGGTGATGTTTCACTCATGCATTTAGGAAAGAGCTCAACCTATTAAAAGCATGAAAAGAAAACGAATCCAATATAACGAATTAAACGAAGAAATCTATAGTCCAATATATTGGACTAAAATTAGATTGGTCATAACAGGAGTAACTCTCCTATTTTTTGGGTTTCTTTTTAATTTTTCACTTGAAGATAAAATGAATAGATGGCTTCAAACATCGCTCTCTTCAAACGAAGCATGTCCGATCGTATTTGATAAAGCAGAACTTTCCTATTTCCTCCCAAAAATAATCATCAAAAAACCCATTATTCAGGGAAGCTGCTTTGGACAGGTCAATAATAAACTTCCTCTTCAAAGTATAAAAATTGCTTTTTCTAGACCCAGCTTTTATCCGCCAGGAATAAAATTGCACGTCACCATTCTTGAGGGAAAAACACTACTCAATATCTACCCTAGTATTTCTCCACTTTTTCATTACATCCAAATTGAGGATTCCAAAATTGATTCACAAGTATTTGCTTCCATGACCAGCGATAATAAATCTCCTGTGGCCGGAACTCTAGAGATTAACGCCTCACTTAAGGTAGTTAACAACTCTATTGAAGATGGATTAATGGCCATAAACTCCACTAATTTTAGACTACCCACCCAAAACTTCAAAGGTTTTGAAATGTCCCAAGTCCTTCTCAATCGCTTGATATTCGAGGCCCATTTTTCAAACAAAAATACTTTGCAAATTGATAAAATTCAAATTGGAAAGAGTGCCATGCCCATCGACCTTAACCTTAAAGGCCAGCTTGCGATTAGCCCTGTCAGTTTTTCGCATTCACAATTGCAACTTAATGGAACACTACGACTTTCACCGGCCATTTTATCAAATTTTTCTTTTGTGAAACTATTCTTGCCGCAAGATAATACCAGTGGTACTTATCAAATGAAGCTGATGGGGCCAATTGGCAATCTTGGAGCTCCGCAATTTAAATGAGTAATAATAGAATCTAAATTAACAAGACAATAGCTCGCAAATATGAATTCCACCCAAATTGAATCCACATTACTTTTCCACCTCAACTCCCTTCTTCCTTCACACTCAATTAAGAAGGTCTATGAATACGCGACTCTACCCGGTGGAAAACTTTTTAGGCCAAATCTTTGCTGGGCAATCTTACAAGACCTCAACCCAACTCTTTTTAACAATTCTTCACCTAATCCAATGGCCAATCACGCGCTCTTAGCTAGTGCTCTAGAATTTCATCACAGCTATACTCTGATTCACGATGATCTTCCCTGTATGGACAACGACACGCTAAGAAGAGGAAAACCCTGTACACATATCGCTCATGGCGAATGGAAGGCCCTATTGGCCGGAGATGGGCTTCTTAATCTCTCCTACCAATTGCTCTCAAAAATCAAAAATCAAAGAACACTTGAACTTCTTCAATTTTTTTCTTGGGCCTTGGGACCCAAGGGACTTATACATGGACAAGTTCTCGATCTCTCTCATGAAATGACTTTAACTTTTGAGAATACCTTACGCACGCACGAATTAAAGACGGCCCGACTTATTCAAGTTGCCATTTTAGGAAGCGCCATGCTTGCCCAAACAAAAAATTCTAAATTAGAAAAAAAATTGTGGCGATATTCTAGACTCTTGGGGATTAACTTTCAGCTCATCGATGACCTTAGTGAGCTCATCCAAGGTGAATTGGGCCAACATGAAAAAGATGTAAATCCATGGCTTCACCACCCTAAGAAGGCCTTAAATGAAACTCTCAAAAACCTGGAATCCTTTAATCAGTTAACTCTAGAATTAGAACTTAACGAAACAACTAAGATGATAAAGATCTACTACGAAAAAATGCTTGAAGAACTCTCAAGTCACCAATCGACCATCGAACGTCACCTTGATAATCAAATCGATATTTTACCAATTATTCTTATGATGAAGGGATTCTGTTAACGAAAGAATTTTAGTTAATTTTGCCTTGGCCATAACAAGTTTTTGAATATCTGTTTCAATAAGAACTCGCTTCGTCTGGGGTACTGATGAAAGAATAGTCTTATCTTCAAAATAATTATCTTCATCTACGCAATCGTCAAACGCTGCTTCAACCAAGGGCCCTTTAGGCATGAGGATTTTCATTTCCATCCGCGCCCGCTCAATAGAGAGCTTGTCATCAAATAATAATTTTTTAATTAAAAGAATGGCCTCTATGTCCTTATGCTCGTAAAGTTTTAGACCGGCCGATGAGACGAGTGGATCAATTTCAGAAAACTCTGACTCCCAAAAACGCAATACATAGGACTTAACTCCTGTAAGGGCGCAAACTTCATTTATTTTAAAAGAAGATTTATTCGGGATTTCAATTGGCTCACTCATCTAATCTCGTCCTTGATTTTTTATTCGTTATCATCCTCGTGGGGATCAAAATCCATCTCATCTTCTGCTTCATCTGTATTTGACATGAACGAACTTAAGGCCCGTGCTGTGCCTTGCTTGGCAGGGAGTGACTTGTCCTCATTTCCTTTTTCATCCAGGCGATGAGAATAGCGAACCGTCACGTCTTCCTTCAAGACCTGTGAAGGCTTAAAAGTAAGAACACGTCTAGCTGAAATGTCCATTGCTTCACCAGTTTGAGGATTCCTTCCTACTCGAGTTGCTTTGTCTCGGATTGAAAAGTTACCAAATCCAGAAATTTTGACCTTCTCTCCTTTGGAGAGCGTGTCCTTAATGACTTTAAATACCAGATCAACTAAATCAGCGGCCTCTTTCTTTGAAAAACCTGCTTCTTTATAAACTCGTTCAACAATATCGGCCTTCGTTAGACTCATCATCTTCCTCCATGAAAATTTGGTCGTAGCTTATCCCTAGTATTAACAGGTTAACAAATTAGGTCATTTTTATCTACATAAAAATTAAGTAATTAAAAAGTACCCAAACATAACACTCAACCAATCTCTATTTTTTTCTTAACTTAACTTTTTTACTGGTCTCTTTTTCAATCTTTTTTTGAAGATTTATTTTTTCAGCATCTTTTTGCTTCATCCATTGAGTTAATTTTTCATCGACTTCGCGAAGTTCTTCAATCAATTTCTTTTCAACTAGCGCCTTTGACTTGGCGATGCGATCAAACTCTTTAAGCGAAGCCGTATCATCTTTAACCATTAATGCTCTTTTTTCAACTTCTTCTTTGGTCATGCGATAGATAGGCATATCAGCTAAATACTCTGCAAAAGTAAATTTCTTCTTATCTAGATACTCAACAAATGTCTTTCGATTGGCCGATTTTGTCGCCACCTCATATTCTTTATCTTTGATGAATCGAATAATCTCGTTGTTCTGACGAATTTTTTTCTCATAGTCCTCACAGAGAAGTTCATAACGACGACGAACAACTTCAAGTCTTTTCGCTCCAAATATTTCAATGATTTCTTCTGGTGTATTAAAAATCCTCACCCCACGCTCAGAAATAAGTGTGTAGTTTGGTACCATCGTTGTTGAAACTGAAAGTTTCTTAATGACTTCGCCCAGAGGAGGCTGCTGTCCTTTTTTGAAGATCAGTTCTATTTTAATATCATTATTAACTGAAGAGTCGATAAAATCTTTAATATAATCTTCTTCAATGTACTTAGTTAGGTAACGATAAATTTTTGTGGCATCATAACCTCGAGGAAGCTCGGTAATATAAATCGATCCACCGATTTCCTCGATTCTCATACTGAAAACCAGACGATTTTTTTCGTCAACTTCAATCTTGTTTTTATAATTGTGCACGTAACATTTTAATTTTTTTGCTTTACCATGTTCAATGAAATGAATAATTGAATTTATCAAATCATTATGATGAAAACTTGGGATGACTGAAGAAAAACCAGTACCAATCCCCTCTGCGCCATTTAAGAGCATAATAGGAAGCTTAGGAAGAAGACAAACGGGCTCCATCACCTTTTCATCATAATTAGGAACCATGCTTACCTGGTTCATGTCATCAAAAAGTAAAAAATCGGCCACTTTCCCTAACTTGCATTCAATATAACGAGAGGCCGCAGGTGCTGGCTCCATCCTCTCACCAAAATACCCTTTTTTATCAATCAAGGGATAATTGTTGGAAAAAGTGTAATCTTGGGCCATGTTAACGATGGCCGACTCAACAGAAGCTGGGCCATGAGGATGCAGGGTCAATACCAATCCAGTTGCACTTGAAACTTTCATTAATCCTTTGGATTGATTTTTCCAAAGGGTGAAAAGAATACGACGCTGACCTGGCTTTAATCCATCTTGCAAATAAGGGATCGCTCGATCCATAAGAGTATAAATTTGGTATTGACGATATTCTTCCTTAACAACTTCAGTTAATGAAACTGAATCAAGTGCATGTAAGTATCTCTCTTCCATTTATTTTTTTCCTTTTACTTTTTTTGTCGTTTTGGCCACGGACGCTTTTTTGGTCGTTTTCCCTGTAGATTTCGCTCCTTTAATAGGCTCTTCAAGATCACTGGGCAAGATACCTGTCGATTCTGTATCTAAAAGTAATTCTTTTCTTAAATTTGTATCTTTACCAAAACATATGTCTAAAGTGTGTTTTGCAGAACTCATGTCATCGACAGTAATTTTGCAAAATTCTTCCCGGGACAAAGTGTGCTTGAAAGCCTCAGGAGACATCTCTCCGAGACCCTTGTTTCTTTGAATTTCTTTTATTTTTACAGCTGATTTTTTCAAGCGCTCTAATTGCTCGTCACTTTCTACGAATAGAGTCTCTTTGTCCGTAATAACCTCAAAAAGTGGAGCCTTGGCAAATTGAATGGCCCCTTGTTCAAACATTTCAGGCCAAAAGGTAAAGAAGAAATTCACTAAAAGAGTGTTGATATGCCCGCCGTCGACATCTGAGTCGGCCAAAAAAACAATTTTAGAGTAACGAAGATCCTTCACTTCTGCTTTTTGGCCAATCGTAAGACCAATAGAGGCCATAATATCCAAAAACTCTTGGTTATTGATGACATCATTGATTGAAGCCTGCATAACGTTCATTGGTTTCCCTTTAAGCGCTATTCCCCCTTGATACAATTTATTTCTGGCCGAGCGCAATCCACCAATGGCCGAATCCCCTTCACAAATAAAGAGAGTACAGAGATGGCGATCGCGTCTTTCATTGGCATCAAGAAGCTTTTCTACTCTTTGCTTCTTGGCCTTTCGGCCTTTAAGCGAAGCATCCTTTAATTCTTGAAAACGGTGGCGTGATTTAGCTCGATCAACAACAAGCTCAAGATATTCTTTGTTTTTACGAAGAAATTTTTCAATATTTTCATTCATAAAATGTTCGATCCCTTTTTCAAGGTTTAAATCTCGAACAAGTTTTCTTTTTGTTTGCGATTCAAATCGAGGATTAGGCATTGTGATTCCCATCACAAAAGTCATCCCTGTTAGAACATCGTTATCGATCACTGTAATTTTTTCTTTTTTGGCGGCACGTTCGATTTTATCTTTAATCGCATTGATGAAAATTCTTTTCACCCGATCATGATGAAATCCACCATCAAAAGTTGGAGTAGAGTTAACAAAAGAAATAAATTTTTCCCGATCATCAGAGCGCTTATCTATACAAGTTGAAAGATGAAAATCAATTTTTCCTTTGACCGTTTTTCCTTTGGAATTTTGTGTTTCATAGATAAAAACTTCTTCACCAAAAAGTTGGGCACTACCTGAGTCTATTCGTTGAGCAAGTTCCAAAAGTCCTTTCTTAAATTGATAACGTTCCCCATTGAAAAAGAAAGTTAATCCGGGGTTATTATAGGCAAGATCGATGATTCTTTTTCTTAAGAGATCTTCATTAATCACATTGTCTTTATAAACTTCTTTTGAAAGAACTAACGTCACACTAACGCCAGATGAACCCTTAAAAGGTTTTGGTTTTGTTTTGTTGGTTTTGAGAGCTCCATTTAAGAATTCATAGGTTTGCTCTTTTTTAGAATTATAATGTTTAACAGTGGCAATAAAGACATCAGAAGTTAAACAAGTGGCCGCTGCCCCAAGGCCATTTTGCCCAAGAGTTCTAAAAAGAAACCCTTTCTCATCAGTTTCTTCGTCTTTAAACTTAGAGCCTGTTCTAAATTCCGTATAAACTTGTGGCACTTTATCAATGGGAAACCCAATTCCATTATCCGCCACCGTCACTGTTTTTTTATCAGGTGAAAGTGTGGTATGAATCTCGGTGACATGACCGCGGTAATATTCATCAATGGAGTTATCTAAAATTTCCTCAATCGCTTTTGATTTCGCTTGATGAAATTTCACCGCTTTAAATTCTACACCACTAGGCTTGTAAATATATGTTTCAAGATCTTCGATATCGTTACTTCCAAAAACCAAAGTAATACGATTACGGGTGTGCCAGCGTTGATCTTTACTTTCAATCACTGCGTCTTTAGCGCTGCCTTTTCTAGCAACAGGTCCTACACTACTCATTATGCATCCTTTTCAATCTCTAAATATTGGGAAATAATCAAACTTTGATGTAAGGTTAAAGACCAGACGATGTAATCGAAAAGGTACAATGCGTTATAAAATTATTTTATTGGCCTCATTATTTTTCTCAAATTCGCTCTTTTCTCAAGTGCTGGGGCTTGAGAATTTACCCCTAAAAAAAAATATTAAAGAAAAAATTTTAAGGGGTGATATATTCTCCGAAGCTAGAGTGGAAAACCTGAACAAAGAACAGAGATTAGAATTTTCCATCGCTGGCCTTCACCCTAAATCGTGCTCATACGCCTTAAGAACACTCTCCCTCTACGAGGAGTTTTCCCGTTACTTAAGCTTTGTCAAAGAAAGCACTTATAACGAGCAAACCAGTGAAATTAACTTCCTACTCTCGCACTTGCTTTTGCCCTATGATATGCGCCTCATTTTCAATCTTCCTCGAATTAAGACAACTGGAGTTTATCCCTTTTCTTTTAATGCTGGATTTTTACAAAATTTGCAGGGAAAAATAAATGTCATTGATCACAAAAATCGTTGCCTCTTTTACTCCACAGCACATTGGCAGGGTCCCCATACAGGATTTAACAAGCTGATCTTTGAACTCTTCTCTCAAGTGCTCACTAAACTTTCAATGGAGATCTTGTTTAGAATTTCATCAAGCCTTTCGCATTAAAACATTTTCATGACAAAGACCTTAAAGCATATTATAAAATTTGAATGAAAGTTTTAAGAATAAGTGCACAAGACACATACCCCATTCGCCAACAAGTTTTAGTTCCATCTCACGAGCTAAAAAAAGCAAAGTTTGAAAATGATGACGATGAAGATGTCTCCTTTCACTTAGGGGCCTTTAAAGACACTAAACTAGTGAGTGTTGCATCTTTTTTTTATGAGAGAAATCCTCTTTTTCCTGATCTTCATCAGTATCAATTGCGCGGAATGGCCACCCTGCCAGGCAATCAAGGACAAGGGCTTAGTTCTGAGCTATTAACGTCGGCCTTTCCCATTATCAAACAAAATTTTTGCACCCTTCTTTGGTGTAATGCTCGCACAAGTGCCGTGGGTTATTACGAAAAGGTGGGATTCCAAAAATTCAATGACGACACCTTTGAGATTGATGATATTGGTTCACACGTTCTTATGTATAAAAATATTTAACTCACTAAGTGTCGGGTTTCAAAAATTAGTTAAAGTGCCCCAAAAAATTTGGAAATTTTTGACAGATATCTTGATAAAAATTAGTCGTATTTTTACTTTCCTTAAGTCTAGTGCAATAGGAATAAATCTCCACCGTCATATAACCAAACCCCACCGCTTTCGCCCCAGACCATACCCTTTGCTCTAAAATGGCCTGAGAGTACATGCTTTCCAGATCTTGCATTTGTTTTTTGATTTCTTTTTTCCCATAGCGCTCTTTCTTGTGTTGTTGAATAACATGAGATGAGGCACTTTTATCTGACACTAAGGCCTGTTGAGAAAAATCCTTAAGACTCTGGGATGACTTTGGATCATTCACAACCTCCGCAAGTAATTTTTCAACACGATCCTTAGGGACATGATCCAGGTATTGCCACTCACGCGCCATGGCCCCTGCTTCATCTAAAAATCTCTCTTTGATAAGAAAATCTAAATCATTCACTAAGTTCACTTTTAAATTAAGTTTTGTTAAATTTTCTGGACCTTTGAGATAGTACATGACTGCATGATGTGTCTCATGTGTTTTGATCATATACTCTAATTCCGTACCATGAAACTTTGCTGGCAATTCAATTCGCATATATCCATTAGGTTTTGTAGACGAGTATACAAAAGCACCATCAAGATCCTCGCTATCAATAATGCGATAATCTGAGCTAAGTAATTTTTTTAAATTTGCTCTAACTTCTGGTGGAAATTGCTCTACAAGCCTTTCCATATTGAGCTGGTAATTTAACTTGGCAGCTTCCTTCTCATCTCCTTTCTCATAGAGCTCTTTTACCCTTTTTTTGTCTTCAATATTTTTAGCTTTTGAACTCTCATGACGATTAATCTCTAGTCCCTTTTTTAAATTTTTGATAACTAACTTTTTATGGGCCACAAAGGCCACTTTTACAGGTCCTTCTTTGGTCAACTCTCTTTTCAATTTTAATTCCTTAATATTGGCCTTAATCGTTCTGGCCTTATTAAGAGTAGAAGTGATATAGGCCTTAAGAGCGGATCTACCTTTTAAAATCACATCAAAAAAAACCACGGGAGGAAATAAAATATTGGCCATAATATGACAAGATCGCTCAACCACTCCGGCCTCGTTGAGACAGGCAAACTCTGCCGATTCACTTCTAAGCGATTTTAAGAGATTTCCTATCTGGGAAATCAAGAAACTTGAAGCAACCATCAGAGAGGCACGGGATTCTTTGAGTGGCCCACTTAGAGTTGAAGAGACCCGCAACACTTCTGTTTCATAATTTAAAAGAAGATTATCAACTTTGGCCTCGAGATTTTTATTTTTCTTTGATCGATAATCTTCGCTCAAAGTGTAATCTTTAATAAAAAATAAAAAGCTTTTCACTAATTGATAGATATCATGGGCCGAAGTTAAAACTCCCTCAAGGCATCCAAAAACATTATCCACCATTGAAGAGTCATCTTCGTCTTTGAGATCAGCATGGCAATCGCGCTTCATACGAGGTTCATAATCCTTGCACAGATCACTTTGAACAATCATTTGGCAAACTTCGAGATTTAATTTTTTATATTCTTTAGGGTCCAATTTTTTTTGTGCGCAAATCACATTAAGGGCCATTTTATCGATGGTTCTCATTTCTTCTGAAAAAAGCTGTAATGGCAGAAGAAAAGTAAAAACGAGACAGAAAATTATTCTTGGCATATTTGTATGCCTTTATTAATTTGATCTGTAGTAAGTTCTTGCGAAGAGCTCACCAAACACTGAATCAGATTGTCCTTCGTTTGATAAAAGACTTCACTCCAATAAATCATTTCTTTTTTTTGACTAAGATAGCTTCCAGTGGTTAATAAGATATTTTTGAGAGGAATATTCAACTTTTCTTTTTTCAGCATTTTCCAATCTGAAATATTGAAGAGAGCAAGATCTGCTTTTTTAGTCTCATAGATCTCCATGACGAATTGATCTAAATCTAATACACCCTCTTTTAAGGAAGATCTTTTTTTAATAAGTATGGATGATGAATCCCCCTCCCAACGCCAGCGCGGAGAAAAGAGCTCTGCCTCTTTAATCCAAGAGGCATAGGTGCTAGGGATGCAGATGAGAGAAAAAAGGAATAATAGTTTAATGAAATACATGAATGTATATCGGAAGAAATGGATGGAATTATGACAGCTACTTTCTGACAATTTTTTAAATTGGAACCCTTATCCATCTGACTAAAACACTTCGCAAGGGAATTTATTTAAACATCTCACCCATTTTTTCTTTTAAATGATCAATCGTGAACGGCTTTTTAATAAACCCACTCACTCCTGCTTTCTCAGCCGCGACTAAATTTTCGGCATCTGTCTCTGCCGTAATCATTAAAAAAGGAAGCTTTTCAAGACCTGGTGTGCTGCGAATTTTTATAAGTAAATCAATTCCACTCATTTCAGGCATATTCCAATCAGAGACAATGAAATCAAAAGGGCTTCCTTCTTTTTGGGCCGCTTCAATGAGTGGCCATGCATTGATCCCATCATCACTTTCTAAAAGATTGTTATACCCCATTTCAACGAACATTTTTTTAATCATTCTTCTCATGATAGACATATCGTCGATTACCAAAATCTTACTCTCTAATTTTAAGGCCACAAAAAACTCCTTGAGATATTCTTAATAGATTGTCACATAGGACAAAAAATAAATCTAAGAAAATTTTTAGTTTGAGTGTTTGTATTTAATATCCGACTTAAAGTTAATGCTTTCTCGTTAATTTTTTAGCGCCTTATTTCTATAACAAAATCTCTTTAGCTCCAGGGAGTCAACTGCTTTATAATTGGCCTTTACACAAGAGACTTTATCCTCGAACTTTTTAAGGGGAGAGCAAGGCAATTTGTCCTCTTTCTGATTTTCAAGAACCTTTGTTCTCTCTTCTGCGCAGTCATCAAAACTGCGTTTATTAACACAGGCATAATGCTTTCGCTCACAATGATAAATGAGATACTCACCGGCCTGATGTAATAAATCGATTGGATAATCTTCCTTCATGCTTTCTGCATGAGAATATGTCAGCACTATAAAAGAAAAAAAGACGATGAACTTTCTTAGCATTTTATTTTTGATTTTTAATTTGTTTTTGGGCCGCGGCCAATAAAGTTTTACAATCTTTTAATTCAAAATCAAAAAACATATGACTTGCTGAAATCTTTGGCAAGGCCTTGCCAAATTTTAATTCTTCTTCAAATGAGCGAATGCGATTGTTTAAATTGTTTCTAATAGTTCTCATTTGCTTTGGATTCTTTTCTTTAAAACTTTCACTTAATTGATTCAAACGCGCTTCCACTGATAAATTTTTATTATCCATTATTTTGTCCAAAGTAAGAGGTAGTATCTTCCGTCCAGCTTATACCCTTCAACGAAGAGGGTGAAAATCAAAAAAAAGACAGCGAGCAAAAAATAGTTGATCCATCCTTTTTCAAGGCGTAATCGATAAAAAACCGCCCAAATCATCCCGGCCACTAATCCTGCACCATGCGCTGTATTGGCAATCGGTCCAAGAACCCCAGTTAAACAGAGAAAAAACCAACCAATCATCATTCCCAAATCAAAACGAGGAATGGCGTATTCAAACTCACGGTGCAATTGCTTATAGACCCAAATAAAACCCAACATCCCATATAAAACACCCGACATCCCCCCGAACTGCGGGCCACTAACAAAATATTGTCCAAGATTAGAAATAAGGCCCGTCCCTAAGACAAATTGCAGTAAGAATTTTTTTCCAAAATTAAATTCAATGAGATAACCCAAGTCCTTAAACCAAAGCATATTAAAAAGAATATGCAAGAAGCTCATATGTAAAAAAATGGGGGTGATCAATCTCCACACTTGCCCCTTTGAAACTTCCAAAAAGAGCGAACTATCCACTTTCCCAATAAACAATGAACTAAAAAGCAGCTCCCCCATCTGAGTGAAGCTTAAGACATAAAGGGCCACCGAAATCATGACCATCGTAAAAGTGTAATCCCCTTTGGGAATTTTTTTTATTTTCACCCATTGTGGATCAATTTCAGCTGGTTTTTTAAATCCCATTTTTACGCGAAAGTAGTCCTGGGCCTCTTCAGCTTTTGAATCATCTTTCACTGTAATGAGATAGAGTTCATGCTCCTGAATAAATTGAGAGGTCGCTTCAATCTCACATTTTTTTAATCCCTGGAGGATTTCTTCCACCATTTTAGGATCCCTTAACTCTCCCACCACATGCATAGATATTCCCATTCAACAGATCTTTTTAATTTAATGACTAATATGATCTTTTTTTAAAGCACCAAAATGTTTTTTCAACATTTTATAGCGCTCACTATTTAAGCAACCGTTTTCTTTTTTGATGACTTTCTCATTTTTTAGAATATGCAAAAAACTCCCTGTCGAACAGCTCTCATTGTTTTTTTTCATCGCAAAAGTGGCCAATTGGGAGATATGACTGGACTGCGTAATAATCTCGGAAGGAGAAAGACGTTCTCTGTTCACAAAGACATGCCCATCTTTTGTTATCAGCACATCTCGGGAGAGCCTTACTCCTTGCGAGCTCAGTTCATCCAAGACAATAATCAACTCCGTTGATGGCGTACTCCCCGAGCTGGAAAAACTCAAAAGACTCAATGAGAAAAAGAGTAAATGAATTAACCATTTCTTATTCACAATATTTCATCCCCACTTTCTCGCTACAGTTAAGGGCCTTCCTAATCATTGGATGGGCCAAAAAAATGCGCTCAATTCTTTTTTGATCATCAGAGTGAGTTGTAAATTTTGGGTCGAGAATTTCAAGACCCTTAAGCATTTTTTCCTCGTTGGAATAATTGGCATAATAATCCTTACACCCTTCTTTTTCAGCAAATTCTCTTAGCAAAGTTTCACTCTTAGACTCATTCGTGCAAATTGTCCCCCCCGCCCTGTAAGAGAGGATAATTTCTAACATTGCCCTTTGGGCCTGAGATTGTGAGAGCTTCTGCATTTTTCTCGCAACGACCTCACTGGCCATCTTGTCAGCAAATCCCTCGATTAGCTGACTTCGTCCAATGAGATCTGTTGATTCACTAAAGTTACATCCTTCGTGATAATCAAAATAGGCCTCTTTATGATTGTTTAAGAAATTGAGATAGCGAGCTTCCTTATTTTGGGAATTGTTTTGTCCAAGACGCTCTAATTCTTCTAACCTTTCTTGGACCTTTTTTTGAATTTGAGTGCGGTCAATGCCTACGGCCCCCAGAGATTGTGGGTCTTGTAAACAGCTCATGGTTTGGGAAAAAGGATGAACTTTATAACTCATGCGATCTTGAGTAAGGCCAGGCTTCTTTTCCTCAATTAATTGAAATCCGCTTTCAAGTCGATAAAACGCTTGCGGCTTCATTTTTATTTCGATCTCAAAAGGCGCATCACCTACAACTTCTGGGCCTTTAAGTTTATACATTCGTTTCGAAAGTGCACAGGAATCAAAACTATGGGACATTTCATGGGCCATCGTTTCGATCATCTCCATTTCAGGATAATTAAGCAACTGTGGGCATAGAATCAGTGAATGTTTTTCTTCATCATATAAAGCATTTGCCCCCTTAGCACAATGCTCTTCTAATCCCTCTATCAATCGTGGAGGAGTAAAACTCATCGTTTGTACTCGCTCAATGATCCGCTCAATGTTCTCTTTATTCATTTCATTTTTGCGACTTTCAAAGTAGCGAATCATTTCTGCTTGAGTGTCTTTAAAAAGTTCATACCCAGCTTGTGTTTTTAAGACCAATCGTTCTCTGTTTTTCTCTAAGGCCTTCTGGCCACCTGCTTGTGCTTCATCTGTTAAAAGGCTCCAGTTATTAAGGGGATCTTGAGAGCGCACTTCAGGGATAAGGGCCTCTTCAATTGTCTGCATTTGACTTAAATATGTTGGATTATTTTTGAGTAATTGAATATCAATTAAAGTCGCTTTAATGTCTGGGTGTAGTTTAACCTTGGCCTTTTTCTCTGCGAGAGTAAGCATATTCTTTAGCAATGTGGGAGGTGCCTCCTTGGCATCCCAATTTGATTCTCCTGAATTCAATCCTGCAAGTAGAGATAATTCTAAAACGGCCGAACTCACTTTTTGAAGACTCTCTCTCTGCTTATATCGATCAGCGAGTTTATTTAATTTTTTATTTGCAGCAATGATTTTTTTTATATGCCCGGCCTTCAATCGATCAACGGCCTTGTCTCGAATAAATTGAAGTTGATCCTTATGACCCTCTTTTAGACAGGCACGAATGCTCTGTCTTGACCTAAAATAGGCAAAATTTTCAATTTGTCTCCCTGAGGAATTTTGATAAAGAATGGGAGAATCATAATTGATAGACGGATCAGAACAAAACTCTTGAATGGAGCAATAGCTCTTCGTTTCATTTTTTGGGCCATCAGTTGAGCAATCTCGCTTTGGAACTTTTTGAGCTCTTTGAAGTTCTTCCAACAAAAGCTGATAACTTTTTAAAGCATCGACAATACCCTCTTGTGAATCAGCATAAACTGCTCCCCAAAAAGTGCTCATAATAACCAGGCTCAAAATAACGCGCATAAGTTTAAGAATCCTCTTCTCCACCCCTAAAATCCATAAGGCCCTCAAACCTATCGGTCATACGACCTAAAACCATTAGTTTTGATCAACTTTTCCATTGGTCTCAAAACAAATAGGTTTATTTTTAACCTATTTTAAGTTATTTTAGGCGCTAGTCAATCTAAGAACCTGAAACACAGCATGGAAGGCCGATGCTTAAAATTAATAAGAAAGTCGAATATGCTTTAATGGCCCTCAAGTTTATGGCCGATAAAACGCAACTTCTTCAGACCCACTCCCTGACTTCGGCCAGAGAAATCTGTGATGAGTTTAATACTCCCTTTGATACCACGGCCAAAGTCATGCAGTTGATGAATAACCACAATATCTTAAAATCCACCAAAGGCATTAAGGGTGGCTATTCTCTCAATCGGCCTCTCTCCGACATCACGTACATGGAACTTGTTCGTTTAATAGAAGGCAAAAAGGACATTGGACGAGTCTGCACCAATAACAATGGCCTTTGTGAACTTTTTAAAAAATGCAATATCGCCACTCCCGTTGACCAACTCAATCGTAAACTCAATACCTTTTTAGAAACCCTCACTCTCGCTGATCTCCTCCAGGGAAGTGAATTTAACCATCAGGCTCCAGGCCATATGCCTAAGGGCCAACCTTTAACACCTGAGAATTTGTTATGAGCACTGATATTTTAAACAATGACTACAAATATGGATTTTTTACTGAAATTGAAACAGAAGAATTTCCTAAAGGGTTGAACGAAAATATTGTTCGTTTAATCTCTGCTAAAAAAAATGAACCAGAGTGGCTTTTAGAGTATCGCCTCAAGGCCTTTCGCCATTGGGAAAAAATGCCTCTTCCCAAATGGGCTAAACTCTCCATTCCCGATATCGATTTTCAAAACCTTTATTATTATTCTGCTCCTAAGAAAAAAGATTCTATCACGTCGCTTGATGAGATCGATCCAGAACTTCTGGCCACATTTGAGAAATTAGGAATTCCCCTTAATGAACAAAAACGTATCAGTGGTGTCGCCGTTGATGCCGTCTTTGATTCCGTTTCCGTCGCAACAACTCACCGAGAAGAATTAGAAAAAGTCGGAGTCATTTTCTGTTCAATTTCTGATGCCATAAAAGAGCGTCCTGAACTTGTCAAAAAATACTTAGGATCAGTTGTCCCCTACTCCGATAATTTTTATGCGGCCTTAAATGCCGCCGTTTTTTCTGATGGCTCCTTTGTCTATATTCCTAAAGGAGTTCGCTGCCCGCTTGATCTCTCAACTTATTTTCGCATCAATGCCAAAGAGACTGGGCAATTTGAGAGAACTCTCATCATTGCCGAAGAAGGCTCCTACGTAAACTATCTTGAGGGATGTACAGCTCCCCAAAGAGATGAAAATCAACTTCATGCTGCCATTGTTGAACTCGTGGCCTTTGATCATGCCGAAATCAAATACTCTACAGTTCAAAACTGGTACGCTGGAGATAAATCCGGTCTTGGTGGAATTTATAATTTTGTCACCAAAAGAGGAAATTGTGTTGGTGTCGGTTCAAAAATTTCTTGGACTCAAGTGGAAGCAGGCTCGGCCATTACTTGGAAATACCCTTCTTGCAATCTTATAGGTGACTATTCAGAGGGAGCGTTCTACTCCGTGGCCTTAACCAACAACTTCATGCAGGCCGATACTGGAACCAAAATGGTTCACATTGGAAAAAATACCAAATCAACCATAATCTCCAAGGGAATCTCGGCCGAACAATCTGAAAACAATTACCGAGGTCTAGTCAAAATTATGCCTGGAGCAACGGGTGCCCGCAATTATTCCCAATGCGACTCCATGCTTATTGGAGATAAGGCCCAGGCCAATACTTTTCCCTATATCGATGTCCGAAACAGCACGGCCATAGTTGAACATGAGGCCTCAACTTCAAAAATGTCTGAAGAACAACTCTTCTATCTTCAGTCTCGCGGCCTCTCTGAAGAAAAGTGCATCTCCATGATCGTCAATGGTTTTTGTAAAGATGTCTTTAAAGAACTTCCATTAGAGTTCTCCATTGAAGCAGTGAAATTAATTGAAATGAAATTAGAAAATAGCATTGGATAGGAAAAAAAAATGATTGAAATTAAAAATCTCCACGCAACGATTGAGGCCAATGGAGAAACAAAAGAAATTTTAAAAGGCATAAATCTCACTGTAAAGGCCGGAGAAGTCCATGCCATCATGGGACCAAATGGTTCTGGCAAAAGCACTCTCTCAAAAGTCATTGCCGGGCATCCCGCTTTTACTGTAACGGAGGGAAGTATCCAGTTTAAAATCAACTCTAAAGAAAAAAACTTGCTGGATCTGGCCGCTGATGAACGCGCCAAAAGCGGAATCTTTCTAGGCTTTCAATACCCGGTTGAAATCCCAGGTGTGACCAATTTTAACTTCCTACTCGAGGCCTTCAACGAAACATGCAAGCACAACGGTGCTGCTGAAATGGATGCGGACGCTTTTCGTCAATTTCTAAAACCAAAGCTTGAGCTTCTGGAGATGAATGAATCCTTTTTAGATCGTCCAGTGAATACGGGGTTTTCTGGCGGCGAGAAAAAGAAAAATGAAATTTTACAAATGGCCGTTTTAAATCCCCGCCTTGCCCTTTTAGATGAGACTGATTCGGGGCTTGATATTGATGCTCTTAAAATTGTTGCTAAGGGAGTGAATGCCCTTAAAAATCGTTTTAATGCCACCGTTCTCGTTACTCATTATCAGCGCCTACTGGATTATATCGTTCCTGATCATGTGCACGTTCTCTACAAAGGAGAAATTATTCGCTCAGGAGGAAAAGAGCTCGCTCTTTTATTAGAAGAAAAAGGATACGACTGGGTCATTAAAGAATTCGAAGAAACTAATCACTAAGCAAGTAAAGAAAGAGAGCAAAATGGAAAATATAATCTTTAGTGAAATCATCAGAAATTCCCAAGCTCTATTAAAAAAAGAGCTGGACTTAACTCCAAGCTATCAGTCGTCCATGAAAATGGCGCTTAATTTTTTTGAGACAAAAGGTCTTCCTTCCAAAAAAGATGAAGATTGGTTATATACCAAAGTGGCCCCTCATCTTTCGTCTCGTTTCTTTGAAAATAAAGATAGTATTCCTCATGCTCTTCCTAACTCTGTCATCGACAAGCGCGCCGTTATCTTTTTAAACAATGGCATCTTTAATAAAGAACTCTCTGTACTCCCTGAGGGTATAGAGCTCGATTCACCTAGAATACAAGAACAGTTCTTTGATGCATTCGATTCTCTTAATTTCAGTACTTGTCTTAATCCAATTGCTTTAAAAATTAAAAAGAATACGTCTCTTCCTTACCCTGTTAGCATTATCCATCTTGTCGACGATCTTGGAGTCAACAAAATCATCTCTCCTCGTCTTTTTATCACTTGCCAAGAAAACACAAAGGTCAGCTTTGTTGAAATTTTTGATTCAACAAATAACGATTTATTTCAATATACGACAAATTCTGTTATGCAATTTAATCTTCTCGCTAACGCTCATATAGAACATGTGAAAATTCAAACAGAGGCCAAAGCGGCCACACATATAGGACTCACAACTTCAACACTTGCAAAAGGGGCCCACTTTCAATCGGTGACTGTTGACTTAGGACTCTCTTTGGCCAGGCACAATATCAATCTCGAACTCAGAGAAGCTGCGGCCGAAGGGGCCGTTCACGGACTCTTTACCCTTAAAAAGAATGAGCATACTGATATTTTCTCAACTATAACCCATTTTGCTGATCACACCTATTCTGACCAGCTCTTTAAAGGAATCTTGGCCGGAGAATCTCACGGGATTTTCACCGGAAAAATCATCATTAAACAAGATGCTCAACAAAGCACTTCTTCTCAGCTCAATAAAAACTTAATCCTTTCTAAAAAGGCCCGAATCGATACAAGACCCCAACTCTTAGTCC
>JAGOVS010000116.1 GCA_018060625.1 Bacteriovorax sp. | reverse complement strand
AAAATTTCCTCAGGTTTACCAATCTAAACTGCGCAAAGATACATCTTCAACTCACCACAAATTCTGGGCCACGCAAGTGCCCGTTCAGCACATTAAGTCTGAAGTCGTGATTAAGATACATATGGCGTTGAATTCACTTATGTAAGCTTAATCCCAAAACGGATTCTCAACCTTCGTGAGCACTTTCAAAAAGCGCTCAACCCCTAAGGCAATCCCAGAAGATAAAGGAAGACCGCGCTCGAGTGCCTGGTAAAGAACCGTAGGTTCTGGAAGATCATAACGGTAAAGAGATTTTTTTTCGTTTGCTTGAAGAAGAAAACGTTCCTTTTGAATTTTTAAATCAGTAAGTTCATTGAAGCAATTACACAACTCTATGCCTTTACTGTAAATCTCAAAACGTTCGCAAACTCTCGGGTCATCTTTTTTCAACGTTGAAAGTGCAGAAAGATGATTGGGAAATTCATAGAGCAACAAATAGGGATAATGAGTTAAATGTGGTTCTATTTTATTTAAGAAAAGTAAAAAATAATAATCATCCCAAGAGAGCTCTTCGCCTTTTGAGGGTAGGGGAACATCTTTAAAATTTTTCTCAATAAGTTTTTTTAAATCTCTTTTTTCTAAAAAATCGAGGATGTCGATGTTGAGTTTATCAAGAAACAATTCTTGAATGGTTGCTTTTTGGTATGAACAATTTTTTAAATCAGTATCAATGGGATGATTTTTTTCTTCAAGGATTTGTAAACAATGGCGAAAAAGATCCTCGCAATCTTGCATGATTTGAGAGTAGTGCGCTCCCGTTCTGTACCATTCCAGCATGAGAAACTGCGGTCGATGATTTGTTGCATTGGGCTCATCTCGAAATGAATAGGAGAGAGTGAAAAGATCCCCGAATCCTAAAGAGAGCAATTCTTTCATGTGAAACTCAGGTGACGTTTGTAAATACCAAGGTGCCAGCGAAAGAGTCTGAGCATGGGCCACTTGAAAGGGGTGGATATGAGTTTCCATGCCAGGATTTTTGACCATCGGAGGAGTTAAAACATCTAAAAAGTGCTTTTGCGTAAAAAAAGATCTTATGGCCCAAAGCAAATCGAATTGGGCGCGTAATTTTTGAGTGCGGTTGTTTATATCTGTTTGCATAAAGCGCACTTTATCTTGGCCTATATGACCTCTGCAAGTTGAAAAATCCTCTTTTATGACTTATCTTCATCCCAATTTCATTCTCAAAAAAACGAAAAAAGCTAAAGAGGATATATGAATCTTACCTATATTTTTATCGCAATCATTGTTATCGCCATCGCTCTTTTTTTGCTTAATCACTCAGCAAAAAAGACAAAAAAGAATAAAGATTTAAGCACTGAAACTACAGAAGTCACAAGAGATGAAATAATCATTCCATCTCCACTTAGTTTTAGCGATCGCTTAAAAACAGGCCTTTCAAGATCTCGGCAAGAAGTTTGGGGAAAGCTCTCTTCCCTTTTTAGTGGTGGTTTTAATGATGAAAAAAGCGAAGCTCTTGAAGAACTTTTGTATGGGGCCGATATTGGTACGGCCACAGTGAGCGAGTTAATGAACGAGGTTCATAAAAAAGCAAAGAGTGGGGAGTTTTCAGAGGAAGCTTTTAAATCGTTTCTTTTTCAATTTCTAAAAAATAAAATGGCCCCGGTTCAAGAAAAGATTGATCTTTCTTTATATGAGTTTAATCCAGAGGCAAAAGGACAAACAAAAGTCATAATGATAGTGGGAGTCAATGGTGCAGGAAAAACGACGACCATTGGAAAACTGGCCACAAAGCTGCGTGCTCAGGGAGCAAGTGTTGTCGTTGGGGCCTGTGATACTTTTAGGGCCGCAGCGGTAGATCAGTTGCAAGTTTGGTGCGATAGAGCAGGTGCAACAATGATTCGGGCCAAAGAAGGAAGTAATCCTTCAGGTGTTGGGTATGACACTCTTCAGGCGGCCCTCAACATGAAGGCCGATTATTGCATTCTCGACACAGCTGGACGATTGCACACGAAAGAAAATTTAATGGATGAGTTGGCCAAGAGTAAAAGTGTTTTAAAAAAGCTTGATCCGAATGCTCCTCACCAAATTCTCTTAGTGATTGACGCGATTACGGGACAAAATGCCCTCCGCCAGGCCGAAGAATTTCACAAGACGCTTGATTTAACCGGCCTTATTTTTACAAAATGTGATGGCTCGTCAAAGGCAGGGAGTGCAGTGTCTATTGTTGAACAATTGAAACTTCCTATCGCCTATATTGGTGTGGGCGAGAGCGCAGAGGATTTAGATGTGTTTAAGGTTGATGACTATCTAAAGGCCCTTTTAGGTGTCTAAGAAGCGCTTTCACGCAAGGCATTTTGTTTGACGAAAATTCGTCGATCGATTAGTCTAAATACAATGAATAACGAAAGAGAAGACAACGAATACGATGCAGCAGTTTTTGAAGTATTAGGCCAAAAACTCAAGCTCAAAAAAGATGAAAAGCTTGAGGGAATTGGACCAAGTGATATTGTCGGATATGTTCAATCCGAAGCTCTTAAAATATTGAGTTCTTCACCGCAATTGAGTCAATCTCAAATCGCCGTTTTATTGGTGTTAAAATTTGCTGGTGAAAATTTAGCCTTAGAAAAAGAGTATCGCGAAAATATTAATCTACTGAGAAGAACGGCAGTTGATGCCCTTCAATACATCGAAGAAGTCTCTCCAACGACTCGCTAGAAGTGATGAATAAGACAGAATGTCGTCGTTTAATGAAAGCTAAGCTTTCTTTAATGGATGAAGTTGAACTCAAACAGAAGAGTTTGAGCTTATCAAAGAATCTCGTCTTACTCTTTAGTGAACTCCTCGTTATTCAAAAGAAAATGAGCATTGGGGCCTTTGCTCCTCTGCAGAGAGTGCAGGAAGCCCTTTGGTATTTAGAACTCCCCAGCGAGTGTCATGATTTAACGGCTTATCCGTTTATCGACTCTCAGATGAAAGTGATGAGTTTTAAAAAAACTAGTTTGAGTGAATTGGTTGAAAAAAAAGACTTTGGCTTTTCGATCTTGGGTCCCAAAGAAGAGGCGCAACAGTTGGTGCCTGAAATGCTGCTGATTCCAGGTTTAGCGTTTTCACCCAAAGGAGAAAGGCTAGGAAGAGGGAAAGGGTTTTATGATAAGTACCTGACCCATTATCTTGGAATTAAAATTGGAGTTGGCTTTTCTTTGCAGATTTTAGAGAGTCTTCCCACAGAAGAACACGATGTGAAATTAGATTATATAGTGACAGAAGAAAAAATAATTAAGTGCAAATGAGCATGTTAAAAATATAAAGGGAGCTTGAAAATGAATATAGCAGTGATCTTGGCATCAATACTTTTTGCCATCATCGGCGCGGCCGTCGGTTTTGTGATTAAGAACAACCAAGTAAAAAAAGATATCGCCGAAAAAGAAGCCAAGGGAAATGATATTGTTGAAAAGGCTAAAAAATACGCTGATGAGATTAAATATAAGGCCAGACAAGAAGCAAAAGAGATTTCTAAAGAAGAAAAAGAGCGCTCAGACCGAGAAATAACGAACAGAACAAATGAAATAAAAAACCAAGAACGTGAAATTGCCAAAAAAGAGGCGACCTTAGACCGCAAAATTGAAGAACATGAAAAAGAAGTAAAAGTCTTAAAAGAGAAAGAGATTGAATTTGAAGTTGGAAAAAAACTTCACGAAGAAGAGTCTCTTCGTTTGAAAAATAAGCAAAATGAATTTAATGACCGCCTTGCTCAAGTTTCTCAAATGACAAAAGAAGAAGCAAAAAATGAACTTCTGAGAGCAATGGAAGAAGAGGCTCGAGTTGATTTTGGTAAAATTCTTCGCAGACTTGAAGAAGAGACAAAAGAAGAAGCTGAAGCAAAATCAAAAAGAATTGTGGGAATTGCTATCCAAAGATTTGCGGGCGAATATGTCGGGGAAAAAACAATTGGATCAGTTGAACTTCCTTCTGATGATGTTAAAGGCCGCTTGATTGGACGAGAAGGTCGAAACATCCGAGCTTTTGAGCAAATTTGTGGTGTTGACTTAATTATTGATGACACTCCAGAAGTTGTCGTTATTTCTTCATTCAACGTCGTAAGAAAAGAAATCGCTAGAATGGTTATTCAAAAATTGATCGCCGATGGCCGTATCCATCCTGCCAAAATTGAAGAATTCCACGATAAATCAAAGGCTGAAATGGAAAGACAACTCCGCGATTTGGGAGAAAAGGCCCAGATGGAAATTGGGGTTCATGGAATTCACCCAGAAATCTTAAAATTGATTGGGGCCCTTCAGTGGAGAACTTCTTATACTCAAAATCAATATCAGCACGCCATAGAAGCAGCTTTTATCTGTGGAGCGATGGCCGCTGAACTTGGACTTAATGTGAAACAAGCACGCCGTGCTGCTCTCCTTCATGATATTGGAAAAGTCATTGATGCCTCAGCGGAAGGTTCCCATGCTGTAATTGGTGCAGACTTTGCGAAAAAATATGGAGAGTCTCCAGACATCGTTCATGCGATCAGAGCTCACCATGATGATGAGAAGCCAGAATCAGTCCTTGCTCACCTCGTGGCCGCTTCAGATGCTTTATCAGGGGCCCGCCCAGGTGCTCGTAAGGCGATGATGGAATCTTATGTCTCTCGCTTAACTGATATTGAAGAAATAGTTAACAGCTTCGAAGGTGTCTCGAAATCTTATGCCATATCTGGTGGACGAGAAGTGCGAGTCTTTGTTGAGAATGATAGAGTTAATGATGAAGAAACAGTCATGCTTTCTCGTGATATCGCTAAAAAAATTGAAGAAGAAATGTCTTATCCTGGAACAATTAAAATTACTGTTCTTCGTGAGACAAAAGCTGTGGGTATAGCGAAATAAATGGAAGAAACTCGATTTGCATTAATCACCGGGACCTCCTCGGGTCTCGGTTATGAAATGGCCCGTTATTATCTAGAAATAGGATTTTCGGTGATTGGCGTCTCTCGGCGTGGAACGAGTATTGATCATCAAAACTTTATTGATATTCTTTGTGATATTCGTGATGAGGCAGCAGTCGAAGAAATGTATGAATTGGTTGCAGGACATACAGATGCCTTGCATGTCATAGTATTGAATGCAGGAATTTTTGAAATGTCTCCTCTAATAGAGACATCAAATAGAGAATTCAGTGATCATCTTGCCACAAATGTCACAGGACCATTCCATATTTTAAAACACGCTAGTGATTTTTTAGTTGAAGATCAAACTCATATTATTGCAGTTTCTTCGTTGGCGGCAAAAAAGGGCCTTCCTAATATTTCAGCTTATTGTGCATCAAAATTTGCCTTAAATGGGCTCATTGAATCTGTGCGTGAAGAGTGGAAGCATTTAGGCGTTCGCTTTTCTACACTCATGCCAGGGGCGATCTATACTCCTCTTTGGGATGATGAGGATGAAGATCTACCAAGAGATCAGATGATGAGCATAGAGGATTTTATGCACGTTTTTCAAATGGTTGCTTCGAGTCCTTCCCATATGCAATTTCCGGAGATAACTTTTCTGCATAAGACAGGAATTATTGAATGAAAGCACTTTGGAAGAGGGCCTCAGTTCTTTCTCGGTATTATTTTATTTCAATGATGGGTTTTATCGCTTGTTGGGGAATTCTCACAATTCTTAACGTTGAGTTTTTGAATAATCTTTTTTTCATTCTTGCTTATGTTTGGCACTTCACTCTATTAACTCCGGGACTAAAGGAGAAGATGTTGATTGGAGGAAAAACACGTTTCTCTTTTCTCAGTGTTATCATTAGAATAAATTATTACTTGCACCTTTTCATCAAGATCGACAAAATTCCTTTTGGCCGATCTTTTGTGAGGGCCATTTCTCCTACCGCTTTTACGCTTTTGTTATTGATTGCCGGAGGAAATGGCAATATCTTTTTTACTCTTCTGGGGTCGGTGTTTTTTGAATTCATTTATTTGCTTTTTTTGGAAAAAATTACTTTAAGTTTGCCAAGTGATCCTGAAACTCCACCAGAGATTCCGACCTCAGAAATGAGCCACGAATAATTTCAAAATCGTCATAGTCATCAAAAAGATTTCTTGAAAATGATTTAAATCGCTTTAGGATGAGATTGTCTGGCCAATTTAACTCGCGATATTCTAGAAGTAATGCTTCGAAGTATTGATCAAGGTAATTTTTCCGTTGAAACAGCAGAAAGGTTTCGTCTATGTGGGCATCATCGCTAATATAATCTTTGTAAAGCTTGGCAAGCCATGGGGTCTTTAGAGCACTTCTGCCAAACATGACAGAATGGCATTTCGTTTTTAAAAAAATATCTTCAATATCTTCAACTACCCAAATATCACCATTTCCAATGAGGGGAATTTTAACTTCATTTACGGCCCTGGCAATATAACTCCAATCGGCCACACCTTTGTAAAGTTGTTCGCGCGTTCTGGCATGGAGGGTGATGGCCTCAACTCCTTCATCTTCAATTAGTTTTAAAGAGTCGGAGAAATTTTTATCATCGCGATATCCCACACGCATTTTAACTGTAAAATGTCCTGTGAAGTTCTGGCGTATTGTTTTTAAGATGGTCTTGAGTGATTGATGATCGGAAAGCAAGTAAGCGCCACCAAGGTGAGAATTGACTTTTTTAGAAGGGCATCCCAGATTAAGATCGAGGTGATGCATTTTTAGAGATTCGAGAATTTCAACAACGGCTAAAGTCTGAGCTCTTGGAGTTGTTAGGATTTGGAAGGAATTTTTTTTTCGCCAGGAAGGATTTTCATGAATGCGTGGACCATAGTGCTCCATAATTAATTTCTCATTCACTTTTCCAACAGTTGGAACTCTTAAAAAATCAGAAAAAAATAAATCCCATTCTGGAAAAGCTTTGAGTATCGCTATTCGATAAGGCTCATCTGTAATGCCCTCCATAGGAGCAAAGAGCAGGGATTTTTGTGGAAACAAATCGAATTTATTCATTACCCGTGTTAGTATCAAAAAATATGACGAAAAAAAACCTGATTGTCTCAATCGTTATCTTTTTAAAAGAGATTAATGCTCATTCTTTTCATGTTTGGGTTCAAGTTCGCGAGGAAGTGGGCCCTCTCTATGGAATGTTGGAATTCCCTGGTGGCAAAATTGAAGCTGGGGAGACACCCGAAATGGCCGGTCGCAGAGAGGTTTTCGAAGAAGTTGGGATTGAGATAGCTAAGGAAGTTCCACTCGTTTTATTTAAATATCAAGATTATAGTACAGACCTTAAAAATATTTGTTTATTTGTACTCCTTGCCCCTTTCGACCAGATGCCTCATGAAAAAGGGCAATGGTTAGAAGTCTCTTATCAGACAAAATCGACACCATTTAAAGGGAAAATTCCCCCTATAAATCATGTCATTCTTGATGATTTAGCGGTATATATTCAGTCTCAATTTAATGCAGGAATGATGAACTTTTTATGGCAAATGTAAAAACGATTGCAGAATTTTTTCTTCTCTCTGTTGCGTGGGCCTTAACGCTTTTTTCACCCATTGCCTCAAGCCGTCTCACGGGAAATGGTTTTATAAAATTGATTTCGAATCTGGCCATTGGCGCACTCGTGATTGCTTTGATCATGAATTTTTCAAGCTTTAATCTAGGCATGTTTCTTAAATTGTTGGCACTCTTCGGATTGGTGGCAACAACACTTTTTCATCAAGAAAATAAAACAATCACAATGTGGGGTTTTTATTTTTTAATCTCAATCTCCCTTGGGGCGCATATTGTGCTTTTCTCTCCTCATTTTAGCAATGTGGTCTTTTTGCTCTCATCTGCAGCACTCTTGGGCATTATTACTTATAGCATGACCTTAGGGCATTGGTATCTTGTCGTTCCGAAGTTGAGCGAGCGACCTCTTAAGATTGCGGCCTTGATTACATGGGGAATTTTAGGACTGAAAATAATATTTAGTTTAATAAGTACTTATAAGCATTTTGATTTCTTTGAAGAACAAACTTCTCTTGGTTCAGGATATGCCTTTAATTGGCTCTTGTTACTGATGAGAATGTCTTTTGGTTACGTTGTCATTTTTGGGATGAGTCTTTTTAACTGGAAGCTCGTAAAGATGAGATCAATTCAGAGTTCAACAGGGATTTTGTATTCGATGACTTTTTTTATTTTTATAGGAGAGTTGATCTCAACTTATATCTTTTTTAACTTTGGATTGCATATATGATGACGGTGCATTTTACATGTAAGAATTGTGGCTCTGGCATTCACGTTTATCCTGATATTTCAGCCTCTCGGGTAAAGTGTGAAGTATGCGAGCACGAGCAAGCAGTACAATTTGATCAAAATCACTTAGACGGTATCTTAAAGGATTGTCCAGGTTGCGGACGCAAGGATTTCTACTCTCAAAAAGATTTTAATCGCAAATTAGGTGTCATCATCTTTGTTGTGGCAGCGATGATCTCGACTATTATGCTTTGGTATGGGCTTGGGCCCGAGTGGTAC
>JAGOVS010000115.1 GCA_018060625.1 Bacteriovorax sp. | reverse complement strand
GATGGATTTATTTATATCAATGTTTTCAATTTTCATTGGCTCTATTATTCTATATCTGAATCAATAGGCCCAACAAAATCTGTAATTAAAAAGAAATAGTTATGAATTACGCTGTCCAGTTACAAATTATTTTAATTTACTAAAATACTCTTGTGAACCTTTCGGGTCAGCTTTCATAGTGGCAGATCCTTTCGTCCAGCCAGCAGGGCAAACTTCTCCGTGCTTAGCAGTGTATTGGTAAGCTTCTACTGTTCGGAGGACTTCTTCAACGTTTCTTCCTACTGAAAGATTATTCACTGTCGCTGTTTGAACGACGTTTTTATCATCAATAACAAACACACCTCTAAGGGCAACGGCCTCGTTTGCAAGCACTTCATAAGAGCGAGCAATGTTCTTAGAAAGGTCAGCAGCAATCGGGTGTTGCATTTTACCTAATCCACCTTTGTTGCGCTCAATTTGAGTCCAAGCTAAGTGGGAAAAGGCTGAATCCACGGAACATCCTATAACTTCGCAGTTAAGTTCCTTAAATTTAGCGAGGGCATCTTCAAATGCTGTAATTTCAGTAGGGCAAACAAATGTAAAATCTAGTGGGTAGAAGTAAAGTACTTTCCACTTACCAGCAAAATCCTTGTGAAGAGAGATTGATTTGATTTCGCCATTAATAACGGCATCAGTAGTAAAATCTGGAGCTGTGTGACCGACTAATCTAGACATAAATTCTCCTTAAAACAATTTTTATATATTATAGTTATTAACGGTGTAACTTTAAGATGATTATGTCCTAAGATCAAGATTAAAACTTTTTATATCAGAGCAAAAGGCTTAACATAACGCGGACTTGCATGCTACTGAAAAAGACGTATTATTGTTGTAAATAGTTAAAGATTTGAGCATTTGAAACCGATTAGAAAATGAATTCTACAACACTGACTAGTTAAGTCTGATTAAATCTGGAGAAAAAAATGGACGTTAAAGCCTATATCCCTAACCCAATCGTTATCGAGCAAACCGCACGTGGCGAAAGACAGTACGACATCTATTCACGGCTTTTGCTCGATAGAATTGTCTTCTTGGGAACTGAGGTTAACGATACTGTGGCCAATCTTATTATGGCGCAAATGATGTTTTTGGAGCAGTCTGATGCTGAGGCCCCTATTCATTTTTATATAAATAGCCCTGGTGGGTCTGTTTATGCGGGACTGGGGATTTACGATATTATGCAACACATTTCTTGTCCGGTTTATACTTATTGTGTAGGTATGGCCGCTTCAATGGGGTCACTTCTTTTAACGGCAGGAGCAGCCGGCCATAGACATTCGCTACCGCATTCACGCATTATGATTCATCAACCTTTAGGTGGCGCGCGCGGGCAGGCCAGTGATATTCAGATTCAGGCCAACGAAATTCAAGACCTAAAAAAGCAACTCAATGGTATTTATGTCCGACACACAAGTGCTGGCATGACGATGGAGCGAATTGAAAAAGAAACGGATCGTGATAATTATCTCAACCCACAGAAAGCGATTGAATTAGGATTGATAGATGTGGTGATTGATAGAAGTGGCAACAAGTTAAAAAAGTAACGAAATAATTAAAGACATGTTTGCTGAAATGAACTTAAGGAACATATAAAATGACAAAAGAAAAATCAAATTTTGGAAGTGCCCTTCACTGTAACTTTTGTGGAAAATCCCAGAAGGAAGTTAAAAAGCTCATTGCTGGTCCAGGTTGTTATATCTGTGATGAATGTATTGAGTTATGTAACGATATTATTTTTGAAGATTCACAGAAGAGCAATACCAAGGCCGTTGTGGATAACGTTCCGAAGCCACATGAAATCAAAGCGCATTTGGATAATTATGTAATTGGACAAGATCGAGCTAAAAAGATTATTTCGGTTGCAGTTCATAATCATTACAAGAGAATTTCCCATAAGTCAGGTGATCCTAGAAAAACGGATGTTGTTGAACTGGCTAAATCGAACATCTTGTTAGCAGGGCCTACAGGTTCTGGAAAAACGCTGATCGCTCAATCACTTGCGAAATTTCTAAATGTACCATTTGCAATTGCTGATGCGACTTCTTTAACCGAAGCAGGTTATGTAGGAGAGGACGTTGAAAATATTATTTTAAATCTCCTACAAAATTGTGATTTTGATGTTGAGCGTGCTCAGCGTGGGATTGTCTATATTGATGAGATTGATAAAATTGCCAGAAAGTCAGAAAATCCTTCCATTACACGCGATGTCTCAGGTGAAGGGGTTCAACAAGCACTTCTAAAAATTGTCGAAGGTACGATCGCTTCAGTTCCTCCAAAGGGTGGTCGAAAGCATCCGCAACAAGAATTTATTCAAGTCGATACTAAAAATATTCTTTTTATTTGTGCAGGGGCCTTTGTTGGACTCGACAAAATTATTGAAAAGAGAATGACAAAGAGACCAATGGGTTTAATGTCAGAAAAAACAGAAGCTGAGCAATCAGTAATTGAAAAACTAGGTGGAATTGAGCCAGAGGATCTATCAAAGTTTGGGCTTATACCAGAATTTATTGGGCGACTTCCTGTTAATGCGATGTTGACTGAGTTAGATGAAGCGGCCCTGGTATCTATTTTAACCGAACCGAGAAATGCTCTAACAAAACAGTATGCAAAACTTTTTGAATATGAAGGAATAGAGCTTGAATTTGAAACAGAGGCCCTTAGAGAAGTGGCCCGACAAGCACTTGAGAGAAGAACAGGAGCGCGTGGACTTCGGGCCATTCTTGAGCAATCTATGCTTGACGTAATGTATGAAGTTCCATCGAATGAAAAAGTATGCAAAGTCATTGTAACGCTTGAGTCTGTGACAGGAAAGAGCTCTCCAAAAGTAATCGAAGGACCTCGTAGATCATTTTCGACTGCCTCCAGTGGAACGTCTACCGTAACACCAAAGAAAAATGTTGAATCGGCCTAAATAGATTATATAAAAAATAAAAAAGCCTCCTTTCTCGGAGGCTTTTTTATTTTTTAAAGAACAATTTTCATATTCCGATAATTTCATTAAATGACCAAGCAGAGGCAAAATGAAAAATCTACAAATTATAAATTCTAAATTAATGTTAAAAATAGTGAGTATTAATCTTCTCGGAACCATGCCTATCTTGTTTGCTTTTTTCTTTTTTATCATACCTAATTTTGAAAATAATTATCACCAAAACCGTAAAGAACGTACTAAGGCAACTGTCGATGCAGTTTTTAATATTTTGTCGCATTACCAAGAAAAGGTTAAACTAAATGAACTCACAGACGAAGAAGCAAAAAAGACAGCTTCTAAAACAATCTCAAAACTACGGTACAGTGGCGATGAGTATTTTTGGATTCACGATACAAATTTAAAAATGATCATGCATCCTATTAAAGAAAAACTTAACAATACTGATATTAGCAATATGAAAGATCCTAATGGGAAAAAATTATTTGTTGAAATGAATGCGACGGTAACAACTTCACCGTCAAGCTCGGGCTATGTAAATTATTTATGGCCAAAACCAGGCGAAGATAAACCAATAGAAAAAGTGTCATATGTAACTTTGTTCAAACCTTGGGGATGGGTCTTGGGAAATGGTGTTTACATTGATGATATTAATAAAGCGGTAAGCAAGCTAAAGTTGAAGCTTTATGGAATGTTGGCCATTTCACTTCTGATCTCATTAGTAGTTACTATTGCATCATCGGTTTTTCAAGCAAATGAGCTTCAGAGCATGAACAACGTGATCTCGATGAAAGAGCAAGTAGAGGAGGCCTTGAGAAGGGCCGAAGAAGATAAGAGAGTTGCACTTGAGTCTATGCAATCGGCCGAAAGAGAAAAGCAAAATGCATTGAATGCTGTTAAGGAATCAGAAGAAGCAAAGAAAGTTGCTAATGATCAAAAGGCAAAAGCAGAAGAAGCGGTGAAAATCGCAGCAATTGAAAAGCAAAGAGCTGAAGAATTGGCCATCTTAGAAAAAAAGTCGGCGGAAGAACTTCGAATAAATGTAGATAAAGTTCTTGCAGTTGTGAAAGCGGCAGAAGCAGGGGACTTAACAAGAGAAATTAATTTGAAATCCAACGATGCCATAGGACATCTTGCCAATGTGTTAGATTCATTTTTTGCAAAATTATCTGATGATTTAATTTTAATAGAAAAAATGGCAAAGGAATTGGATACAAAGGCCCATTCATTGAATTCAAACTCCCAGGAGTTAGGAAAAAATGCAGGGGAGACAAATACCCTTTCTCTTGAAATGAATGATCAGTCACAAAGAGTCATTTCAAATATAAGAAATCTAAATCAATCAACTTCAGAATTGAAAAAAGCAGTTAGTGAAATTTCAAAGCAGGCAAGTGAGACAACTCAGTTTACTTCAAGTGCGGTTCAGTATGTAAAAGAGGTAGAAGAAGTCGGTAAAATGTTAGAAAGCAATTCGAGTGATATTTCTCAATTCATTACAATTATCACCAATATTGCAAGACAGACAAACCTCTTGGCATTGAATGCGACAATTGAAGCAGCGAGGGCCGGAGAGGCGGGGAAGGGCTTTGCTGTGGTTGCCAGCGAAGTAAAAGAGCTTGCCCAACAGTCAGCAAGGGCAGCAGAGGAAATTACAATAAAAGTTCAAAGTATTAAGAATAATTCTACTGATCTATCTTGTTCAATATCAAAAGTGAACGAGAGCATGGATAGCATCAATGCTGCGGCGAAAATCGTTGTGAGTGCAACCGAAGAGCAATTTGCTACAACTGAAAAATTTATGAATTTAATTTCAACATCTGTTAAAGAAGCAGATTCAATAGGGGATGGCTCTAATCGTGTTCACAAGTCAGCAGTCTTTACGAATAATATCGCAAGTGAAAGTATTGCCATCTCAAAAGATGTGGCCACGTCTAGTGAGAGAATAAATTTTCTTGTTAAGAAATTTAAATTGAGACAAAAAGAAGAAGGCATTTTCAGAAAGATAAATAATGCCGCTTAAGGATTAACAAGACCCATTCCCAAAATATTAACTTCTTCTTCAAGACCAGATCTAAATCGCTCCATGAGGCGAATAGGGTTTTTAGAAAGATTTAGAGTTGCAATATGATCTAATCCGCTAAATGCTTTTGCCTCTAATTTGACAATCTTATTTTTTGAGAGGTCTAGAGTTTCAAGGGCCGAAAGTCCCTTGAAATTATATTTTAAAATTCTACTAAGAGAGTTTTCAGAAAGATCAAGAGTCTTTACTTGTGCTAATTCCGAGAAGCTATTGATTTCTATTTTTTTTATTTTATTTTTTGATAAGTTGAGAGTGATTAAGTTGCTTAATCCTTTTAAGGACAATTGCTCGAGAGATCCAATGGAATTACCAGAAAGATTTAATGAGTTAAGGGTTGCGAGACCGTCGAATATTTTTGCTGGAATATTTGTTATGGAGTTATGGCCGAGATCTAAGATTTCAAGTGAAGCAAGAGACTGAAAAGCATTATTGCTTAATGAATTTATTTTATTTCTACTTAAGTTAAGAATTTTAAGAGAGCTTAAGTTTTTAAAAGTTTCTTCGTCTATTGATTCGATAAGGTTTCCACTTAAGTCGAGTTCTTCTAAAGAGGTTAGACCTTCAAATGTGTTTGCAGATATTTTATCAATTTGCAATTGATTGGCCCATGATGCTTCTGTATGTAAGTCAAGCGTTCGCAAGTTTGCCATATCTTTTATTGAAACAGTTTCGCAACTTTCTGCATTGAGTGCTTTTGTAACGGCATTAGAAATAGCAGTTCCTCTGGCGCATATATTTAGAGTTGTTGCGTTTTCAGGATTTGAAATATTATTTTTTGGTTCATTAGAAATAAGACTTGCTGATTCAGAAGTATTTTCTTGCGGAGGAGTGGTTGCAAAATTGCTTGAGTGTGGAGAGTCTCCATTTTTACTACAAGAAGTGATGAGGGCCAATGAAAAAACGAGAGTTAAGGATAAAAGATGATGAGCTTTCATTATTTTATTTCCGATGAGTTATAAGATTAATAGGTTAATTATATGTCAGATTTTTTTTATCACACATTTCATGAAATATTTACAGTACAACTTAAAGCCTTCTCAAATTTAGAAGGATCACATCGAATCATTGTATGGTATTTCAACAGGTTAAGACTTGTGTGGTGATGGATTATATGGGAAGAAAGGGATTCAACCTATGGAGGAATTATGAAAAAGCCATTTCTATTAATTGTTTTAGCCTTTGTAATATCTTTGCCTTCCCACGCGCAAGAGGAATGCCCAATTGAATTTGGGAATGAAGATTACATGGATAAAGTGACAGAACTTATTCTTGAAGCACCAAGTTGTTATGAAGCTTCAAATTTAGTTAACGCCTGCTCGATGGGGGCAAGTGGTGATGCTTATATGGTAGGAGTGACAATTAAAAAATGTGAGAAGGAAATTCCAAAAATGTCCCAAAAAGATTCCGAGCTGTATTTTGAACTGAATGCAAAATGCGATAAAAAATATTCTAAGATGCAAGGAACAATGTACATATCAATGAATGCTTTCTGCCATTTGCCTGTCACGCAATTATTTATAGAATGGCTTAGAGTTGAAAAATGATAAAGTTCATAATTCGCAATTAAAAAAATGATTTTATGGTCTCATTGCATGACAAGGGAGGCTGAAGTCCACTCCTTTTTATGGACCCATAGTAGTCATTTTTTAATTGTTCAAAGTCTTCTTCGTTTCTATAGCGAGAAATGATTCCAAAGAGTGTTTGAAGTTCAGGGGGGCAGTTCTTTACAAGGGCCTTTTTAATATTCTCAAGAGTTCGATGATCATTTAACTCAATGGCCATAGGGAAAATGGCAAATATTAGTTGGTTGTATTCCTTTTGGGTGACACCAGAAATGACTATGCGAGAAATATATCTGAGTGAAACTCTTTCTTTGCTAGCAATGAGCTCAAATAAAGTTTTATAAAAAAAATTCTTAATTTCTGCGTTTACAGAGAGATCAGGATTGTTCTTTGTACTTAATTGGCCAAGTAGTATATTGAACATGGCCTCATCGTTTTCAAGACGGATAGCTTCAACGATGAGTTTATGAAATAACTCTTTCCATTCAATTGAATAATCCTGAGAAAATACACCCTTAGCAAGAGAGGCAATGACGTCGATATATTTATTTTGAATACTGACAGATACAAGCTTAGTTATAAGTTTTTTGTTTTTTATCGAGTTTGGATAAAGAAAAGCGTGTTCTGCTATAAGTGACATGAGCCTAGTGTCTTTTCTCTCGATGGCTACGTCAATTGTTTGATCTAAAAGATCCCCCCATTCGGAAGCATGAGGAGTTGAGAAAACGTAAGCAGGAAAAGAGCGTAATAAGGTTGGATTTCGAAAGTTAATTGCCTGTGTGAGCACTTTTGATGCAAGATCCTTCCAGGCTTCAGCATGAGGTTGAGAGAGTGAGTATTGAATTAAGTTACTAATTGTTTGATCATCATGAAATCGAATGGCCGCATCTAATGTTTCTATCGCTAGATCCTCCCAGTCTGCCGCGTAAGGGGAAGAGAAAATTTTCCGTGAGAAATCTAACAATGTATTTATATCTCTTGAGGCAATGGCCTCCTTTAAAACTTTAGAAGAGAAGTATTTAAGTTCAGGTACTGCTTTTTGTGTGCGGTGAATTTGTTTGTTACTAAAGATGTATTCACCTTCAGGTTCTTTTAAAAGGGCATACGAAAATCGCAAGAGATCATCTTTGATTTCAATCTGGATAGGGATTTTGTGTTGAAGCATAAGTAAATAAGTTCTGCGAATGGTTTCATATTCAGAAGCGTTGAGGAGCTCTTCTTGCCATCTTTGATATGCCAGCTTACTACGAGGGACGAGTGGTCTTGAATTCGTCATTTTGAAATCTTTTAATAGTTTATTTAAATTGATACTAAAGTAGCGAGAATCTTTTGCATCTTTTGCCAGAAGATAGGCATTTAAAAGATATTTTTCTTGAATCATTTTTAACTGAAGAGGTGAAATGTTAAAGTGCTTACTGAGGGAATCCATTTTGTTTTCGATCTCTGCAGTTGTGAGAATTATTTTTCCTTGTATTATTTCTATCACCTCGTTGAGTAGCGCTTGGTCATGTCCAGTAAATGTAGCGGAAGTTATTTTATCGGACAATTCAATATTTCCAGAGTTAAGGAGGTTTAATCTCAATTCTAAAAATGCGGACGCATCGATTTTTTCAGCGGCAAGGGAGACATTGAAAACGTTGTCAATATTCGTTACAGTTGTCTTGAGAGAGAGTCTGCTCTTTTCAAGAGGGGAATAAGTTACGCCAGATAAATTTTGGCCCATGTGGTCGTAATCTCCTACGTTGTGAATGGATTTAAATTTTTCAATAATTTTTCGCAGATCCTGATCTCTATAGTAAATTTGAGTCTCTGGCCGATTGGAAATAGCGTCATTGTAGACGGACCGAATCAGAGGGAAATTAATTAAACTGGGCAGGTTTTTTGAGTTGGGTAAAATGATAGATGCAACACCTAGTGATAGTCGCTCTTGGAATATTGCTTGAAAAATCATTTCAGTATCAATTGCA
>JAGOVS010000114.1 GCA_018060625.1 Bacteriovorax sp. | reverse complement strand
GAAAAAGAAGAAGAAGATAAAATTAAAGATATTGTGTTTAGTATCTTCTTTGGTCTTTGCGGCATCGGCGGATTGATCGGAGTATATTTTGCAAGTAAATTTGGAAAGCACGGATTTAGATTTAAATGAAATTAACAAAAGAAGAACAGGAAAAAATCTCTCACGGAGAGTCGGTTAAGGGTTTCAACTTGATTGAAGAGGAAATACTCGGAATGGATAATCATGGAATTAATAAAGTTTTAATGGTTATGACAGATGGTTCTAAAAATATAGGGGTTTATTACGAAGAAACATCAGAGCAAATCATTTTTGAAGATCAAGAGGTTTTTGAAGTTTACCCAATTGAAGTTCTCAGAGAAGTTTGGAAGAGAAGTGATAAAAAATCTCATTGGTCATGATTGCACTCGTAAAAACCCACGCGAGTATTGGTAAATCAATTCTCACTGTAGAAAAGGTATTTGAATTGCCCCAAGATGAAGTGATTCTTGTCGAAGATAGTATGGCTGGTTTTAGATCAGCCAAAAAATTATCAGAGAAAACAGGAAAACCATTGCGCTTTGGATTACGACTAGAAACTAAATGCTCTTCAGAATCTAGTAAACTTATTTATTTCGCCAGAAACTCGGAAGGCGTTGATTCTCTTAGGAGGATTTATACAAAAACTTTCACGAAAGGGGGCGGGGTTTATGAATTAAAAAAAGAAGAGTTGAAGGGTATTCAAGTAGCAGTTCCATTTTATGATTCATTTATTTGTAAAAATCTGTTTCATTTCGGCATTCATGATTTAGATTTAGAAGGGTTGAATCCTTGGTATTTTGAAGAAGATAACGGGCATCCTTTTGATTTTTTAATTAGCCGCGCCCTTAAAAAGCAGAAGATTGAAACGATTAAAGCGAAGAGTATATACTATGAAAAACGCGAAGATTTTGCGGCATTTCAATTTTATAAAGCCGTGTGTCAAAGAAAAGCAGGAAGACCGACGACGTTTGAGCGGCCACAATTAGAGTATTTCTGTTCAGATCAATTTTGTTGGGAGGATTATCTTGACAAAAGAGGGAAGTCGGGCTAAAGTGAAGGATGAAACTAAGTGCAATAACTGAGATCAAACAAGATTGTGGAGATTACCTTATTTTAGGAAAGAATCCATGCGAAGGGTTTCAAATTCTAGATCAGCATTTTAATTTGCAGGACGCTATTATTTCAATGCTTTCTGAAAGTCATTGTGATCAAGTTTTAGTTAAATTAGTAGATATAGATATAAAGGAAAATTTATAAAAGAAGTTTAATGGCTCATAGATGTTACAAATTTCGGATTTTTCCGAACAAGGAACAGGAAATCGTTTTGAAGAAAACGATTGGATGTTGCCGTTATGTTTATAATTGGGGGTTGAGATTAAGGTCGGATGCTTATAAGAAAGATAAAACAAAAATAGGTTTTTTTGAGACTAGCGAGCAATTAACGGTGCTTAAGTCTGAATTAAAATGGTTAAAGGAAGTTCCTGCTGTTCCTCTACAGCAATCGCTTAAGTTTCTTGATGCCGCTTTCGTAAATTTATTTAAAAAACAAGCTCTTTATCCGAAATTCAAATTAAAAAAAAGCGATGGCTCTGCGCGGTTCGTAGGGGTTTCTTTTAGATTAAAAGATAATTATTTTTATCTATCAAGAATTAATTCACCTATAAAAGTGGCTTGGTCTAGGAAGTTGCTAACGAAACCGTCTTCATGTAATATCTCTAAAAGCCCTTCCGGCCAATGGTTCGTTAATTTTGTTTGTGAAGAAGAAGTTAAAAAACTCTCACCATCTAACGAGAGGATTGGTATTGATTTAGGAATAGAAACTTTTGCGACATTATCGGATGGTCGTAAATTTAAGCAGCCCGATTCAATTCGCAAAATGCGTCGAAAACTAGCAAGGGCGCAACGGTCACATTCTCGCAAAAAATTAGGATCAGAAAATAGAGAAAAAACAAGGATTAAAGTTGCCCGCGTTCACCAAAAAATAGTAAATATACGTCAAGATTTCCTCCATAAACTGTCGACTTCAATCGTTCGCGAAAACCAAGTGATCGCGATTGAAGACTTGAAGGTGTCCGATATAATTCAAAAAAGAAGCCGTAAAATGTCTCGTTTAATAGGCGAGCAAGGGTGGCAATCTTTTAGAAAAATGTTAGACTACAAGACGAGTTGGTATGGACGAGAATTGATCGTAATTGATCAGTTTTCTCCATCATCGCAAATCTGTAATTCGTGTGGGAAAACCAACAAGGTTTCGCTTGACAAGCGAAGCGTAAAATGCGAATGTGGTGTCACTTATGATCGTGACATTAACGCCGCTAAAAATATTCTGGCCGTAGGGACTACGGTTACAGCCTGTGGAGCGGGTATTAGGCATCTTAGGGTGCCGCCCGTGGCGAAGCAGGAATCTTTGCTAGAAATGGCGAGGTAGTTCAAATTCAGGAATTGCTGGCACATCTTATAAAGAAAGAAAAATTATATTCAGTTTCAATATGTTAAGTTACGATCAGAAAATATGCGTGTATGATTTCGAGACAAGAAATTTAAACACTTCTCATCGAATCGAAGATGTTAATTCTAATAAGGCTTGGCAATTAGGTTGGATAAATTCAAGCGGCTCTAAAATCATTTCTGAAAATGAATATTATATTGATGTGCCTAATCTTAATTTATCAGATGTGGTCAGAAAGTTAACTAATTTTGACGCCGAAAAGTATAAGCGCGAAAAGAAGTCGGCAACGGAAGTTTGGGAGAAATTTAAAAAAGTGTTGTATGATCCTGAATATATTTTAGTTGGTCAGCATATACTTGGGTTTGATATTTTTTTATGCGATATATTGGCAAAACAAGCGGGAGAAAGAGTTGACTATTCTAAATTTTTGGATAGAGTATATGATACCCGCGCTTTTGGATTAGCTTATAAAAACAATATAGAAAAACCACAGCGGGGTTCAATGTTAGAATGGCAATTTAAAATTTTAAACGACAAAACTTTGAAAGGAAAAGTGAGCCAAACGGCGCTTTTGAAAGATTTGGGAATTACGAGTAGTGATGAAAAATTCCGTCATAGCGCAATTGTGGATTGTCGGGATACACTAGCGATATTTAATGAATTAAAAAAGAGACTGAAATTATGACAAAGATTGATGAATGGAAGAATTTAGATAAAACAGATGGGATAGGACTCGAATTAACTATTCCAGAGGTCGCCGATAGAATTGTAAAAATGAATCGTGGCGCTCATAGAATGTTGTCCGCAATGGTTCATTCGCTTAGAGAACATCGAAGGGCAAATCCTCTTCCGGTTTCTGGTTGTTCTGAAAATTTTTTAGCAGATGCTATTGAAAAACTTCTTAATGATGGGTTGTATTATTGATTTGACAAAACCGCTTTACGCAGTAAAGTAAAGACCGAAGGTTATGAAAATAAACGCTACAGTTCAACTAGACATTTCTTCAGAAGAGAGAAAAAGGATAACCATTGAATATTTAGAATCCCTTCTACCATACGAACACTCTCTTTTTAAAAGAGAAGGCAATTATCATTGGTTTGAAAATCTAAGAGATCATCACGGAAATCTTTTTCACTATAATGAGAAAAGGGCCGCAACGCCTTTTGAAGTAAATCTAAATAAAGTTTTACAACATTTAAAGAAATGAAATATAAAGACTTTTACGAAAAATTCCAAGGAGGATTCTATTGGAATAGGTGCATTTATAAAATCAATCAGGAATACGTTGAATGTCTTTATAGGGAGATTTGGTATAAAAAAGATAGAGTTACTATTGGAAGGGCCATTCAAACAATATCTAAAAAAGGGGTGATTTTCCATACTCCAGAAAAGTTCTTTAATAAAGTTTATACTTACGGCTGCGATGTAAACCAAGAAGTTTTTCCGACCGAAAAAGTTTATATTAAATATGGAGAATTAATTGATTTAAAATGGCGACGAGGGGGCGAGACTGTTGAGAGTAATTACCATTGGATGACTCGTCAAATTAGTCTTGGCGATACTGAATTTGTCCGTCTTGAAAGCTTGGTTGGAATAACATTTGAAAATAAAAAGAAGATTATGGATAATAACAGCTACAGAAGGAAATCCAACATTAATAGGTTTCTTTCTGAAACTCAGATTAATTATTATAACAAAAATTTTGAGAAAACATCGCCGGAAGAATTTGAAGTATGGATTAAATCTTGGGAAAAAAAGTTGACAGAAGACAATTGATAATCTATAATATAAGACATGGATGACAAAAAAGAAAAAGTAGTAAGGTTGATTGATGAGATCAAAGAATTGCGCCAAAAAGAAAATGAGTTATATTCTCAGGCTCAAGAAATTTTGGGACTCAAGGATCATACGCAATTGGATTATTGGTTTTTTGATGCGGCATTTAATGATACGGATTTCAATGTGTTTTGGGAGAAATATTTAAACAGTGAATTTTAATGAAATTTAAAAAATATCAACATGTGGAAAGGTTCGGCAATTTAGAAGTCGAAGCAATTGAACTTGGCGAGTGTTATGTCTTTTCCAAACTAGACGGAACTAACTCTTCTTGCTGGTTAGACGAAGAAGAAGTTAAAGCAGGGTCAAGAAATAGGGAATTGAGTCTTGATAATGATAACGCCGGATTTTACAAATGGTTGATTCAGCAGGAGAACATCAAGCATTACCTTTTTAAATATCCAAATCGGCGACTATATGGAGAGTGGCTAGTCTCACATTCTCTAAACACCTATCGAGATGCCGCTTGGCGCAGATTTTATATTTTTGACGTTGTAGAAGAAAATGGAGAACAGGAAATTTATATCCCGTATGCGGAGTATTCTAAGGAATTTGAGGAATTGGGCATTGACTATATCCCGATCCTTGCAACGATCAAAAACGGGTCTTATGATCAGTTTATCAACCAACTAAACAATAATGTCTTTCTTATTGAAGATGGAAAAGGGGTTGGCGAAGGAATTGTTATTAAACGATATGATTTTGTAAATAGATTTGGTCGCACAACTTGGGCTAAAATTGTAACATCAGAATTTAAAGAAAAACATGCGAAGGTTATGGGCGGGCCAATTATTAAAGGACCGGATATGATTGAAGATGAAATTGTAAGTAAATATATTACGAAATCATTAGTGGAAAAAGAATATGCGAAAATCGTTTTAGAAAATGAAGGTTGGTCGTCTCATTTTATTCCAAGATTACTCCAAACAGTATTTTATTGCTTAGTTCAAGAAGAATGCTGGAATTTTGTTAAGGAATTTAAAAATCCAACGGTTAATTTTAAGACGCTACTTCATTTTAGTCACAGGAGAGTTAAAGAAGTGATGCCTGAATTGTTTTAAGATGGATGATAAAAAATTCAGTCTTAGTTATAAAAAAGAAAAACCATTTGAGTTTTCTCAGAAATACAAAGGGGTTTTGAAAGATGATACTGATTATCATGTTATTATTGAAGGAGGATTCGCCATTTTAATTGAAACAGAATTTGTCGAGTCTATAGGAGATATTAAATACCCTTGGACATATACATTTGAAGTAAGATGAGCAAACAAAAATCAACTGGCGCAGGAAAAGGTTCAACTCCGAGAAGGGTTGAAGGGGACAAGTATCGAGATAATTGGGAAAAAATCTTTAAGAAGAAAAAGGTTGACGATAAGTAAGTTTTAGAGTATAGTGATATAGATGTTTTCTGAATTTTCTTCTTATAAAGACTGCGAGCCAATCGGTGCAGCATTGCCACGTATTGAAATTGACCAGAAATACTATGCTCAATTAGATCTTCCAAATACGTCAACTAATTCTGAATTTCTCAGAAAACTTGTTCGCCAAAATATCCTTAAAAAAGGAATTGATAAAAAAGGAGACAGGGCAAGGTATTATGAACAAGCTAAATACGAAATTGAAGTATTTGAAGAAACAGGGCTAGTGGATTATTTATTAGCTCTTTGGGATATTGTTAATTTCGCCAATGAGAGTGGAATCAATATGTCCCCCGCGAGGGGTTCAGCGGCTTCTAGTCTTGTTCTTTTTATTATTGGGGTAACAAAGGTTGATCCTGTTAAATATGATTTAATTTTTGAGCGATTTGTTTCTAAGACTCGGATCAAAAAAGTAGGAGAAGTCGATGGAGTTGTTTATTTCGACGGGTCGCTTTTGGCAGATGTTGATTTAGATTTTGATTATGCGCGGCGCAATGAAGTAATTAGTTATATTGAAAATAAATATAGAGGGCGAACAGCAAAGATCCTCACTTTTAATTCTTTTTCTTCAAAACTCTGTATTAAGGAAGCGGTTAAATATTTTAATGATGCCAATGAAGAAGAAGCGGGGGCAGTCTCAGATTTGATCCAGAAGAAGCATGGCGTTGTTCAATCTATCGCAGAGGCTTTAGAGGATAATGAAAAGTTTCAAGAGTGGGCGCAGTTTAATAAGAATGTTGTAGAACAGGCGAGAAAGATTGAAGATCTAAATAAAAATAGTGGAATGCACCCTAGCGGGCAAGCCATTTCCTATGCAGAGATTGATTCTATTTGCCCTCTTCAGCTAAGTAAAGACGGGGATTTGGTTACAGCCTACGAAATGAATGACGTAGCCGATTTAATGGTTAAGTTTGATATTCTTGGATTAAGAACCATTACCATTGCAAATAAGGCTTGTGAAAAAGCTGGAATTAATATTGATGATATTGATCCTGAAGATCCATTTATTTATGAAGTGCTTCAAGATTTTAAATCGCCGTCAGGTCTTTTTCAGGTAAGTGCAGAGACAAATTTCAGGGTGGCGCAAGAGGTTAAACCAGTTAATTTAATTGAGCTTTCTGATGTCATCGGACTTGCTAGGCCCGGAGCCCTTTCCTTCGTAGGAGAATATATTAAGCAAAAAAGATCCCCTCAAAAAATGGGGCTAAATGATAAACTGGATGAAATTTTATCCCAATCAAAGAATGTTCTTCTCTTTCAGGAGCAGGGTATGAGGGCCATTCATGAGGTATTTGGATTACCAAAAGAGGACGCTGAGACAATTAGAAAAATTATTGGGAAAAAGCAAAGAGATAAAATGCCAGCATGGAGAGAGAAGATCTTTAATGCGGCAAAAGAAAATGGAGTAGACGAAATCGTGGCAGAGTATTTTTGGAAGGTGATGGAGGCTTCCGCAAATTATAGCTTCAACCTTTCGCATAGCGTAAGTTATTCAATATTAGCGAGTAAGACAATCTACCTCAAATGGAAACACCCCAAAGAATTCTTCTGTTCCATTCTTGACACGGCTAATTTTGATCCAGATCCTCTTCAAGTCATCGCCGACGTATCCAAAGAAGTATCAGACTTTGGTATTAAAATCCTTTCCCCAAATCTTGAAAAATCATCAATGGATTTCCAAATTGAAGGGAACAATATTAGATATGGCCTTTCTTCCATCAAAGGGATTTCCCAAAATACTCTCAAAGCATTAGAGGAGTTTGCCGCGATTAATCCAAAGAATAAATATGAAGTTTTTACTGCCGCCAAGTCAGTAGGAATTAATATTGGAGTATTAACTTCCCTTATTTACGCCGGATGTTTAGGAGAAAGAAACAGATCCAAAACAGTGTTAGAGGCACAGGCATTTAATTTATTAACAGGAAAAGGCGAGCAAAGAAATATTATGATGCTTGGCCCGAAGTATAATTATGATTTACTAAATACAATTTCAGATATTGTTGAAAAAGGAACGATTGGCGACGATGGTAAAACCATTATGAAACCTTCTCGTTTTGAGACATTTAAAAAGAAGTTCGCGCCATTTAAGCAAATGTTTATGGAGAACAAAAAACATGAGAAGCTTTCTATTTGGTGGTTTGAGAAGCAATTACTTGGCTACTCTTTTTCTTTTAAACTCAAAGAATGTTTTCAGGAAATTTATGAACTTAACGACCTAAGAGATGTCGAAGATAATTTATTAAGTTCTTGGCGAGCGGTTGTTATTGTTGATGACTTTTTTACCAAAATGTCTAAACAGGGGAACAGATACATGACCCTGATTGTTTCGGATGATTACGCGACAAGACGGCTGATGTTTTGTGACTCTAAGAAGGAAAAGAAGTTGACAAACTTTGAGGATAGTATTAAGCTAAAGAAGGGACAAATTCTAGTTGTCAAAGCCAATCGGGGCAATGGCGGATCGGATTTTGTCGATAACATTAAAGTAATGACAGACAAGGTGTTAATGAAAACTAGGGATTTAAAATAATGGAAATTAAAGATATTAAACAAAAAAGGGCGACTCTTGAGGCAAAAATTTCGAGGTTGATCAAAGACTTTGAAATAGAAACCGAAACAGATGTAAATAGAGTTAATCTAACTCACGTTTCGTCTTTTACGGGCGAAACCAAAACTGTTGACGCTAGTATCGAAATTTCAATTTAATAATATGCTGTTTTCCAAGGATTTTTTAAACGTAGTCGAAAGGGCAAAAGGTCTTGCTATTAAATATAATAGGCCGAATGTTTGTATAGACACTCTTCTACATTCACTTTTCTTATTAAAGAATAATTCTCTGGAATATATTCTTGCGTCATTAAATGTTAATAAATTTGACATGCTTATTATTTCTGAAATAGAGATGGTAAGAAAGACTCCTTCTGTAAAGCCGTCAGGAAGGTTATCTAAAAATGTAAAGTTAGTGATTCAAGAGGC
>JAGOVS010000113.1 GCA_018060625.1 Bacteriovorax sp. | reverse complement strand
AATCATATGATTTGTATCTTGCGTTTTCTTTAAATTACTTGTTCTAAGCAGTGCCAGAAGTTGAGCGACTATTACTTCTTGAATACTAGATTTGCTAGCAAACGCATCTGCCCCTGCATTTATTGCACTCATATAAATTTCTGAAATATTATGTCCTGTCAAAATCAATGTCGGAACATTCACTAGGTGAGAACATTTTTTTATCTCCCCAATGAACTCTACACCGGTCATTTCCGGCATTCCGTAATCAGTGATGATCACGTCGGGAATGATGGTCTTACTTTCTTTGAGATAGGCCAAAGCCTCGAGGGGATCAAGAAAGGTTTTTACATGACAATTGTATTTGGTCAAAATGGATTGCATAACACTTAAGGCGATCTTACTATCATCGATAATAACCACCTGAATATTTTCTAGTAATGTGTGCTCCATAATGCTCCCAAATTTCATTAAATAAACTTAACTTATACTCATGACTTGTCGGTTACATCCGTTATAAAATTTAAAAAAGCAGCAGTAATGGTTTCATTTTTAAACAATCTCCATTTGTTCATCAAGAAAGCTTGATTATACGCCGGAGCGATCTCTCAATAAAAACCATTGCCCCAAGGGCATTCCCCTCTCTCATTAAGAAGTTCTATTCACTATAATTTAAAGAGACAATCCTTAATTTTTTATTAAGAAATTACATTTTATTAGGGCGTTAGAGAGGACTCCCAGGGCCGCCTACTTGAAAATAATGGCCACTTGTGACTCAATTTAAAGGCGCGAAGTCATTAGTGACGACTCGACTTAATAATTCACATTCCAAGCAAGCCCGAATTTTCCAGAGTCATCTAAAAAAGGGCTAAAATAAGATTGGGTTTGATTTGGGTCGTCCACTTTCTGTCTTCCATTATCTACAATGGTCTTCCCAATCATATAACCAATCCCCAAGGCCAGAGGATAATCACTTGCCCAGTGAACGCTGTTGTTGACCATCTGAAAACTAAGCAGCGCCATGGCCGTTGCCCCAACAGGCTTAATCCAAGTATATTCTGGAAAGTTTTCTGAAATGATCATAAAAGCGGTCATGGTCGTTGCCAAATGTCCTGAAGGAAAGGCATCGTAAGAAGAAGTCGTGGCCTGATATTTTGACGTTGAAGGAAAAAATTTCCATCTTCCTCCTGGTTTGGTTGCCACTTTCGGACTCTCCCGTCCTGTCGTTCTCTTAATAATCTGTGTCGTCAATCCCGTTAAAAGAAGACCCTGTAAGAGCTGACTAGATACTTGAAGAGATCTGGGACTGTCTTGAATCATGCCTGATGCAAAAAAACCTGACATGAGCCCTATGGTTACCCACCCATCACCTATAAAATAGAGAGTTGAGCTTAAATCACTGGGTCTGCGCAGGAGGGCCGCGCCTCCGACTTTAAAAGTGGCCTTAGTACTTTCATCGTTTCCAAGTTTTAAAAATCGCCCTAGCCGCTGAGTCTGCTTTGTAATCTGATGATCATAAACAATCATCACTCCTGTCGAAAGGGCGATAATCCCCCAAGCACCCAAATACTGGGAGGAGAATGAAGAATCCAGAAAACGCCAACCATTCTTGGGAAGAGTAGAAGCAAACTCGAAAACTTCTGGTTTGGAGTATTTAAAATCAGTTCCCTCAAGATGATAAATGCGGGAATGCGGCATACCCTCTACGGCAAAGGCATTGGTAAAAAGGAAGAGGCTAAAAATAATGAATTTTTTCAAGTGTGTCACTTTTTGTAGTTGTCAATAGTCCTAAAAGCTTAGCCAACTGCAGATAAAGAGGCAATCAGTTTAAAATGTCCCTCTATGACCCATTGCTAAATTATCTCCGCTATCCTCACAAATATCATTTAATCTGTATTCAAATCGTGTTTTTTCGTAGAGATAATGCTAGCATTTTACCACTATTAAATGATCAACGGACCTTAGTTAAGATGAAAAAAAATATCCATTCTTCATGTGAGCACTGTGAATCAAAAGATGAGGGCATTTTTTGCGACCTCGAACTCATGGAGTTAAATGATATTTCTAATCATAAAATTAATAACACCTATAAAAAAGGACAAACGCTTTTTGTTCAGGGCAATCACCCTTTCGGAATTTATTGCATCAGTAAAGGAAATATAAAACTCACTAAAACCGGACCAGATGGAAAAGAGACCATCGTCAGAATTGTCCATGGTGGTGATATTTTAGGGCACAGAAGCCTTTTCACTGAAGATAACTACTCCGCGACAGCTACAGCGATGGAAGACAGCGAGGTTTGCTTCATCGATAAAAAATTTATTCTCAAAATCATCGAAAATAACCCTTCTGTTGCTCTGAATATAATCAACAAACTATCAAGGGATATGGGAGTGGCCGAGAAAAAACTCTCCTCCCTTCATCAAAAAAATGTTCGCGAAAGACTCGCTGAACTTATTCTTTCTCTTAAAGCTAGCCACGGCATAAAAGTCGATGGGCGCTGGAGAATTGACATTAAACTTACCCGAGAAGAAATGGCCACTATGATTGGAACGGCCAATGAAACGCTTATTCGCTTTATGACTGAATTTAAGGATGCAGGAATTATTGAGCAAGAAGGTAAGACCATTTATATTAAAGACGAAGAAGAACTCCTCAATTGGGCCAATATCAATTATTAAACAAAGAAAATATTTTTTTAAAAAAGCTGATTTAGATTATACTCCTTAAGCTCAAGCTCTACTAGAATGGGCCAATGAGTAAAATAGAAGCTATCAATTTAGAAAATCAGTCAGTGATGGAAATCAAAAAAATTTCTTCTGAAAAGAAGTACAATACTCAGTGTCCCCTTTTTTATGAAGGCCAAGTTCCCATTGTCGCCTACCTTTTAATTGAAGGCTGTATTCAACTCATTAAAAATAAAAAAATTAAAAAGATTCTCAAACCTGGCGCACTGATCGGACTTAGTGAACTCATGACAAACTCTCCGGCCAAACTCAGCGCTCTTGTTCAACCAGAGAGTACCTTATGCTTTTTAGACAAGAGTACTATTAAAGAAATTATCCACGACGACAATACTTCTCTGGCGCAACTACTGAAGGAAGAAGTCAGATGAAGGCCTGCACCCATTGCGACGAGGAGATCCTTGTCCCCGTTTTCAACGAAAGCGATTCGGACCATTCAGAGCCTTTTTGTTGCACAGGCTGCATGACCGTCTTTAATGTCATTAACTTTAAGGGATTGGAAGAGTATTACGCCATAAAAAAACAGTCGGCGATTTATAAGCGCAGGTCTCCTGTTGAAAATAAGCCTCAACAATTTTCTTATCTCGATAGCGCTGAATTTTTGGCCGATTATTCTTACGAGAGTTTAACCAAGTCCCCGACTATGGAATTTTACCTCGAAGGCATCCATTGCCTGGCCTGTCTTTGGCTGATTGAAAAATTACCCGACTATTTAGAGGGTGTAAAACTTTGTCGATTGGACATGCAAAGATCAGTTGTGACAGTTTCGCTTACTGAGAATGGAACCTTTTCTCAGGTTGCTAGAGAGCTTAATAATTTAGGTTATAAACCTCACCCCTTAAAGAGAAATCAAAGCAGCCAAGATCTTAAAAATCGCGAAGCGAGAAAAATGCTTCTGAAAATTGGGATTGCAGGTGCGGGTGCTGGAAATATTATGCTCTATGCTGTTTCAATCTATGCTGGGGCCGAAGGAATCTATGCTCAGATCTTTAACCTACTCACCGTGATCTTTGCCCTTCCCGTTCTTTTTTATTCAGCAACGCCATTTTACCAAAATGCATGGAATGCTCTGAGAAATCGCACGCTTTCCATCGACATTCCAATATCTGGGGCCCTTTTGCTTGGAGCAGCTTCCGGAATTTATAACTTGTTGATTGGAGTTCCTGAGAATTTTTTTGATTCGCTCACCGCGCTGGTATTTCTTCTGCTTTTATCTCGTTATTTTTTAAATAAAATTCAAGAGGAAGGATTAACCGCCAATGACCTCAATTTTTTTTACGAGGGAACCAGTGTTCTTAAAAAAGCCGGTGACCTCTTTATCGAAATTCATCCTCAGTTTCTTCAAGTTGGAGATGTCATCAAAGTTTCAACCAATGAAATGATTCCAGCAGATGGAGTGATTGTTGAGGGAAAAACTCTCGTGAACAACTCACTTTTAACAGGAGAATCAAAACCAGAAAATGTTGGAATGGGCTCAATGGTGTACTCAGGAACCATTAATCTTGCAGATGCAATCCTCGTCAAGGTTGAACAAATCAAATCTGAGTCACGTATTGGAAAAATTTTAAAGCAAATCGAAAATGGGTGGATACAAAAATCGCCTATCGTAGACCTCACCAATAAAATCTCTAAGTATTTTGTCGCGGCCGTTTTTTTACTAGCAACCATTCTCTTTATAACTCTCTATTCTCAGGGAAAAACAAAAACGGCCATCGAACGCTCGTTTACCCTGCTCATTATTACCTGCCCTTGCGCTCTAGCATTGGCCACTCCACTTACCTTAACCAGAACGCTCTCTCGGGCATCAAAGCTTGGAATTATCATAAAAAATAATGAAGTGATTGAAAAACTCTCCAGCGTAAAGTCGGTTTTTTTTGATAAAACGGGGACACTCACCTATGGTGTTTTGAAGATCAATACTTTTTCTCTCTTGAAAAATCCCCAGACTCCCCTTTTTGAAGTCATTAGCACTTTAGAGAAGTACTCCACTCATCCGGTTGCCCATGCACTTAAGGAATACGCCCTTACAAAAGGGGTTCAAGAACTCCACGTACTCACTGACTACAAAGAAATAATCGGTTCTGGTGTTGAAGGTGTCATTAATGGCCATTTCTATGAAATTAATAATGGGAAAATCTTTGAAGATAAATCCTTAATCGCCGAATTTTCCCTAGAAGACCATCTCAGACGTGATTCAAGACAATCAATCCAAGAACTTCATTCTCAAGGTATTGATGTCAGCATTTTATCGGGTGATCAAGCAAGCATCGTTGAATCAATCGCCTCTGAAGCTGGGATTCCCAAAGATCATGCCTTGGCAAAAATGTCGCCAGAGGAAAAGCTGGATATGATTGAAAAGAATCCTCATGCCCTTATGGTCGGTGACGGGGCCAACGACGCCATGGCCCTTTCACGCTCATTTGTCAGTGTTGCCGTATTAGGTTCTTTGGATATTTCCCTTCGATCCGCGGATATCTACCTAACCACTCCTGGAATCTCCCATGTTCCAGACCTCATCACTATTTCAAAAGAGACCATGAAAGTCATCAAGCGCAATTTAGTCCTCTCACTCCTCTATAACGGACTTTCGGTCTATGCGGCCTTTGCTGGTATGATCTCTCCTCTAATTGCAGCAATCATAATGCCTGTCTCTTCTTTGACTGTCCTTGTTTCCACGTTGATGGGAACAAAAAAATTAAATACACTATTAAAAAACAAAAAAGGAATCTAATGGAAGTCATCACTATCTTATTGCCGTTGGCACTCGTGCTTGCCGTTTTATTCATTGCTGGATTTATCTGGATGACCATGAAAGGCCAATACGATGACTTGGAAACTCCCTCAATGAGAATGCTTATAGAAGAGAATAACTTGAATATTAATAAGGACAAATCCACTGTCACCACTAACAAGGAAGGAAAATGAGTTCACCATCTATCAACCGAACAGGTCGCTTAGAGACCTATTCTTACGATGATCAAGTCGTAAGGCTGTTTGTTATAGCAACCATTATCTGGGGAGCACTTGCCATGCTTTTCGGAGTAACTATCGCCTTCCAGTTGGCCACTTGGAAGATGAACTTTGGTTTAGAATGGATCACTTTTGGACGCTTGAGACCACTTCACACAAACGCAGCTATTTTTGCTTTTTGTGGAAATGCTGTCTTTGCAGGTGTGTACTATTCACACCAAAGACTTCTCAAAGCGCGCATGTTTAATGATCTTCTCTCTCGTATCCACTTTTGGGGATGGCAGTTGATCATCGTTGCTGCGGCCCTGACTCTCCCTTTTGGTATCACAAGAGGAAAAGAATACGCCGAACTCGAGTGGCCAATTACTATTGCTATCACCATTATTTGGGTTGTTTTTGCCGTCAACTTTTTTGGTACTCTCATTAAAAGAAGAGAGCGTCATATCTACGTGGCCATCTGGTTTTATATCGCGACAATCCTCACTGTGGCTCTTCTTCATATCGTCAATGGATTGAGCTTACCAGTCACTTGGACAAAATCTTATTCTATCTATTCAGGTGTTCAAGATGCCCTCGTTCAATGGTGGTATGGCCACAATGCTGTTGCTTTTTTCCTTACGACTCCATTTTTGGGTCTAATGTATTACTTCGTTCCCAAAGCGGCCAACAGACCCGTTTACTCTTATCGCTTATCAATCATTCACTTCTGGTCTCTGGTCTTCATTTATATTTGGGCCGGCCCTCACCATCTTCTTTACACAACTCTTCCTGAATGGGCACAAACTCTAGGAATGGTTTTCTCAGTGGCCCTCGTTGCTCCAAGCTGGGGAGGGATGATCAACGGCCTACTCACACTTCGTAGTGTTTGGGACAAAGTTAGAACTGATCCTGTGTTAAAATTTATGGCCCTTTCTTTAACATTCTACGGAATGTCTACTTTTGAAGGACCACTTCTGGCCATTAAATCAGTGAACGCTATTGCACACTTCACTGACTGGATTCCAGGTCATGTTCACGCTGGAACAATTGGATGGAACTATCTTGTTACTGCCGGAATTCTTTATTACCTCGTTTCAAAACTTTGGAATACTGAAATTTATTCCAAAAAAATTGCCAATACTCAATTTTGGTTGGCCACAATAGGTCTGGTTCTTTACTACGTATCAATGCTTATCGCTGGAATTACTCAATCACTTATGTGGAAAGCAATTGATGTTAATGGAAAACTCGTTTATCCAAACTTTATTGAAACAGTTGTAAAAATTGTTCCAATGTATTGGGTGAGAGCTTTCGGTGGAACGTTTGTTTTTATCTCTTTTGTTCTTATGGCCTACAACCTTTTCAAGACAATGCAACAAGGCTCTATTGGCAAAGAAGCTCTTTACGAAGCTTACGCTCTCGATGATTCGTCTATAGAGAGAAATGCTGAGCCCCATAGAAAACTCGAAGGCCTTCCTATGGTTTTCGCTGTTCTTTCCCTACTTGCCATCCTCGTTGGAACAGCCATTGAACTTGTTCCTACGTTTCTTTCGAGTCAATACATCACAAAACTAGACTCCGTAAAACCATACTCACCTCTTGAGCTCTTAGGGCGAGATGTTTACATCAAAGAAGGCTGTTACCTCTGTCACTCGCAACAAGTTCGTCCTATGGTTCACGAATTCTTGAGATATGGAAAAAATTCTGAGGCCGGAGAATTTATCTACGATCACCCATTCCAATGGGGATCAAAGAGAACAGGTCCAGATCTTGCTCGCGTTGGTGGAAAATACCCAAATATGTGGCACTACAGACATATGCTTAACCCAAGAGATGTAACCCCTCAGTCGATCATGCCGAATTATAAATGGTTAGTTGAACAAAAAATTAATTACGTTCTTCTTCCAAAGAAAATGCAAGCAATGAAAACACTGGGAGTTCCTTATTCTGATGAAGATATTGCTTCTGGTGTTGAAAAGGCCCAAGCGCAGGCAAAAGCGATCTCTGAAGATTTAATGAAATCAGGAGTTCCAGCTGCCGTTGAAGATAAACAAATGATTGCCTTGATTGCCTACCTCCAAAGAATAGGTGTGGATTATGGCAGCCAACCGGCATCAAACTAGGAGTTCGTAATGCATAAGGAAGTTTTGGCCCGTTTTGATCAAACATGGCTTCCTCTAACCGCCCTTATTATTTTTGGCGTATGCTTTTTAGTTTATCTTTATTGGACTTTTAAAAACGAGAATAAAAAATACTATGAAGATTCATCTTACATAGTTTTAGAAGACGGAGTTAAGCATGAGCGATAACAATGAAAAATTACATTTAGAAGAAGGAGAAAAAAAGATTCTTCTAGATCATAGCTATGATGGGATTCATGAGTTAGACAATCCCCTACCTGCTTGGTGGAAATTCATGTTCTACGGTGGAATTGCCTTTGGTATTTTCTACTTTGTTCTTTACCAAATCATGGGGGCCCCGACACTTCGTGATGAATTAAAACGAGACTATGCGGTCATTAAAGAGCTTCAGGACAAGTTTAATCAACAGAATGGAACTTTTGATGAAACAAAATTCCAGGCCATCCTTAAAGACGATGGTGAGAAAAAAGGTCAACTGGTCTTTGAAACAAACTGCGTAGCCTGTCATAAAGAAAAAGGGATTGGCGATATCGGACCAAACTTATCTGATGAATACTGGTTATGGGCAAAAGGAACGCCGGAAACGATTTATCCAGTCGTTTTTAATGGAGTTCTGCAAAATGGAATGCCTGCTTGGTCGGAAACTTTAAGCAACGAAGAAATTTATCAAGTTGTCGCCTACGTTCAAACGCTGCATAATACTAATCAGCCTGGTGGAAAAGCTCCTCAGGGAAATAAAGTAGAATAAGCAAAAGAAAGTTAAAGGTTTTTTATGACTCAGAAGAATAGATTTGAATTAGACCCCGAGAGATTGGCCACAACAGATAAAGAAGGAAATCGCATTTATCTTTATCCGGAGGATGTGGAAGGAAAATGGAAGGATCGACGGACGCTT
>JAGOVS010000112.1 GCA_018060625.1 Bacteriovorax sp. | reverse complement strand
GAACAAACACAAATTTTTCATGGGATTCCCTGTGGCAAAACAGGTTCTCCAGAAAATCTTTATTTAAAAATGCTCACCACCCATCTTTCAGGGCAATCGTCTGAACTTTTTGTTGAAGTTCGCGACAGGCTTGGGCTTTGTTATTCAGCTCAGCCAGTTCACTTTGCAGCACTTGAAGGGGGATACTTTGGGATTTACATGGCCTCAGGTCATGACAAAGTTGCTGCTGCCACTGTCGCCATTAAAGAGTTATTAGGTCGCATAAAAGATAATGGTCTAGCACGAGAGGATTTTGATAGAATTAAAAATATGATCAAAGGTCAAAATTTAATCAATGTTCAAACTAATGAAGATTTTGCCAGCATTTATTCAGTTCCCGTTCTTCAGGCCCAAGGACTTGATTACTATTACAAAGGAAACTTAGAAATTGAAAACCTAAAACACGAAGATTTTCAAAAAAATATTAAAAAAATTCTTTCCCAAAAGTGGAATACCATCATTGTGGGGAGAGAGTATAAAGAAAGTTCTACGAAAGCTTCTGTGAAAGCTCCGACAAAGAAAAAGAAATCTTAAGAAACTTTTCGATCAGTTAAAATGAGCCATGGCATATCTCTGTCTGAAGAATATTTTTTTGAAACCAGATTCATCAACAGAGTTATGCCATTAAATGAATGCGCCATTTTTTTATAAAATGAGGGCACATCATAAGCTTCTGGCGTGATGCTGTTAAGTTGTGAATAGGCGATCTTTCCTAGATCTTGGTAATATTTTACATCAATTAATTTTTTATTAAGAGAATCCGCAAAATAACCACAAACCAGAAGTGAAGTTTCGGCCACATCCTTAATCGCGGCCCGTTGTTTTTCTCTGGGCAATTGACTCGCTTCTAATAATTTAATACCCAAAATTTTCTCACGGGCCTTTCCATCCACTTGCTCAAAAAACTTTGATGAGTCGCCAAAATTATCCATCACTAAACTAGAATAAAAGATTGTTTCATTAGGAAGAGGCGACAAAGATTTTTTATTAAATTCCTGAAGGTGGTCATAAAAAAAGACCTGCAAACTACTTTCAAGCACAAGCCCTGATGTCTTTGTCATACTTACCTTCTCCTCACTTTTTCTTGAGTCGCGACATCAAAAATGTCGGCCATATTAAATTTTACAACATTGTCCTTTAGCTCTAAAATCTAGGTAAATATTTCCCCCCCTATCCCTATATATAAATAAGAAGGATCCCCAAATGAGCAATAGCTACGAACCTAAAACTTCAGTGCTTTCAGATTGGACCACGCTGGCCGAAAAAGAATCTAAAGGTAAGAAAATCGATTCCCTTATCTGGAAAAGTCCCGAAGGGATTGATATCAAACCTCTCTATACTAAAGTTGATACTGAAAAACTTAAATACACCGATACTCTTCCTGGTCTCGAACCTTTTATCAGAGGTCCAAAGGCCACGATGTACGCAGGTCGACCATGGACAATTAGGCAATATGCTGGTTTTTCTACCGCAGAAGAATCAAACGCTTTTTATCGAAAAGCTCTAGCAGCTGGCGGACAAGGTGTTTCGGTTGCTTTTGATTTAGCTACCCACAGAGGGTACGACTCTGATCACCCGCGAGTCAGTGGTGATGTTGGAAAAGCAGGAGTCGCCATTGACTCTGTTGAAGACATGAAAATTCTCTTCAACGACATTCCTCTGGATAAAATTTCAGTTTCCATGACAATGAATGGGGCCGTCTTACCAATCCTTGCTAGTTATATCGTTGCCGCAGAAGAGCAAGGAATCACTCCTGATAAATTATCAGGTACAATACAAAACGATATTCTTAAAGAATTCATGGTTCGAAATACCTATATCTACCCACCAAAACCTTCGATGAAAATTATTGCTGATATTTTTGCCTACACATCGACTCACATGCCGAAATTTAATTCAATTTCTATTTCGGGGTATCACATGCAAGAAGCAGGGGCCGATGCTGTTTTAGAACTCGCTTATACGTTAGCTGATGGGAAAGAATATATTGAAACGGCCTTGGCCTCAGGTCTTAACATCGACGATTTTGCTCCAAGACTTTCTTTCTTTTTTGGAATTGGAATGAATTTCTATATGGAAATTGCCAAGCTTCGAGCTGCAAGATTACTTTGGGATCGCATTGTCTCAAAATTTAATCCTAAAGATTCTAATTCAAAAATTTTAAGAACTCATTGCCAAACTTCTGGTTGGTCTCTCACAGAACAAGATCCTTATAACAATGTTATTCGAACAACTGTAGAAGCGATGGCGGCTATTTTTGGGGGAACACAATCACTTCACACTAATGCTTTTGATGAGGCCATTGCTCTTCCGACAGAATTTTCTGCTCGAATTGCTAGAAACACTCAAATTGTTTTACAAGAAGAAACTCATATTACCAAAGTTGTCGATCCTTGGGGCGGCTCATATATGATGGAGACTCTTACAGACGAGATGGTAACAAAAGCTTGGGAAATTATCCTCGAAGTAGAAAAAATGGGTGGCATGGCAAAGGCCATTGAAACTGGAGCTCCTAAACTCAATATTGAAAAATCAGCGGCCGCCAAACAAGCCCGCATTGATAAAGGTCAAGATGTCATTGTTGGTGTTAACAAATATAAACTGCAAAAAGAAGATGCAATTGATATTTTGGAAATCGATAATGACAAAGTGAGAAGTTCACAACTTAAGCGCCTTGATCATTTAAGAGAAAATCGAGATGATCATAAAGTGATGGAAGCTCTTGAAGCACTTACTCAATATGCAACCACAGGAATAGGCAATGGATTAGAGCTCGCGATTAAGGCCGCTCGTGTTCGCGCTTCAGTAGGTGAAATTACTTATGCCCTCGAAAAAGTTTGGGGACGCTACAACGCTACTTCTCAAACCATCTCGGGAGTCTATGGGCAATCGTTTTCAAAAGATCAGGACTGGATAATGATAACAGAAGAAATCAAAAAATTTATTGAACTAAATGGCCGCCGTCCTCGTATGCTTGTCGCTAAGATGGGTCAAGATGGACATGATCGTGGAGCTAAAGTTATCGCTACTGCATTTGCTGATGTAGGTTTTGATATTGACCTTGCCCCTCTTTTTTCAACTCCTGCCGAAGTCGCCAAACAGGCACTAGAAAATGACGTACACGTTGTGGGAGTCTCTTCTCAGGCCGCTGGTCATAAAACTCTTATCCCTGAATTGATTGCAGAACTTAAAAAATTAGGCGCCAATGATATTATCGTCGTCTGTGGTGGCGTTATTCCAAAACAAGATTATGATTTTCTTTTGAAAGCTGGAGTAAAAGGCATTTTTGGACCAGGGACACCAATACCTCTTGCCGCTAAAGAAGTTTTAAAGGCCGTTGAGGATAATTTAAAATGATTGATGAAAAATTACTTTTAAGTGGTGATCGTCGCACGCTCGCGAAGGCCATTACCTTAATCGAGTCCTCTCGAGATGAAGATCGTAAATTGGCCCAAGATCTTCTGGAAAAAATTCTACCTCATACTGGTAAAAGTTTTCGCCTAGGTATTACCGGTGTTCCTGGTGTTGGCAAATCAACTTTCATTGAGAGCTTTGGCCAGTTACTGATTTCAAAGGGACACAAAGTTGCCGTCCTTGCTGTCGACCCCAGCTCTCCGCTTACAGGCGGAAGTATCATGGGGGATAAAACGAGAATGGAGAAACTCTCAGCTATGAGCGAAGCCTTCATTCGTCCATCTCCTACTGCGGGTGCTCTTGGTGGAGTGGCCAATAAAACACGTGAGACAATGCTTTTGTGTGAAGCTGCTGGCTTTGACTATGTTCTTGTAGAAACTGTTGGAGTTGGTCAATCTGAGTATGAAGTTCAAAGCATGGTCGACTTTTTCATGGTTCTCATGCTTCCCAATGCTGGAGATGAGCTCCAAGGAATTAAAAAAGGCATCCTTGAATTAGCTGATGCGATTGTCGTCAATAAGGCCGATGGTGATATGGCCGATCAAGCTTTAAGAACTATGGGACAATACCAAAGCGCGCTGGAGCTTATTTCTTCTAATACATTTTGGAAACCCTTTGCTTTAACTTGCTCTTCTTTAAAAAATGATAATATTCAACTCTTGTTTGACAAGATCAATGAATTCCAAAAACTCTCTACAGGAAATAATCATTTTTTAGAAAATCGAGGTGAACAAAATAAGGCCTGGTTTAAAAAACTGATTCATGAACTTTTAGAGTTGAAATTAAATACTGAAAAACAATATAAAGATCAAAAAATGTTGCTTGAAAATTCTGTGATGAAAGGGGAACTTCCTCCACTTAAAGCGGCCCACCAGTTGATTGATGGGCTATTTTAAAAACTGTATCTAGTTTATGGTTATATTGGCCGATAGCGTGCGATATAGGCTTTCACGGGAAAGGCCAGTTTCTTCAGCAAAACTTTTAAAACCACAGGCCTCGGCAATGGTCTTTAGAGATAAAAGAAAGGCTTCGGGCGCGTCCCAATTATCTTCCAGAGTTGCTAACCACAAGTGTAGCAACTTGAAAAGAACAACCCAATTCTGAGCTTAAATTTTCCATGGTAAAAATTGGCATCTTTAGCATTAACTTTAGGGCCAAATAAGCCGTTGAATTTTTTTGAAGGAAATAATGGTAATATATTCAATGTCATTAATCTTGAACTAAGTAAATCTTTTGGAAGAGAACTTTAAATATTTTGCTATCGTCGGCCCCTTGCGGGGCTGACGATAGCTTCCAGTTAAAATCAATTCATAACTCAGAAGAGCCTACGCCAACTTTATTCAAAATCGCCTTTCCCGCTTCTGTATTTTTAAATCCTTCAATCATGGCCCCTAGCTGAGTTCCACCCTTAGAAGAAAATAATTCGCTGACACTCTGTATACCATCATTTACAGAACCAGTATTTGCTATCACTTTTATTTCGGCCTTTGAAACTGCATTCGCTTGGGCAATCCCAACTTCTTTATCAGCCTTAACTCTTTCTAGAGTAATAAGATATTCCTGGTAGGCTTTATTTTCACCAATTTCTTTGGCCAGTGTCGTCTGAGCCTCAACAGGTGCAAGCAACATCGCTTTTTCAGAAACAGCATGTGCTAAACCTTCAGCTTCAATTCCTTTCGCATTTTTTTCTTTTATTTCCAAATCTCCTTCAGCCGTTTTTTTCTTCACCTGAAGAGAAGCATCTGCTTCTTTTGTTCTAACTTGGAATTCTTGATCGGCCATAATCAAGTTGAACTCTTTATTTTTATTTGCTTCAATAACAGCAACTTCTTTTTGTCGAGTTGCTTCGATAAGGGCAACATCTTTTAGACGATTTGAGTTAACAATTGCAACTTCTTTATCGATTTCAGCAGATCTAGTTGAAGCAATTCTTTTAACCTCCATTTCACGCTCTGTCGTAAGCTTAGTTTGCTCAATTACATTTTGCTTTTTTGTTTCTTCAGCGATCGCTACTTTCTGTTGAGCCTCTACAGTTCTCAATCCTACTTGTTGCTGAGCCTCCTGTTGCTGCAGGTTAATTTCTCTGGTTGCTTCGATTTCTGCGATTTGAGCTAGTTTTTGATTTTTAGCAACTTCTGTGCGCGACTCCATTTCAATATGAGACTTCTTTTTTGCCATAATATTATGAATGACTTCAGACTTTAATGCGTCTTTAATGTCCATTAGTTCGATATTTTTTACTGCCTCTACGCCCCATGCTTTCAACTGCTCAACAACTTCTCCTGTAAATTTTTGTCCAAAGACAGAACGCTCTTCCATAATTTCTTCAATAGCAGATTTTGCAAGAATTGAGCGAACAGAACCTTGAACTATCGATGTAAGCTGTTCTTTCAATTCTTCAGTTGTTGAAACTCGTTGTGCAGCTTGAGAAAAATCTGATATTCTAAAGAATGCCATCACATCGACCAAAAATTGAAGCCTACCCTTGTCGTACGCATCATATGAGTCTAATTTAATGTCAAAAATAGAAACAGAAAGCGTTTTAGCCTCAATTCCCAGCACAGGTATCCAGGTTGGCCACTTATAGTAACTGTTTCCATTTCCGGTATCTTTTCCATACGGAATAGTCTTTTTTGAGGTCTGAACAATATGAACTTCATTTGTTGGCACTACCTTCCTGAACAAGAGAGGGATCATTACAGCAAAAGCAATACAAACAACACCAGGCAGAATGTAAATCGCCAACGAAAAAACTGATTCCATTATTTATCCTTTGATGAGTATAGTTGGGAAAAATTATATAATGTAGATAATAAACTTACCACACAAGAATTCGAATTAAAAAATACTCAAAGGCATTTTCCAATTCTTCTAATTTTAGAGAGAGTGACGTACTTCTTTCATGTAATTCGCTCTTATTCGCAAGAATCTGTTGTGATCCTTCCTTGTATCTTCAGTTAATCCATCAATAGACGAACTAAAAAATAATTAGTAAGTCAATTTTGAATTTTTGAGGAACCAGTCTAGACTATTACTTGGCTGATTCCTCAACTTTCTGGTTAAGTATTTTAACTGACCTTCAATCTAAAAGTATCCAGGACATCCTAATCTGAAGAAAATCTTAAAAAACTTGAAAATAAATGGGGCGAGCGCTACCCGATCGAAACAAACTTCTTGCGAAGAAATTGGCCAGCTTTCAATCCATTTTGGTGATAGAATAAAAATAAAAGGGCCTTGGCAAAAGATTAACTCGCGCCCCCATTGACTTATTTAAAGTTTATTGAAAAAATTCATACTCCTGTAATTTATATTGTCTCCTTTTTAATTTAATCGTATCAACCAGGAATGCACTGAGCATGAAGCTAACCACTTTAGTATTTTTAATTTTTATTTGCTTTAATTCATTTGCAGCTGCTCCGATTTTAAAAAAAATGCATCCCAATGAGCTGGGTTTTCAAGATCCTCCTGGATATTCTATTTTATTAGATCAAGTCTTCAAATTTTCGGGGCAAGGTTTTGAAGATAAGATCATCTTATTCGCTGACCAAAACTACGATTCAAAAGATGAAAATACTCCCAAAGTTTTTATTTTCACAGGAAAAGAAATTCTAAGCTCTCAGGCTTTACCTGGAATTGATAAATCTTGGCACATCTCAGATGTTAGAGCTATATCAATGAATGGCAAAAAATCTAATAATAAAAAAGTTCAAATGCTTGCGATAATTAATTTTACGCCTCCCTCCGGAGTAAAAGATTCTTGGCTTCAATCCTTTGTTTTTGATATTTCTAACGATGGGAAAATCTTTTTTGATTTAGATTTGAATACAAAACTAGGGATAAATGCGACTTCTAAAAAGCCAATCAAGACTATAAAGGAATTACTTAATTTCACTAAATAGGGCTACATCCTTGAATATTAAATCAAACCCTGTATAGCCTTTGCCTATTATCTTGTTCCAAACTGATCAAATTAAAATTAATAAATTTATAACCCCAGAATGGATGCTCGCCCATCAAAGGTATTTTACCACCTACGACAAAAACTTTGCTCGACTACTGGTTGGACTTGGTACTGTCTATTCTCTTCAAAGTTCAACTTTGGGCTTTAAAGGACAAGTAACACTTGGCGTTGCCTTTGCCAAACAAGTACTGCAATTAACTTATTCATCAAAACAATACGATTCAAATTTTTTTAAAAACTCATCCCAGGAATTGCTTTTTACATTTCTTTATAAATTCTAGTCATTAGAAAAAAATTAAATTGCAAAAAGTATTTAATTCTCTGTTCTTTTTACATGTCGACTATTAATCACTCTTCATTATTGATAATTTAGTACAAACAAGCTCCCTACTTTAGGATGCCATGAATCGCTTAATATTCATTTTTTACTTCTTGGCCTTATTCGTTTTGCTTTCTTGTCATCAACAAAGAACTATAAACGCAAATATTTTAAACTCCTCTATTATTTCAGGTGAACTAGTGCAGGAAGATGATCCCGTTGCACTATCTACTGTCGGAGTTTTTAGTAGCACTTCTGATGGTCAAAAAAATATTTGCACTGGCACTATTTTAAGTCCTCGTATTATTATCACTGCGGCCCATTGTGTGGGCGACATAACAAACGTTATGTTTTCAAGAGACTTAATGAATCTCACCAGAGATCTTATTGAAAATAAAAAAATTTGCGTTGATCGTTTTGAAATTTATCCAACTTATTCAAAAGCAAGAGATGATCAAGAAAACACTGGAGACATTGCTTTACTTCATCTTGAAAAGCAAATCCCAAAAGGCTTCTTCCCTGCAAAGCGCTTAGAAGACAAACAATTCATGACTCAAGGATTAAGTTCAATAATTGCGGGTTATGGGGCCAATACAATTCAACGGGAAAATATACCAGACCCCATTAATTACCCCAATATTCATGAAGAAATTAAAAAGGGAAATATAAATTGCGACGATGAAAAAAAGTTAATTAATTGCCACCTTTTTCTATCAATGGATAATGACCAAATGCTTAAAAAAGGAATGATGAAAATAGAGAATGCGCAATATTCAGATTCTGAAATTACACTAGAAAAACTACCAAACTCAGACATGTCATCTTGCCATGGAGACTCTGGTGGACCCGCTTTTCTTTTAATACAAGATCAATACTATCTCTGGGGAGTAACTAGTGGCTGGTGCTATTTAAGCTAAAAAACTTAATGTTATTTAAAAAAAATTGAATCAAGGCCTATTCAAATTGAAAAAGGCCTCTTAGTATAGTTTACGAC
>JAGOVS010000111.1 GCA_018060625.1 Bacteriovorax sp. | reverse complement strand
CAATGCTTAAGCAAGTCAGTGGTGTTGAATTTTTATTTCTGGGATTTTTTGGACTTTTGCTTTGGACATTTACTGAATATATTCTTCATCGTTTTGTTTTTCACTGGGATGCTCAAAGTCGTGCGGGAAAATATTTTGTCTTTCTTTTTCATGGGCTTCATCATGATGATCCACAGGATCCGACTCGGTTAGTAATGCCACCTGTACCGGCCGTTATGATCGTTTCTCTTTTGTGGATTCTTTTCAGTGCTCTTTTTCCTGTGAAATATATCGATGTGATTATGGCCTATTTTCTGATTGGCTATCTTTGCTACGATTACATTCATTATGCAACTCACCACTTTTCCATGACTTCGCGATTAGGACGGGCATTGCGAAAGTACCACCTCCAGCATCATTATGCTGGAGAGAAAAGTAAATATGGTGTGAGCTCACCACTTTGGGATTATCTCTTTAAAACAGTCACAGGACCTAAAGAAGACCACTAAAGGTTTATCTGGGACTCTTTTTTCGAAATACAAAGGGAGAGCGATTCGTAAAAATGAGTCTCTAGCATGTATTCGCTATTCATTATTTGATTAAGTCCATGAATCTTTTTAAAATGACAAAATTGAGGTTGAGAGAAAGATGCTGATTCGGATTCCTCGTCTCTTTTTATGAATTGAAAGCTAAGTTCACAAATAAATGTTTTTTGTGAGCATGAGAAATCGTTAAATTGAAAATCGTAATCACCCTCACACCAAGAATCGCCGCAAGTTTTATCAATGGTCTCTAGGATTATTTGTCTTTGCTCTCGACTAAAAAGCTCATGTTTACTTTCAAATTGACTGTCTTCTTCAGCAAAAACAGAGAACGCAGAAATGGCCAAGACGAAGCATGGGATTAAAAGGTGAGTTTTCATAGGGGGGCATCCTTTTTTTAGATAAATCTTTTGGAGAATCTATAGCAATTTATTAAAGTTGCCTATTACTAATCAAATATATTGCCTATCTAAAATTTAAAAGAGGTCAGCATCAAAGCCAATGCCTTTTTTTGTAGTCTTGGTAAGTTATGTGAATTGTTTGAGAAAGAGCATGCTGATAGATTTGTCCGAGCACCTTGGTGCTCTTAGCATTTTGACAAGTCCAGGAAAGCGCTTTCAATTCATGAATTTTATCAGGAGTTAGACGGATGTCATGGTGCTTAAAGCGATAAATAAAGGCGAGAAGAGTACTTAAGGTTTTCACAATGAAAAAAGGGATGGGGAGATAAAAGACGCATTTATAGTTCATCTGTTTTTTTATTTCTTCAATTAACTCTTTAAATGTTGTTACCTGATCGTGAGCGCTATAAAGAACGAGGGATTGATTTAAATTTAGGGCCCGAGTAATGCTTTCAATAAGATCAAAAACACAAACAAAACTATATTCTTTTTTTAATGAATTAATTCCCGGAAGAATAACAACTCTAGATTGGACCATTTTGAAAATATCTAAAACAGCAATATCACCAGGGCCTATAACCATTGGAGGGCGAATAATTGAGCAGGTCCAAGTTTCAGGGGCCATTTCTTTTAAAAATTCTTCGGCCTGTTTTTTAGAGCGACCGTAAGCACTGATGGGAAAATCAATTTGCGTTTCCTCTTTTTTTTCTCCTAAAGAACAAGGACCTGCGGCCGAGAGTGAGGAAATGAGGAGAAATTTAAATTGTTTTGGAAAAACCCTTTTGAGTGAGTCAATTAAGTAACGAGTTCCAAAAGCATTGACTTGAAAAAACTCACTCTCAAAATATGAATGTACAATCCCCGCGGTGTGTATACAGGCATCCAGATCTTCCGGCAATTCACTACTCCATGCCGGAGAAGGGAGATTGAGATCTCCTTTTATTAAAAAAAGTTGGGGATGAGTAAAACTCATTTTTGAAGGAGTTCTTACTAGGGCAAAGAGAGTATGTCCTTCTTCTAGGAGTTTTTGGCAAAGATGGCCACCAACAAATCCACTGGCCCCAGTGATCAGTATTTTCATTTGTTTTATATGTCCTTTTGGTAAAGGCGATAGCGCTTATAGGCTTCCCCTCCCATGCGAATAAGTGGTTTGTTCATTTCTAAATTGTTTTCTAGAATCCAGCTCATTTCTATGTTTTGAATGAGAGGATTTTTCTTAATAGCAATATGGTTATGTTTATAAAGAATGGTCTCTAATCCTATTTTTCTGAATTCTTTTTTTATACCCATGGTAATGACTCTTACGCGATTGATGCGTTTTTTAGCCGTAAGGATTTTATAGAGGGCCAGGGGGGAGAGATTTCCCTGGGGGATTTGTTTAAAGACTTGATTGAGGTCTGGTAGAGTAAGAATAAAGCCAGCAACAACACCGTCGACTAAAGCAAAGTGAACGAGGTCTGGATCGACGATGGATTTTAAATCTTTGGCCGTATGATAAAATTCCTCTTTGGTCATTGGGACAAACCCCCAATTGGCCTCCCAGGCGGAATTATAAATATCAAACATCGTCTCAAGTTCATCATTCCATTTTTTTAGATTGAGTGTTCGGAAGGTTATCTTTGATTTTTTTTCAGCTCGATCGGCAATATCCATAATTATTTTTGGCATCGTAAAGTGGGCATTTACATTATAAGCGAGCAGATCCATTGCTTTGGTAAATCCAAGGGATTCCATCTGAGTTGCGTAATAAGGAGGATTGTAAGTCATCATGATCTGAGGAGCATCGTCATATTTATCTACCAGCAGGCCACATTCATAATTTGTTCCAGGATTCATTGGGCCTTGCATACTGCTAAGGCCTTGTGCCTTTAGTGAATCAGCTGCTGTTTTAAATAGGAGCGAGGCCACTTCATTATTATTGATGGCCTCATAAAGGCCAAAGTGGCCGATCGAGCTCTTTTGGTAGTTGTTATAGCTATGGTTGTTGATGGCCATAATTCTGCCAACAGTCGATCCATTTAGTTCAGCCAGCCAGGCCTTGACTGATGCGGTTTTATAGAAAGGGTGACTCTTTTGATTGAGAAGGTCTTTGATGGCCATTTTTAAAGGCGGAACCCAGTTAGGATCATTCTTATAAATAACCCAGGGAAGTTCAATGAACTTATTAAGATCCTTTTTTTGGGCGAGATTAATTTCACGAATGATCAAAGACATGTGGATGATCTCCAAAATATATTTTGGAGATCATAACTTAGATCAATGGATTGCTGAAGGAATTTCAAAAACTTTTTTAGCTTCAGCAAAGACTTGCAAGACAGTCGCAAGATCTTCTTTATTGTGAGACGCCATGTAACTGGTGCGAATAAGTGCTTCTCCCTTAGGGACAGCAGGGGGAAGAACGGGCGTGCAGAAAACACCATGAGACTCTAGAAATTTAGTCATCTTCAGAGCTTTCATATCATCTCCAATAAAAATAGGAATGATAGGAGTCTGTGAGCCATAGGTATAAAAACCAAGTTCTTTAAATCCTTCTCTCATCATCATAACATTAGACCATAGGTTCTCAAGAATACTTGGATCCCTTGTCACCATATCAATACAGGCAGAAACCGTTGCGACAGCAGAAGGAGGCATTGAAGCAGAAAACATAAATGAGCGTGCAGAGTGGCGAACATAGTCGATGCCGTCTTTAGTCCCTGAAATAACCCCACCGATTGAGGCAAATGATTTTGAAAATGTACCCATATTGAAATCAACTTGAGAGGCCAATTCAAAGTGGTGCATTGTCCCGCGCCCTTGAGGTCCCATAACGCCAAGTCCATGAGCGTCGTCGACGTAAACATAAGCATTGTATTTTTTTGCGAGTGCGACCACTTCAGGTAACTTCATTACGTCGCCAGTCATAGAAAAGACACCGTCAGCTACTATAATGACGCGATTAAAGCGGCTCACATTACTTTCTAATAATTCTTCAAGAGAAGACATATCGTTGTGTTTGTATTTAAACGTTGTTCCGAGTGAAAGCCTTGAGGAGTCGATGATGGAAGCATGATTTTCTGAGTCAAAGAGCATGAGATCTTTTGGCCCACAAATGGCCGAAAGGGCCCCAAGGTTTGCTTGCATTCCTGTTGAAAAAACGATGGCGTCTTCATGACCTAAATAATCAGCTAGCTTCTTATCGAGTTCTTCGTGGATATTAAGATTGCCATTGAGAAAGCGAGATCCCGTACAGCCTGTACCATACTTTTCGATGGCCTTAATTGCCGCTTCTTTTACGTAAGGGTGGTGGGTAAGACCCAAATAATTATTTGAGCCAATCATGATTTGCTTTTGGCCTTTGACTGTGACCGTAGAAGCTTCAGTCTCTTCTATTGCGCGAAAAAAGGGGTAGAGGTCATTGTTGCGAAGGAGGTTGGCACGATCTATGATTTTGCTGTCACTAAATGGTGTTTTTGCCATTTTATTTTCTCTGCTTGTTATTTCCATAAGACTTGGAAACCTACTCTTAAGGCCTGCTTTCGTCAATATATTAGGCCTTATATGAAATAAGTATGCAGAAATTAACTAGCGAACGAATTGGGTAAGCCACTGAGAATTAAGACTCTTGAGATTTTTTGGCCAAAATTGAGTCAAATTTCTTTTTCATCTCTTCACCACGGGCCTCTGTTGAAATTTTTATATAAAGCTCTTCTTCAATTTTTTTTGAAAGGTTTATAAATAAAATACCAACTTTGAGGCGGCCTTTATTTTCACCATTATCTTCTTTTAAAGGGAGTTGGGCCGTTACTTTGGCCTCTGGAATATAATAATTTTTCCGATCAAAACGCAATGTGCAATCTTTAAACGTTTTTCCCTTGGCGAATCGCTCAGAATCTGATTTCTCAATTTCAAAACTTGTTCCGCCTATAGAGATGTCTAATGCCTGAAAAACTTGCTCATCAATTTTAAATTGAATGGGAATAACTTCGCTGGCAGTTAAGCGAAAATGACTGCGTTTTTGGCTCTTAAAAATGTCCTGTTGGATTTCGAGAGAATAGGTAAGGGTTTCTGGGTGAAATTTAAAGCTTCCTCCAGTAAAAAAATGGATGGTTTCATCAAAGGGAACTTTTACCAATACTTGTTTACCAACTTTTTGAGAACCCGCGATCTTTGTCACAAAATTTCCGGTTGCTTTTAGCTTTATCACTTTAGAATGAGCATCGTAGTCTATGGCGATGAAATGCTCGGCCGAATCTTCCGTTTGGCCTTGCTCCCAGATAGTGAGAGGGGACGCATTTTCAGTTCGACAACGTGCAAGAATACTCTTGGTAAACACCTCTGGGTCAATTTCTTGGAAGTAGTGTTTTTTATTGGGGTCTTTTTTATCAGTCATATCTTTTATTCGGCACTTAGGCGTGAGGACTTTAGTTAAGGTCTCTTTTTTTAAGACGAGGGCCCTCTTTTCTAGTAGTATCGGCCCCCATGAATACTTTTAATCTAGACAAAATGCGGACTGATTTAGTCGGTGGTTTGGCCCACTATCATCTAGGCCCCAAAGAAAATGGGCTTCATCTTAATGCGCTTGTTGGAAAAATGCTTAAATTTCATTTTAAAAATGAAATTCATTGCACTCATTGTGACAAGCTTACTAAGAAAAGTTACTCCGGAGGGTACTGCTATCCGTGTTCGCTCAAATTGGCCGAATGTGATATGTGTATTTTGAAGCCAGAGCTCTGCCATTACGCCCTGGGGACTTGTAGAGAGCCCTCTTGGGGAGACGTCAATTGCATGATTGATCATTACGTTTATTTGGCCAATTCTTCAGGATTAAAAGTAGGGATTACTAGATCGACCCAAATTCCTACGAGATGGATGGATCAAGGGGCCGTGGCCGGATTGCCTATTTTAAAAGTGAGTAGTCGATTGCAGTCAGGGATTTTTGAAAAATTATTTGCCAGCGAATTAAATGACAAAACCGATTGGCGAAAAATGCTTAAGGGACAGGTGGAAGAGATTGATCTATTAGAAAAGCGAGAGGAAGTGTTTGAGCTTTTTGGAGACGAGATTGATCGATTAGAGTCTGATTTGGGCCCAGGTGAAATCAGTATTTTAGAAAATGAACAGGTAACGGAGATCTCTTACCCTGTTTTTACATACCCAGAGAAAGTCACCTCCATGTCCTTTGATAAGAGTGAAACGATCGGGGGGATTCTTCAAGGGATAAAAGGGCAATACCTGATTTTTGATACAGGGGTTATCAATATAAGAAGTCATACAGGATATAAAATAGAATGCGAATATGAGGAATGAGGAGCAAATAATGAAAACAGAAACACCAAAAGTGATTAAATTAAGTGAATATGAGGCCCCGGCCTATTTAATTGAGACGATTGATTTAGTGGTTTATCTAGAGAATACTAAAACGCTTGTACAATCAAGAATGCAGGTCAAAAGAAAGACAAAGGAAAATGCATCCTTAGTTTTAAATGGTGAAGAGCTTGTCCTTTTGTCTGTCAAAATTAATGGCGAAAAAGTGACCAATTATGATTATTCTACCCAGTCTCATACGCTGACACTTCCTCATGTCCCAGAGAGTTTTGTTTTAGAAATTGAAAATGAAATAAACCCTGAGGCCAATAAAACACTTGATGGGCTTTATAAATCTGGAACAATCTTCTGTACTCAAAATGAGCCTGAAGGTTTTAGACGAATTACTTTTTATGTTGATCGTCCAGATAATATGGCGAAATTTACGACAAAAGTCATAGCCGATAAAACACTTTATCCAATTCTTCTTTCTAATGGAAATCCAATCGCAAGAGGGGAATTAGAGGGTGGAAAGCATTTTGTCACTTGGGAAGATCCTTTTAAAAAACCATCTTATCTTTTTGCTCTTGTGGCCGGAGACTTAGGTGTTATTAAAGATACCTATAAGACAACTTCCGGTCGCATTGTTGCACTCGAAATTTATTGCGATAAAGGAAACGAAGATAAATGTCATCATGCTATGGAATCTCTTAAAAAATCGATGAAGTGGGATGAGGATCGTTTTGGTTTGGAATATGATTTAGACATTTATATGATTGTCGCCGTTGATGCATTCAATATGGGGGCCATGGAAAATAAAGGATTGAATATTTTTAATTCAGCCTATGTTTTGGCCAATCCATTGACAGCAACGGACGCCAATTTTTATGGTATTGAATCGGTCGTTGCGCACGAATATTTTCATAACTGGACGGGAAATAGAATTACTTGTCGTGATTGGTTTCAGTTGACTCTTAAAGAAGGGCTTACCGTTTTTCGGGATCAAGAGTTTTCGGCCGATACCAATTCAAGAAATGTCGAGCGCATTCAGTCTGTCATGGCGTTAAGAGCTGCCCAATTTGCTGAAGATGCAGGACCGACCTCTCATCCGATCAAACCTGATACTTATATGGAAATTAATAATTTCTATACAGCAACCATTTATGAAAAAGGTGCTGAAGTGATTCGCATGATTCAAACACTTTTGGGTGTAGATGGATTTAGAAAAGGAATGGATAAGTATTTTGAGCTCTTCGATGGACAAGCAGTGCGCACAGAAGACTTTATTCACGCGATGAGTGTTGCTAATAATCATTTTGATTTTACTCAGTTTAAGAATTGGTATTCGCAGAATGGAACTCCTAAAATTTCGGCCAGCACTCGTTATGATGAACTTAAAAAAGAATTCGTCTTAACACTCGTTCAGCATCTTCCTGAAAACACCATTCCAGGAGCACTGCCTTATCATATTCCTTTTAAAGTAGGTCTGGTGGGCGCTAATGGGAACGATTTAGTAACGAAGGTTTTAGAGCTTAAAAAAGAGCAAGAAGAATTTGTTTTTAACAATATCAATGAGCGTCCAGTGGCCTCCCTTAATCGGGATTTTTCGGCCCCTGTAAAATTAGAAAGTGATTTAAGTTTTGAGGATCAACTTTTTTTAATGGGTCATGACTCTGATTCATTTAATCGTTTTGAAGCGGCTCAAGTAGTTGCGACAAAAATTATGATGGGTCTCATTGAGGATATTAAGTCTAATAAAAAATGTGAGTTGAATCCATTATACATAGAGGCCTATGGAAAGATTTTAAAAGATTCTTCAATCGATGCAGCTTTCAAAGCGCTTTCTATGGGAATTCCAAGTGAAGATCTCATTCATCAAGAACAAGCTGAAATCCTTTATCCAGAGACAGAGGCGGCACGCGACTTCATTAAAAAAACTTTGGCCAATACTTACCACCAAGAATTGATGGCCCTCTATTCTTCAGTGAATTCGACGGGAGAGTATAAACTCGATGCCAAATCGATGGGTGAGCGGCATTTAAAAACACGTTGTTTAGATATGCTCTCTTATGTTGATGGAGAGATGTATAAAAAACTTCCTTTAGAGCAGTTTTTATCAGCAGGGAATATGACAGATGAAATTGGTGCTCTCTCAAATCTGGTTCATGCTGATTCTGCTTTTAAAGAAGAGGCAACAAAGGCCTTTTATGAAAAATGGAAGCACGAAACTTTAGTTATGCAGAAATGGTTAACTGTTCAGGCATCAGCTCGTCATGATAGTGTTTATGAAACAGTGCTAAAGCTTGAGCACGATAGTGTTTATGACCGCACGATCCCCAATCTGGTGCGCTCTTTACTTGGACAATTTGCAGTGAATAAAATCCAATTTAATCATCCATCAGGAAGAGGGTATCGGTTAGTCGCGGACAGAATAATCGAAATCGATAAACTCAACCCTCAGGTGGCCTCGCGATTAACGAGTGCTTTTAAAGATTACAAGCGATTGCCATTACCACTTAAGACGCTAA
>JAGOVS010000015.1:12181-35230 GCA_018060625.1 Bacteriovorax sp. | reverse complement strand
CATCCAAGGTTGCATGTATATTACAATTAGTGAAGCCCGCATCGACTGTCTTAATTGCATTACAGACTTGTTGCATGCTTTCTAACCTTGTGGGCTCTCTTCCTAAAAATGACTCCGATATAAATGTAACGACGTCTTTCCCTCCTATAAATCCCATCGAAAAAGGCTGAGTATATTCAGTATACACCCCAATAAAGGGAACTAAAAAACCGGGTCTTGGATGATTAACTTCTAACTTTTTTGAAATTCCTTTTATCAAACTCTCTGGTAGATTTTTTAAAAATACACTTTTTGCCAATTTGTGTGCCTCTTCATCTCGTCCGTCTATGTCTGATCCCATTTCTGAATCGTTAACCAAGTAAGCACGTGAGGCCATATAGGTCGCATGGTGAACGATGTACCCATTGGTATAATTGATGGCCATTTTAAAAAAAAGAAAAATGAATCCCACTGCGGCAGTGAAAGTCATGATAAATTCTATAGTCGATTGCCCTTTATTATTTTTTTTCATCAGTTTTTTGGATAATCTTCAGTTCCACTAAAAAAATGGCTCTTTCCCTCTGAGGCGTTATAGTAAGTATCATGCTCTTTTGATCCATATTTAAATTGCATTTTAATCTCGTAATTATCATTGGCAGGACGATACTCTATTCCGTAGCGATATGAGTACCCCATCCCTTTTCTTAAAGTAGCAAACAGCCCTTCTTTCCCTTTGATAAATTCTTGAAATTTATTATTATGATAAAAAGCAAAGACAATAGAGCTGATCACCGCTAAAAGCATGATGTACTCCACAGCACTTTGACCGAGATTATTTTTCAGTACCCTAACAGTGAATAGTTTTGCCATCCAAACCACATCCATGCGATAAAGATTACTGGGGCGTAAGTAAATTTTTTTCCAAAAATTTTCCTTATCCCCCTTACGTCTCCAATTCTTAACATCAAGACTATTTTATCAAAATTTTTAAGTGCATTAAATAATAAAAGAGAACTCCCGACTATTACTGTCGTATATAAAAGATAAAGGAATACAGTTTCTTGAAAGGGAAGAGGAATCAAAAGATAAAAAGAAGCCAGGTATTTTGAATCTCCCCCACCCATTATGTTCATAACAAAAAGACCAAAACCTACAAACAAAAAAGCGAGCGAAACCCAAAGTGCGCTGAAGCTCCAAATATAAATCTGTGGAAAGAGGGCCGATAAAAGAATAAAGAAAAGAAAATTAATCAATATCCAAACATTAGAAATTTTGGTCGTTTTGAAATCAATATAGGCCACAACCAGTAATTGAATAGAAATAAAAATGAAAACAACTACGGGAAGCATCACTTTTTTCCTTGGTTTTTATAACCAGTATAAAAGCACTCATCCTTACATACCCCAACGCTAAACTGCTCAGTAAGCTCATACCCTAAGTATCCCACGGAAAGAAAAAGGGTCTTGCCGAGTCCCTTGACCATATTGATTGTAACGAACGTCATGAAGCTGAATAAAAAAAGATATTCAATGAGAGCTTGACCTGAAGATTTGGACTTTTTGCGAATGTACATTCTTTAAGAATTAAAGAGAGAGGCTATTGATGCAATAGTCGGTAATTAATGCCGGTGCACTAGTTATCATTTAAATGAATATGCCCATTCTATTTTTCAAGAAGTGATCCTAAACGAAAAACTTTATAAAAATAATCATCTATTAAAGCCCGAAAGACTTCGTAAAACTATTGTCTTTTAAGACTTGATTCACTTAACATTATTTTATATGAATTATCGGTCATCTCTTTATCATGCAATTTTTCTTTGTAATATCTTGTTTACAATATTTGCCTCATTCCATACGAATTTTCCAGGGGGATGGCAAATGTTTAGCAGAGTTACATTATATGATTTATCACTCTATGATAAAGATAATAAGTATATCGAGGTTTTTCATTATCTTCCTCGATCAAGCTATATTTTAGATGCAAAGGTTTTTTACAAAATTGCATCTCATATCTGTCACGTGAATACCAGTAGGAGGCCCTATTATATTAGAGACAATGTCTCTAATAAAATAATTCAATCAAGAGGATGTAAATTTTGAGATTTAACCTATCAAATGATCACTTTGAATCAAGAAGTATTGCTTTTTTTTATAAGATGCTCTCACTTTCTTTGCTAATATTGATCAGTGAAGAAATTTATGCAAAAAGATGGCTGCTGCACCGAGGTATTTTATATCCTCGCTTTTTTTTGCTCAAGCCAATTACATTCATTACTTATCCGTTCATAGAGTGGATCATTATTGCATTTTGTAGTATTGCCATTTGGATAAAGAAATATCGATTTTGGGCAATTCGAATTGCATTTATTACAATAATCCCAAGCTCCTTAATGGTTTTTTCAAATCACAAATTTCTTTTTTTAATGGTTCTATTTTTTTTATCGATAACCTACCAAGACGCTCCCAGTAAGGAAAATATCTCTTGCTCGGATCTTCCTGGTTTGTCTTTAGTTAAAATCCAACTGGTAATAGTCTACTATATTTCGGTTGTTCAAAAATTAAGTGAAAATTTTGTATCAGGTGATTCATTGAGAAATTTATTAATCTTTATTACACGAATGCCAGACGGAGCAATGCTACCATCAAGTGTTCACCATTTTTTAATTCAAAATAATCAATTTTGCTCTATTTTGGCGGCAGGAACCATTTTGGCTGAGATTTTAATTCCACTACTTCTTAATAAAAAACCTATTTTGGGACTCATAATATTAATCGCTCTTCATACTGCTTTATCCTTTTTGATGCCAGGAGTTTGGGCTTTTAGTTTTATTATGTTTTCTATGGGTGTTTTGTTTTTACGTAACTGGACAGAGTAATTTATAATTAACCTCAGGTCGGAATTAAGCGTAAGACTTTAAGATCCAGGGGCCTATACAGCCCCTTCATTTTACTTCAAAATAAATTTACTACAAAAAACTCTTTGGTAAAAATTTGAAATCTGCAAAAAACGCCATCGATTTTTCCTTATAAGAAGCATAAAAAATTGAACGTGTATCATCAGTCACTTTTTGTTTCATATTCTGAGGAACTTTACAGAGAACATTTCTCGCAACATAAACCTGGCATCGCTGAACTTTTGCTCCTAAAAATTCTTCTTTGAAAATTTTTTCTAGTCCTGCAAGTTCGTCCATTATTACAGTTTAATGGCCTGACGATTCAGACCTCTTGTTTTTAAATCTTTAAATAATTGTCTCCTCGACTATTCTATTATTCTTTCAATGTACAAATTTTTAAATAAATCACAAAGAAAAGAACTCCTAGAAGAACTCGGCATTGAACGTTCAAAAAGATATGTGGACAGGATTCGTGATATTTTACTCTTGGTTAATAATAAAACTTACAAGAGTATTTCCAGGTTACGAATTTATTAGAAAATTGATGGAATTTTAAGCAGGTTTACCGCAAGGATGCACATATTGACTAAGTAAAAAAAGAGGTCACAGTAAGCACGAGGCGCTGACTTTGCTATTTGCAGGAATCTGAATACTTACGAAGTTTCACAATTTATTTTAAGGGCCATCAGTTCCAATTTGGCCTGCGAGCTCTGTAGATCGTTCAAAAACTTTAGATGTAATACCAGTAAGGCCTGATTTCATAGTGTCTTTAAGCTTAAAGATGATCATCGCCACAACAGCGACAAGTAAGATATATTCCGTAGATGTTTGGCCACTTTCATCCTTTAAATAAGCCATTACTTGCTTCATAAACCACTCCCTTATTGAGTATCAGTTCTTTTCATCTTCTCGACACACTTTTTAAAAAACTTTAGCCCTATATTTTATTATTTTACCATAAAGCTCAGGTTTTCTTAGGTATAGTTCCGTAGATGCGTTTTTTTTCGCCAACCCCTAGAATTCACAGGATAGGCAAAAACAATTCTGGAGAAGCAAAAACACTAGGTGTATAATGCAAGTGAGTCTAGGAGTTGGCATTAAGCTGGTTCGCTCTACAAAGATATATTCGGGAGCGGTCCCTGGTCACGGTGTGCAAGCTCATATTAAATCCTCTGGATTTTTTCAGTGAGAAGCCTAAAGAGACTACCAACTGCAGCCACCTATTTTAAAAATGGGCGGAACCGATTGTAAGTCCTTCCCCTAGGCTCTTTATCCTTGTATCTTTTGATACAAGATAACGTGTTTTGTAACAATAATAGTCTTCCATTTTAAAGAGGAATTTAATGTCAATAAAAGTGGCACAGCAGAGTTCCTTTTTAATAGAATATATTTAATTTTATGATTATCTAATATCGACTCCCAACCATCTAATGCATTCATCACCATCTTATATTCTTCAAATTGTTCATCTGAATAGATAATATTTCGAGTGTCTAAAAAGACAGGATGCTTTTGGAATAATATCAAAAAACTTCCATACTCCCAGTCATTAAATATGGCGTGATTTTCTTTTGTTGTATTTAAAAATGGCAATACTTCAAACGGATTATTTTTGTCATACACCTCACGTTTATTTTCTGGAAGTAAATCTTTAAAAAATGGTTTTACGTTTGGGAGAAATACAGCACCAAAAACGAAAACCAAAAAAACGATGACAACATTAAGATATTTTTTTTCATCTTTATCGCTATAACGCACCCCTTTGTCTAAAAAAAACTTACTTACAAATGGAATTAAAACAAAATAAGGAAAAATCGTATTTCGCACACTATGAATTCCCATTAAAAGAATTGGAATAAAAGGTGAAGTTATTATCTTGTTAAATTTTTCTCGAGATCTATTAAAAATAAAAATGCAATATGAAATCACAAGCAACAAGAGACAAGTATACAAAATATAATGAATTGAATTTTGGCCAGAGAAGGATGGCCCTTCCCATTCTGTGATTTTTCTTGTTTTTGATATTAAAATAGTTTCGAAGAAGTAAGTAAATACTTTATACCCAAATGGGTTAACGAGAGAGGATACTAGCAACGTAAAAAATGTAAAAACTTGCTTTAAATTTATCCTTTTTTGATAAATCACACCTCTAGAAAACTCTCTGAATACATATAAAAAAATCAATATCAACCAAGAACCATGAATATTCACCCAAGCAATGTTAATTAGATTAAGACAGAGAACATCTTTTCCGCTTAAATCAGCATCCTTTTGTAAAATTAAATACGTCACAAGAAAGGGAAGAATCCCTAACAATGCTGGTCGATCTACCAAGAAGACACTAATTCCAAAACAAGCTAAAAAGATGACTAAAAGACTAAAGTAAGAAAAAGGTTCTTTAAGTTTTGCTAAAGAATATCTATGCCAAATTACTAAAACCAAAAAGAGAACTAACTTGTGAAGCAAAGAAACCGCAACAAGCCCTCCAACACCATATGTAACACCATAAAGCAAACAAGTCCCAAAAGGATAAACCAGATCTCGGGTCGCCAGAACACTGAAAATATCAGTTCTTAAAATTTCCCCATGCGAAAGAAAATATTTCCCGTGTGCAACCCACACTGCAAGATCTCCTGTTGCAATAGGAAGAGACAGGTAATAGATAATTGGCAGGCTAAAAAAAAGACAATAATAAAAATTATTTCTGCTCACAACACCTCAGTATATTATCTATTTTCACACAATATTATATATTAGCAAATCTTCCCCTGCTTAACTCTTGACATCAAAGCCTTCTACCCTGATCATTTTTATATGATCGATCAAAGTCAAAATTTTCAGCCTCTAAATTACTCTTGGATTGAGGGCCTTGCCCTTGACGAGATTAATATGGATGAGTCCGGAATTGTAAACATCAACGGACACCTAAACCCAGAACTCCTTTTAGAAGAATCCTCCATCGCCTTCATGAATGATCTTCGCGATCGCTTTGAAGCTTATGTAACCAAATTTAATGAATATCGTGCACGTAATAATTCCAGTGCAGCTATTAAACTTTTTAAAATTTCTAATACCGTGAACGACTTTATGTTATTTAGAAATTCTCTTCGCCTTATTTTTGCTCGCAAATCTTTTGATGTGATCTCTATTGGATTTTTGGCCAATGGAAAAGATATCTATGGAGCAAGACTCTCTTTTAATGATCAATTTGGTTCAACGAACATTCATGAAATTCGTGCCCATATCGGTCCTTTTAATAAAATTACTTGGCGCTTTAACAATGAAGCTGTGGATGTCGATGCACTTGTTCGCCACTACCTCACAGAATTCATTGTAAACTCTGCTAGATAAAAGAAATTCCCTCACCTTTATTTTTTACCGCCTTATGAATTTCTTTGGTTCCATTAAATCGCTTAAAGGTAAAATCTATTGATTCGCTAATTGATGGCATTTTAATTTTAAGAAGACCCTCGACATTCAAAACATCAAGTTTGTAATAAAGATGCTCTTCTAAGCGTTCAATATTGGCCCCTTTGGCAATTGGAAATTGCCATTTCCCTTTACTCACCAGACCATCGGACTCATTAAAAACTTCACAATATAATTTTGCAAACTCAAAATGAGTCATTGTATCCTGTGTGCTGAGGTGGATAAGCCTATTCGAGACATTTTTATCGATGCACATTTTTAAAACCATACCTAGATAATAAACATCTAAAAAGCCTTGGTGAACAAAGTCATCATAAATTTCATCTTTATTGTTTTTCAAATTCTCTTGGAGCTTTTCAAAAAAATTACTTCTTAACGGATTAACTCCTCGGCCATAAAGTTTGCAGCATCTAAAAATTAGGTAATTAAGAGATGATTTTTGCAAATAAAATTCTGATGAAGCTTGGGCCTTTCCATACTGTGTAATGACATCAGGGTTATCCATCTCATTATAGTTTTTATTGGTTCCTGAAAAAACAAACTGAGAAGAAAAGTAAACTATTCTCGCCCCATATCGAGGTGCAAGTTCTGCAACATTAAAAAGCCCAGCTGAATTGAGAGCATCACTCCCGTTAGGAAAATCGGTACAATCTTTTAGTGATGTAAGACCAACGCAATAAAGAACAAACTCAGGTCGAAAAGCATAAAGGACTAACTGCACTTCTTCTTTAACAAGCACATCACATGGAAGAGTAAGAATTCCTGGCAAGGGAATGTTTTTTCGATGGTATGTTCCCACCACCCGATAATCTTTCCTAAAAAACTCGGCTAAATTAGAACCCACAAAGGAGTTAATCCCTAAAATAAGTACTGTTTTTCTTTTGTCGGGTAATACTGCTACATCATTGGCCATGATTACTTCCTATTCTTAATCTTACTTAATAGTGTAAAACAAAAAAAGAAAAGTTGCTCCATTCGGAGCAACTTTTCTAAAGAATTAACCTTGTAGTAGTTTTAGGGCCATGTTTGGCGATTGATTCGCTTGCGATAGTACCGAAACACCTGCCTGAAGAAGAATGTTATTCTTCGTCATGTCTGCTGTTTCAGCAGCTACATCAACATCTCTAATTCTTGAATTAGCAGCGGATAAGTTTTCATCGCTGATCTCAAGATTGTTGGTTGTTGACTGCAACCGATTCTGAAGGGCACCAAAATTTGCTCGAACACCGTTGATTTGCACCAAAGCATCATCAAGTTTTTTAAGCGCATTTTGAGCTCCTTCTTTCGTAGACACCCCATCGAGCGCCAAACCAAGTGCCTCGAGAGATGCGTCCGCTCCAGATCCATCATAGTGAAGTCTATCAAGGATAGGATCATTTTTAATACCAACTTGGAACTCCAGTTTTCCGCCTGTCCCATCGAGAAGTTTAATTCCATTAAACTCGGTCGACTTTGAAATTCTATCAATCTCCTCTTTGAGATTTTGAAATTCAATGTCTGAAAAACCTCTCTCTGTAGCTCCCACTGTATCAGATGCGGCCTGGACTGAAAGTTCTCTAAGTCTAATAATAAGGTTCGAGATTTCATTCATTCCACCTTCTGCCGTCTGTAACATTGAGATAGCATCGCCAGCATTTCTTTTGGCCTGTCTCATTCCTCGTATCTGTGCTTTTAAGTTTTCACTTATTGCCAATCCCGCTGCATCGTCACCCGACCTGGTAATTCGTTCACCTGATGACAATTTTCTCAAATTATCATTTTGGTTTCTTGTGTTAATACCTAAAGATCTCTGTGCCGCTAACGACGGAATGTTCGTGTTAATTCGTAAACCCATGTTAATCTCCTTTCACTCAAAACCTCCTGGTAATACTTCGAACTTCTTGTTCAAAAAATTGTTATTAATTGTTTTATTCTTTCCTAAAAAATTCCCGCAATTTTGCCTTAAACATCTACTACAATGTTAAAACTTTTTTCATCAAAACGTACTCAGCAACAACTCACACTTGCAGGCATGCTTGTTGCTCAGCGCTTATTAGCGCTGAGAAGCAGCCTGAATCAAACTTAGTGCTGAGTTAGTACTTGAGTTAGCTTGAGAAAGCACACTCGTACCAGCTTGCATCAAAATATTCTGTTTTGTTAATTCTGCAGTTTCTGCAGCAACATCCGTATCTCTAACACGAGAGTTTGCTGAAGAAAGGTTTTCAATACTCACTTGAATATTGTTAACCGTTGACTGGAGTCTGTTCTGAAGAGCACCAAAATCCGCTCTAATCCCTGAGACCGAAATGATCGCTTGATCAATAGACGTCAAGGAGTTTTGAGCAGAAATTTTATCAGACACAGAGGCCAGATTTAACCCAAGGGCCGCCACATTTACGTCTGCAGAAGAAGCATCAAATGTTAATCGATCTGATATAGGATCATTTCTAGTCCCGATTTGAATATCAAAGACAGCACCAGTACCATTTAAAAGTGGTACGCGGTTAAACTCCGTCGAGTTTGCAATACGATCGACTTCTGAAGTTAATTGTTCAAATTCCACGTTGAGGAATTTTCTTTCTGTCACACCAATGGTGTCAGAAGCTGCTTGAACAGAAAGCTCTCTTAATCTGATGAGGATGTTTGAGACTTCACCCAAGGCTCCTTCTGCAATCTGAACCAAAGAAACACCGTCTTCAGCATTTCTTTCAGCTTGTCCCAATCCTTTGATTTGGGCCTTTAAATTTTCCGAGATTGCGAGACCAGCGGCATCGTCACCGGCCCTGTTGATTCTTTGTCCTGAAGAGAGTTTCTCCAGCGACTTGTTCATGTTAATTCTAGTCGAACCTAGATTCCTCTGGGCGTTTAAAGACGCCACATTGGTGTTAATTCGAAGTCCCATACATCCTCCTTGATTTCTGGTATGAAAGACGTCATGTCTTTCTGTGAGGTTTTAATCTCACGGCTTCATGTTTAACTATTCGTCTTCTCGGAAAATTACTTTAGAAAAAACTGACTATTTTTTAAACATTTTCAACCAATCAAGTTACTGATATTACAATAATCAGACTTACCAGACCAAATTGGTATGACACTTTTTTGAAATAAAATTAGACATTGCTCCCTAAGGTGTTTGTAAAATAGACGTATGATCCCAAATAATTATGTTTTAACAACTCTTTCACATAACCCAGAATACTTCGAAGACGTTATCGCTTTGATAGAAGAAGAATTTCATTACAATGAAAATCATCACTATGAAAATGACTTCGCACCACTCATGGACCCACTCAATTTTGAGAATTGTTTCCTTTACGTGGACAGTGATTCCAATACAGTAGCAGCCCACCTTGCACTTTGCCCTCGAATAATGATTAAAGGTCTTAACGAATTTAAAGTAGCGCTTATCGGCGGAATTGCCACAAAAAAAGATCATCGTGGTAAGAAGTTATTCGCCTCATTGATGGAACACGCCCTTACAACCCATCAGGACAAAGTTGGACTTTTTATTCTCTGGAGTGACCTTGAGAATCTTTATGAAAAATTTTCATTTTCTAGGGCCGGAGGGTTTATAGAAACCGGCAAAAAAGATTTTTCAGACGGTGATCGCCCGAGTGGTTTTGAGAAAACATCATTCCCGGCCTTCAACGAGAGAGATTTTTCAACTATTATTAATCTTTACCACTCTTTTAACCAACAGCATTTCTTAACCATCAAAAGAGAAGAGAAGGATTGGTCTATAATAAGAGAAATGAACTCCATTGATGTCTTCATTAAAAGAAACACAAAAGGTGAAATCGATAAATACTTTTGTATAAACAAAGGAAAGGACCTTACAGGTATTATCCATGAAATTTCTTGTTTCTCGCAGGATGAGCTCCTTCCTTTCTACAAAAAAATTCGAGATTTTAAACTGTGGCTACCAGAAGTTGCCAGTGAACAATTCCCCACTTCTGAAATTTTTTACACGGCATTTATGAGAATTGGGTGCGAAAAGATTCTCAACAGCTTTCTTGAAAAAACAACTCAAGGTAAATTAAGGATTCTCAATAAAGAAAACGAAATTATTTCATTTGCATTCAAAGGGGAACTCTTTACAACAAGTTCAAAAAATTTTCTTCAATACGTCTTTGGGCCTCGCCCGCTAGAAGAGTTCGCCCCATTTCGACTGTCATTTTATATTTCGGGAACGGATAGCGTTTAATTTTTTTTCAAATTGCTTATTAAGTTTTAAAACTTTTTTCGTAAAGAGTTCTTTCCAGTCCTCAAATCCTTTTTTCTCAAAAGGTGCATTGCGATTTCCCTTCAAATACAATACGAATTCTTCTGGAGTCTCATCATACAACGATAAAATAGCGACATCATCAGGTCGAAGGCTAACTTGTAGAATTGTCTTATACTCTGGCCATCGAATATTTCCATAAGTGTAAGCAACTAACTCAGAACAAGTAAGCTTATCTGGAGTCTGGGCATTGAATGAGAAGTCATAGGCTGCATCCATTTGGTCCACAAGGTTTTGGAAAATTTCTTCCGCTTGAACACTTGCGTTCTTTATTCGAGTGACCGCAATTTCGTCTAGATTAATAAATTTTTCGAGGCTAACGAACTGTATTCCCTTTTTTCTAATTTCAATGATGTTTTTCCCTTCTTCAACCGCCTGCTTGAATGGCTGAAAGAAATCCTTATTCCACATCCCATTTTCAATTAACTGCTCTTTTGTGCCTAGCCAAATTGCGACATGCCCCCAATGACCTGGTATTGTGTAATTAGATAAAGTAAAATTTCTTTTTTCGAAAATTAAATCAAGAGGCTTTAGATTTGCCCTTAACTCTCCTAGTGCTTCTTGGTCACCGTTTAGGCGCCCATTTCTCCAAATTAACTTGTCTGAAATAAATCCCCAAACCTTCGCAACTCCCGAGACAAAAGAAATTGAACCTCGCAAAAGAACGTCTGGCAAAGTTCGAAAGCGACCCGTTTTCAAGTGAGAACTTGCCTCTACTGATTCGGGAAGTACTTCTTTTAAATCTTCCATATTCTGTTTAAATTCTTCTAAAAACTCGGAGGAAGTAAATCGAGCATACATTTTTCTCAAAGACTGAAGACTATATTTTGCATGTTTTGTGAAATTAAAAACAATTCTTCTTAATTCAATATCGCCAAAAACAGAATTCCCTAAAAGTGCAAAGTCGTAAACCGCAATCGCCTGACCGAGAATACTAGGATAACAACCGCTAACTTCATCACTTTCCTTAAATGCAGAGAGGGCCTTATTGAGATGGGCAAATCGATTCGTAAGGATTTTTTGTAACATAGTAATTTCGTACTGAGTGATTTCATATGTAGATTTATGAGTGAGCTCGTGAATAAAACTCTCGCTCTCATCTACAACTTTTATATGATTGAGTAAGACTTCTTCACATGATTCTTGCCCTTGTAAGTAAGTGGCCGAATTTTTTACTATTTTCTCAACTTTATCAATTGAAAAGGCCGACACTTGATCTTGAGCAAATACCATGGAATGGAAAAGTAAAAACAAGCTTAAAAAACTTATAACCAGAAAAGATAACTTCATTATAGAACCCCACCAAGGAGGGTTCTATTTGAATAGACACAAGCTGGCAATAGTCAGCACTTACAAAAAGCTTTCTAGGAAAATTTTATAAGATAATACCTAGAAAGCTGAACATTTTACACACGTCACCTATTTCTTATCTCCCAGATCTTTATCTTTTTTCTTTGACAAAACCTTATCGTAATTACGAATATATGCGTTTGTCACTTTCTCAAAAAGTGTCTGATCATCATTTTCAGATGAATATTTATTTTTATTCGCACGATCCCGGGCCTCAATGGCCTCTGCTAATTTTCTTCTATCCTCTTCACTCATTCCATTTCCATTAACTCCACTTGAGTTGCTATCAGAATTACTTCCTTCTGAATCATCTCCATTTTTTGAGCCGGATGATTTCCCCCCCATTGAATCCGAAAACCCCCCAAGTCCACCAACTTGAGAACCTCCAAGTCCTAAAAAATCTTGTCCTGCTCCATTTCCATTTTTTTTGCTGTCTTTATCATCATTTCCATCACTACTTTTTCCTGAAAGCCCATCACCACTTCCCGTGGACCCATTTGAATGACTTGAAGAACCAAACATTCCTCCCTTACTGCCTAATTTATTATTAGAAAATGATTTTGAAAAACGACTAGAAGCTAAGGACATTTTATTCATTCGATCTTTATCGTTAGATTTGGCCATCGCTTTCTTATAAGTCTCAAGCTTTTTCAATTGATTTTTTCTGGCATCTCTCAAAGTGCGAATCGCCTGAGCAAACCGCTGTTGACTTGGAGAGAGAGTTCCCTTTGCTCCGCTTGTCTTTGACTGCGAGGATTTGAAGCTAGAATCATTCGATTTGCTATCATAATTTGGATTGTTAATAGCTGCAATGAAACCATTCATCTCATCAAGCTCGGCCTTAACTGAATCAATTTCTTGCATGGCAAATTTTATTCCGGCCTTGTCACTTTGAGCAACTGCTGGATCGATATAAAGTTCTAACTTTTTTAAGTAATCTTCTAAGTGTTTTGCGTTTAAATGAGCAAATGTTTTGGACGCATCTCCTGTTCCTACGCCTAAACTCGCCGCAACTCCATTAGACATATAGTCCAAATAATTCAAAAGACCAACGGTAGGATATCCAATTGATTCCGGATGAGCTTGTTTAGGATAAACAAAATGGAAATTAAAAGCATATTCAGCAAAGGCTTCTAAATTTTTTTGATCAGCAGGGTTCAAAAATTGCTCTGCAATGGCAAACTTCTTAGCTCCTTCTTTGATTTCATTAATGGCCTGATTGGTCAGTTGATACTGATCAGTTTGGTAATCTTCATTAGGGAAATATCTAAATAAAATTCTCTCATCATTTAAAAAAGCTTGATTATTTTCATAGCCAGTGTCCTTTGTTGTCCCAGGACTTAAGGTTTGCATAAAACTTAAGGCATTTTGAAAATTCGACTCAAGCTTTTCTGCATAATTTCTTCTTGTGGCATTACTTGTAAAGACATTATTCTTATTTACGCCATAAGGTATCCAAGGGTCGACAAGGTAAACACTTTGAGGTTCGTCATGCATTTTAAAATCTTTAACAAAAACAACATTCTTCACACACGCATTACTCGCAAAATTTTTGTCACAAATTTTATTATAAGGCTGAATAAGTCTTCTGGTGTAGGTTTTACATTTATAGACTTTATCACAACGCCTTTTGCTTATTTGTTCATCACTAATCTTTGGTTTCACACTATACCATGCACCATTCTGCACGAGTAAAAGCATTGAAGCGAGAACACCCGCCGCACCAATGCCTGCACCGCCAGCACTTCCAGCTGTCGCCATAATTAAAGCAAGACCAACCAACCCCACAGTAAGGATTGCTACAACCGCAAAAAGATTACTTTTAACCCTTATGACATAATTAAAAAGAACATAGGACTTTGTCTCTGTCTTATCCCACTCTACCTTTTCAACCCAACCTCTTACCTGGGCGATTTTTTTATAAGTTTCTGTGTTATCAACAGATAGTTCAGCGTTGAACTCTTGCAATGCTTTGGTCCAGCTTACGAGTAATTTCGTTCCTTTTAACCCACTTGATCCTTCGTTTGCCAAAGATCCAGCGTTGTTCTTACAGGAACATTCTTGATCTTTCTTAGGATCGCAACTTACAGTGGTCATTCCTTTTACGCAGGCGAAAGATTTATCAAACGTTTCCTCATATTTATTAGATTTTCCATCTGCTTTTTTCGAATCTAACTCTGAACACGAAACCCTCTTAAAACAAGTTACACTTTGCTCAGTGGCCTTGTGTTCATCACACGAACTCTTCCAGAATTCTTGTTTTTTTGGATCTTTAATATTTGCCGCTCCCTGTGCATCTAGGCACATACAGGTTAGACGATCATTCATTTTATCAATTCTTAAATTAGTTTCACTTCTAATTTTTTGATGTTCCTTAGCAACTTCTTTTAAACGCCCATACATTGACGTTCTAGCATTTCCAGGAGTACTCATCCAATAATCATTAATGCCTTCTTCCGATAAAAACATATAATCGAAAGCAAGCATGGCACTCTCTAAGTCGTGCAAAGTAGTGGCACCCTCTTTAATTTTACCATTAACCTTATCAGCAATGTCAGCAGGAGTTGTTTTTAACATTAAAAATAAATCATCGCGCAAGCGAATATCGCAAGTTTTAAAATTTGATTTTTGGACCATGTTTAAATTTGCAAGAAGTGGTTTATAGTCTTTTTTATCAACTGAATTTTTAATTTTATATTCTACTGTTTCAGGATGATTTGAACCATGCTCTTCAGCATCATCTAATTGCTCCGCTTGCTGAACGGCCTTATTGGCCAGTATTTCAGACTGATCACTTTTCGCTTTTAACTTAGCCAACTCCTCTTCACTTGCGCCATCTGCTTTTGCCTTTTCATAATTATCGCGATCAACTTTTGCATTATTTGCACTATTCTGTAACCCGGCTATCTGTATGTTAGAATTCGTATGGCTTGATCTGATTTCATCATTTTTTAGTTTTTCTTCACTTAACTTAGCAACTTCCAGACTCCTATAAATCGAAGTTCTCTGTTCTCTTAATTGCTCTCTTTCGCTATCTGCCTTAAGCACCTCTTCACGATTTCCAGCTATTTTTGCTGCTGAATAGCGCTTATCTGCTGCCTTTATCGCTTCATCAGTGTTCGATAATTCTTTATAATACCCATCTAAATTCCCCGCGTTTGCATTAGCAACAAAAAGACCCACTACTGAATTAAAAATGCTTTTTAAAAAATGAATTCTGACTTGAGGAATTTGAACTGGAGGCATATCCGGCACACAGGTCCCAAGATCATTTAAATACAATCCTTCACAACATTTTTTCCCACCTATGGCCTTGCTTCCATTTTTTACACAATCTTTACAAACATAAGACTCGACACATTTGTTATTATTGCAAGAATTGGAACAACAATCTGAGTTCTTCTTGCAAGAATTTCCCTTTATTGAACATTCCCCAATTCCTGACGTTTGAGAGTTAAATGGTAAACACTGTCCCACGATGCAAACTGGATTTCTCTGACATGATTGCCCTAGATTTAATGGACGAAAACATCGAGAGACTGATTCACAATATTTCTTTTTTTCGCCTGGATTAGAAGAGCATCTGTTTGAACAACAATCTTTATTCTCTTTGCATTCAAGACGGCCAGACTTACAAGACTTACTCAGTTCTTCCTTGGGCGACATCGCACAGACAAGTCCCTGATCACATGACCAATTGTTGCAAACTTGGTCTTCTTTAATTTTTTCTAGAGGCTTCTTATCTAAAATTGATACTTGTTCTTCAATGAATTTATAATAATCATTTTCAAGACTATTTTGATTGGCATTTTTTAAAAATAATTCTCCCTTCTTCTTAAGCTCATCAAACTCTGCTGGAGTTAACTTCTCCGCATTTTGTAAACCATAAAGCAGCTCCTCAAAATCTGTCTTGAGACTTTCACCTTTAATTTTATCCGACTTCGCTTCTTCTTTTATATTCGCAATTCCATCTCGCACATCTTGGAGAAATTCTTTTTTCTCCGTTTCCGTAAAGCGCGTTTTGGCAAAGGCTAAATTTAAAGAAAGACTCAACAAAATAATGACTTTAAACATACGTACCTCTTTTCTTCTCTTATGCTATTTAATTTTATAGGTTTATCTCTTCAGGGTAAAGAAAGCCGCCCCTCTTTACTAATAACTAGCTGAAATACTTCAATTTAGTCCCAACTTACCCCCTGCTTTTAGTGTCCATTAAATGAGGCACTTCAGAGCTACATTTACTTTTTTAACGAACTCACTCCAGAAGAAAAAAGCAATAGTCCTAAACTCCAAGAAATCCAACTTAGCGTAGGAACGTCACTCCACGTATGAACTTCTCTTACCCCCAAAACAAATACTCCTGAAAATGCAAAAACCGCTGCGATCAAAGTGAATCCTAAAAAAACCAGAGCACCTGAAAGAGCAGAAAACTCTTTTTCATAACCAGTATTCTTCACTTCAACGGCATAACCTTTTTTCGCAAAATCCCGCAAAAACCATCGCACATGCCTCGGCAAAACCCTAAGTGACGAAGTCACATCTCGTGCGGCCCATGCCGCCTCTTCCATCAATTCATCTTTATTAAAAGTGCTCTCAACTATTTCATTAATATCACCTTCCAAAATTCCGAAGATATTAAGATCAATACCAATCGATCTTCCAACTCCATCAATTGTAATGAGCGCTCGAAAAATAATATACCATTCACGAGGAAGATAAATTTGATGTTTTTTAAGAGTATTTAATACAACGGAAAGGAGATCTGAAAAATTAGTTTGCTTTACAGAAAGACCAACAAAGGGACTTAGCCCATCCCTAACATCTCGGATAAGTCCATCGATGTCAGGAATATTATCATATTCCGCTACATCAAGAAATTCGTATACCAGGTTCTCATAATTATAAGAGATAAGTGCATAAACTATTGCTATAAAATGATGCCTACCATTCTTGCTCAAGCTTCCCATTAAACCAAAATCAATAAGACCAATACGCCCCTTATTTAATCCCTCATTCAGATAAAAGAAGTTCCCTCCATGCAGGTCAGCATGAAAAAAACCATCTTTAAGAAATGTTTTTAAAAATAACTGAACTCCATATTCCAACTTAGGAACAAGTTCTTCTTTATTTTCTAAGATAAGTTCATTTTGACTAAAGGGAATTCCTTTTAACTCTTCTATGACTAGAATATCTTCAGATGAATATTCCTTATAGATCTTAGGAATATAATAAAGATTTCTTTCGTCATGCTTTTCAAGATTTTTCTTTAAGCGCTCACTGTTAAGTGCTTCAATATTAAAATTAAGTTCGCGCTGAAGTGTAAAAGAAAAATCACTTATAACTCGCGAAACTCCCATATAACGAAGCTCCGCGCTTACTTTTTCCGCCTGATGCGCTAAATACATAAGAATCGAAAAATCAGTTTCAATTTCCTTCTCTATTCCTGGACGACGAACCTTTATGACGACAGCAGATCCATCTAAAAGAATCGCTCTATAAACCACTCCAATTGAAGCTGTCCCAATCGCGTCAGGATCAACTACCCTAAATACTTGATTGATTTTTTTTCCTAGGGATTTTTCGATGGCCGGCAATACATCCTGAAGAGGAATTGGCTTTACTTTATCTCGAAGCATCCCCATTTCATCTATAAATGACTGATGGAAAATATCTTCCCTCGAGCATAAGAGCTGACCAAACTTAATAAATGCCGGACCTAATTCCTCAAAACACTTTCGCAATCGAAAGCCTAAAACCTGATTCCAGTCTTTTTCTGACTTATCAGCAAGTTCTTCAGAAATCCGTTTTTTAGATTTTGGCAAAACAAAATTAGGGATTTTCCCTGTAACCGTTTTGGTTATAAACTCATCAAATCCATGTTTAGCGAAAACCAGCACAATTTCCTGCAATCGCCCTACATTTCGTATCGTTTTACTAAGACCCATGCCTGCTTTGATCAAATCCATGAAAAAACCTTTTGAATGGAGTATCCCTATATTATAATCATAAAATCAAAATAGAGGTGAATTTGCGAAATATTCTTTTATCTGCCATTTTTTTCTCACTGATCGGACTCATGGACGTTAATGCAATTGAAACTTGCAGCCGCATCGCCGTCATTAATTATCAAGAAGTCTTAGTAGACTCCAATGCTTCAGAAAAAGGAGAGGGTCTTCGTTATCACTTAGAAAAAGACCCCATCGCGAAGAATTATCTAGATACTTACCAAAAAAACTCGGCCATTCAATGGCCCAATGCCCTTCTTGGGACGGCCGGAACCGGTCTTATGCTCTTTGGCTTCTTTACGACCGACTCTCAAGATCGTCAGGTCTACTTAATTTCTGCAGGAGCAACGATATTGGTAAACTTTTTGATTGCTAGAACCCTAGAAGTAACCAATGAAGCCAATCTTAATCGCGCAATTGAAGAATATAATAAACGCAATCTTCCTAAGATATTTTTCAATACGGATGGCAATAAAGAAAGTAATGCTGGATTTCCTGGTTTAAAAATAGGATTAAATAAGGATTGGAGTTTTTGATGAGTGAATTATATCCTAAAAGTTTTAAATGCTACAATTGCCTAAAAGACATTCCAGTCTTAGGGTCTTTTAAAGTCACTCGCACTGAAGACTGTCCCTATTGCACGAAGAGTCTCCATTGTTGTAAAATGTGTAAATTCTACGACCCTAAAGTATACAATGAATGTCATGAAATGAATGCTGATCGCATTGTAGATAAAGAAAAAGCGAATTTTTGTGATTATTTTACGCTCTCCGGAAGTGGCCTAAAGGGTCCATCTAAGGAAGAATTACTTAATTCTGCCGATGCTCTTTTTAAAAAATAATAAGGAAACAAATGGAAGAAGTACCTATAACATTGGCCGGAAAAAACAAAATCGAAGCAGAACTACTCCACCTTATAAGGGTTGAGCGTGAAGAACTAAAAGTTGCCATTTCTGAAGCTAGGGATCTTGGAGACTTGAAAGAAAATGCCGAATACCATTCGGCCAAAGAGCGCCAATCTATTATCGAGGGCAGAATTGCCCATCTTCAAGGAATCATTGCTCGCTCTCGAGTCATTGAAGTCTCAAAAATAAAAAGCACAAAAATTGTTTTTGGAGCTTCTGTCACTCTCCATGACACCGAAAAGGGGCTGCGCCATACTTACAAAATTGTTGGGGACGACGAAGCCGAATTCAAAGAAAACAAAATTTCCTATCGTTCACCACTTGGGCGGGCCCTTATCGGAAAAGAGGAAGGGGATACGGTTATCGTAAAAGCACCCAAAGGTGATGTGGAATATGAAGTTGAATCGTTCGAATTCATCGATTAAATCTCGAAAAATAAGTGATACAAAAATAGAATGGTCTAGCAGTCTAGACCATTTTCTAGGAAAATCTGCTCACAAATCTATTGAGAAATTACGAGTTGTCGGCATCAACGAAATTCAGGATCTTCTCTGGATTTTTCCATTGCGAGTCATCGAACTCCCTCCCTTGCGAAGTTTCGACTTTATTGAAGAAGGTAGCATTTTTCTTGGTAGGGCCAAAATTTTAAACATCCAAGCAAAACCTAATTTTCGGGCCAGAGGTCGCGGAAAAGTGATGCTCTATAATATCATGGTGCATGTCCAAGACACGTTAACAGATAAAATTTTAAGCTTAAAGTGGTTTAATTCGTATGGATCTATCACTCAAAAAATTTCAAAGGCCACCTATATTGAATTTATGGGAGAAGTCAGTGTCTTTAATGGACAGGCCCAAATAACAAATCCTGATTTTTTTCCCCTCGAGGGCCCAAAAGATGAATCCCCTTTTGTCACCGTCTCAAACGAATTAAAAATTCAGTACCCCACGGTTAACACCATCGCAGGAGTTCAGCTAAAAAAGTACTTTGATAAAATTCCAATGTCTTTATGGAATACGATCCCTGAGACATTGCCAGCAAGCTTACTCAAAAAGAAACATTTTCTCTCACTATCTGAATCCTTTAAAATTATTCACGCAAAAATAAAACCAAGCATAGAATTAACTTCCCAAGCAGAAAAAAGACTTATTTATGAAGAATTTTTTGAAGATCAATTAAAAATCTATCTTCGAAGGCAATATTTCAAGAAGCCCCATGCAAAAAGCTACCAAGTAAATGAATCAACTTTTAGAAGCTTCTGCGCTCGCTACTCCTATACTTTCACTCCTGATCAGCTTAAATCATTAGATGAAGTTCGCCATGACTTGGCCGGAAGTCACCCTATGATGAGACTCATACAAGGGGATGTCGGTTGTGGTAAAACAACAGTGGCCATGATTGCCACAATGATTGTTATAGACCAAAAAGCGCAAGTTGCACTCATGTGTCCAACAGAAGCTCTCGCTACTCAGCACTTTTTAAGTGCTCAAGAGCTATTTCATTCAGAAAATTACAATATTCGCCTTTTACTTGGCTCAACTCCCGCCAAAGAAAAAAAACAAATACAAGCAGAATTAGCATCTGGGACAATTCATTTCATTATTGGCACGCACTCCCTCATCCAAGACAGTATTCATTTCAAAGAATTAGGCCTTGCCATCATAGACGAACAACATAAATTTGGAGTTGATCAACGAATACGTCTTACCAGTAAAACAAGTGGTGCTCATTGTCTAATTATGTCAGCCACACCAATTCCACGCTCTCTTTCCCTTACTCAATACGGCGATCTTGATATCTCTACAATCAAAGTTATGCCCTTAGGACGCAAAGGTCATAAAACCAGAATCGTCACTGTTGAGACCTATCAGCAATTCTTGAGCTTCATTCTGACGAGGCTTTCTCTCAAAGAGCAAATCTATGTCGTCGTCCCGGCAATAAACGAAAACATTGAGCAAGATTTTCACAATCTTGAAAATATTCTTGAACAATTTACAAGATATTTCCCTGAGCACAGAGTTATGGGTCTTCATGGTCAAATGAAGGCAGACGAAAAAAGTCGTGTTTTCTCTGATTTCAAGAATCATCAAATTGATATCTTAGTTTCAACTAGTGTTATTGAAGTTGGGATCAATGTCATTAATGCAACCGTTATGGCCATCATGAACCCAGAGCGCTTTGGCCTCTCTTCTCTCCATCAGCTAAGAGGTCGGGTTGGTCGGGGCGACAAGCCTGGTTTTTGTTTTCTCGTTAATGACAAGCCTATCTCTACGACAAGTATGGAAAGGCTCAAAGTTATCGAAAACAACACTGATGGATTTATAATTGCTGAAGAAGATTTAAAAATCAGAGGAGAAGGTGATCTTTTTGGTACAGATCAATCGGGAAGCCAGGCCCAAAAACGGTTAGCAAACATTATCCTACATGCAGATATTCTCAATGAAGCACGCATGGATGCTCTCCACTTTATTCAAAACCAAGACCCAGATATCCTAAAGCTACTTCAACGATTTTCTAAAGATGAAAAAATTTTCACTACAGTCTAATACCCTATACTTTGTTATAATAAATAAATGATTTATCTAGAAATAATTAAAAGCAGTGATCCAGAGTCCATTGGACTCTATGAATTTGAATTTGATCAAGTTTCAATAGGACGCTCTAAAAAGAATGATCTCATCTTTAATGAGAAAGAAGTGCCTTTACGCTATATTGTTATAAAGATCATTCAAAACCAACTTATCGTACAAGGTCAGTCAACAGAACCTTACTTTTTCATAAATGGAAAAAAAATAAGTGGAACCCTCAAATTAAAGCCTAATGACATTGTCGCATTCGGAAGTAATCAAATTAAAATCATTAAAGCAGCGGCCAATTTCTCCCATGGTAATCTGACCGCAACCTATGAGGAATTTAATAATAAGTCACCCGAACTGCAATTTGCTTTACATTTTATTGAAGAAGTCCTACTTGAACTTGAAAAGGACACAAATGTTTAAACAAAATCATCCAAATTATTTTTATACAAGTGACGGGATTCGAATATTCTACAACACCAACTTTTCCACAAAGGAACTCGATCCCAAACGTCCTGTAATGGTCTTAATCTATGGACTTCTCTGCAGCAATCATCACTATAAATTCCAAATCCCCTTTCTTGAAGAGGCAGGATACCAGATTCTCATACATGATTATCGCTTCCACTACTCTTCTTCTCAGGATGGGGATATTGAAACATGTAATTTTCCCAACATTGCTAAAGACCTGCATGAGTTATTACAAGTTCTGAACATCAAAAAATCAATTTTTATTGGTCATAGTATGGGAGTTAATATTTGTTTGGAGCATGCTAGACGATATCCTAAAGACATGATTGCTCAAGTTCTCATTTCTGGTACGGTACTCCCCCCCCAAGACATTATGTTCGATTCAAACTTGGTCGACATCTTTGCTCCCTATTTAAAAGATTTTACGGAAAAAAAACCTTCCCTTTTCAAAACAATCTGGAAGCACGCCTACAAAAATCCTGTCGTCCAATATATGATTTTTGATGGCGGCTTTAATAAAAAGAAAGTTGAAATGGAATTCATCCAGCTCTACATGAAAAAAATTAGCGAACTTCCTGAGGCACTCTTTTTTCATCTTTTAAAAATTATGCATGACCACGATGTTATTAATCATCTTGAATCAATTAAAGCACCTACCCTTGTTATTGGCGGTGATAAAGATAAGATTATCCCAAACTACCTCCAAAGGATTCTTACTGATAACATTCCTAGCAGTGAGCTTTATATCGTAAAAGATGGCAGTCACGTCCCCCAGGCTGATTTTCCAGAACTAATTAATGAAAGAATTTTAAGATTTCTTCAAAAAACAGAAAGAAACTAGAATTAAAATCTTAAGACATTAAGAGTTTAAAATAAATTCCAGATATCAATGTCGCAAGAACTCCGCCTTGCCACATCATGATTGTTGCGAAACGATCGAATTTCTTGTCAATTTTTTCTTCTAGCTGCACAAATCTCTTATCAACTTGCTCAAATCTCTTATCGACTTGCTCAAATCTCTTATCGACTTGCTCAAATCTCTTATCGACTTGCTCAAATCTCTTATCGACTTGTTCAAACTTTTTATCCATTTGCTTAAACTTTTCATCAACTTGCTCAAACTTCTCATCGATTTTCTTAAAATTTTGAGCAATTGTTGAAAATTCGCCTCGAAACTCTT
>JAGOVS010000015.1:0-12081 GCA_018060625.1 Bacteriovorax sp. | reverse complement strand
TCAAATCTCTTATCGACTTGTTCAAACTTTTTATCCATTTGCTTAAACTTTTCATCAACTTGCTCAAACTTCTCATCGATTTTCTTAAAATTTTGAGCAATTGTTGAAAATTCGCCTCGAAACTCTTGATCCATATGATGAAAATGATTCGTTTGAGCCTTTAGAGAAAGTATTAACATATCCTCAGTTGAAATTTTTTCTTTTTCAACTTTGTTTAATATTTCTAGGCTTTTTTGGTTAAGCCAGTGATCAAATAATTCATTCCCAAACATGATTTTTCCCATGAAAAATCCTCCCCAATTGAAGGATTATATCACATTGAAGAGCAAGAGATGAGCCTTTTTTGAAAAACTAACTCGCTGAATTTTGGAGATTAAGAGAAGAATTGAAATCATTTTTCTTAATGAGATTTAAAGATTTTTGAATTCCATCATGGCCCGAAAGATGCGTTTCATTGCAGATTGAACTTGCTGGCGTTTATATTCTTGATGAGAAGCATCCCCTTGAGAATTTTCTTGAAAGGCCACTGCATCCACGACTTGAATTTCATAGGGATAAAAAAAACGAATATCGCGGGCAACCGGAGAAATATCCATATTAAGAACTCGTCGGGCAAGTTCATTTTCTTCAGTATCCAATTTCTTGGCAATTCTTCTTAGATCATTGAATTCTTGCAAAAAGGGATTTTTATACTCAATAAGCTGGCGACAAGTAAATTGAATTGACTGGTAACTCTTTGAACTGAACTTATTTCGCTCTTTCGTCTCACCTTGTAAATTACACTCTTGAATTTCTCTTTCCATGGCAGCGACAAAACGCTCTTCGGAAAGATTATTTCTAAGCGCCATTTTAAGAACTCGTTGGTGAGCCTCTTTAAAACGTTGAAGATCAATCATTGTATTGATTGCTCGACTCGGCTTATTGTTATGAGGAATGACAATATTTTTCTCAAGTAAAAAACGAATTACTCTCAATGTATCAAAGCGGTTCTGAGTAACAAATCTAACTCCAACTCTATCAAACAATTCTTCAGCAACATTTTCAGCCTTATGAAGTAATTTAATAATGACACTTTCGCGAGTCTTCTTAGATTTTGTTTCAAAATCTATTAACTGAACAACATTGCCTGATCCCTTAATCCCAATATAAAGTTTATCGTCGTCACCTCTGAAAATGTATTTATAAAAGCGATCAAATATTTGAGTTTGAACGATATTAAAATAATTTGAACGTAGATCCTTGTCTGCGTGAACAATCGTATGCATTACCTTAAGAATTATCTCAGACCATAGCTTGTCCTCTTTCTTTTGAGGATTATCGTCGGTTGCCATCAAAAAAAGTTGGCTAATGTCAGAAATCATTAAAAGAGAATTAGGTAACTTTAAATCAAGCCCTTCGGGATTGCTCTCTTTCAAAAAATAGCGCTTAATAAATTGAATTGCCTCTTGAAAATTCCCAAAGAGCTCTGCCTTCGCAACATGATCATTTGGATCAAGCCCATAACCTTTCAAGAATTGATTAACTTGATCAATTGAAGACATTGGGCCTAGAAAATTTTTGGTATCAAGTGCTGACTTTCCGCCAACAACGACATCCAACATTTCCCAATCAAACATGTACTTATGAAGATAACTAGGTCTTTCCATTTTTAGTCTTTGTAAGCTCACCCGTAATTCGTTAGAATAAATATCTATATGAAAGACGATAATCGACCATCACTTAAAAGACTAGATATACTTTTTTTATCCTTTTTGGGTTCAGGCTATTTACCATGGGCACCCGGAACGTGGGGAACTCTTGCAACGCTTCCATTTCTTTATGGTCTTGGCCGATTTAATCCTCCTTTTTTTCTCTTCATCCCATTCCTGATTATCATGACCATTATTTCTAGTTTTATTGCTGAAATCGTCCAGAAAGAATTAAAGCACCATGATCCACAATGGATCGTGATTGACGAGTTTTTAGGAATGAGTACGGCCTGGCTTTTTATCCAAAATCACAACCTCACTCACTTGCTTATTCTTTTTATTTTCTTTCGCTTTTTTGACATTGTAAAAATCTGGCCAGCTTCATACTTTGACCAGAAAGTTCATCACGGCGCAGGAACGATTCTCGATGATATTGTAAGTGGTGTTTATGCCGGAATGCTTTATTTGGCCATTTCTCGCTTTTTATAAAAATATAAATCACCCCTTGACTTACGCAAAAACTACGCACAAAATATTCTTTATGCAGAGTTTGATTTTTGTCTAATCAAATAGTGATCAAAACGATCAGTTCGCTCTAGTAATTGCGCTTTTTTGATTATTAAATAGAGCAATCGGCCTGCAACAACAACACTCAACATTAATTGAAATCGTGTGAAATGCATTCCACACACCTTCGGAGGAACTATGTCATTACAGAAAGTATCATCTTCAGCATCTCCAGAAAAACTAAAGGCCCTTGATCTCGCTCTTTCAGCAATTGAGAAACAATTTGGAAAAGGCGCCATCATGAAACTTGACAACAAAACAGTTGTTGAGAAAATGGCCATCATTCCAACAGGATGTTTAAGTCTGGATCTTGCCCTTGGTGTTGGAGGTATTCCTCAAGGAAGAATTATTGAAGTTTACGGGCCAGAATCTTCTGGTAAAACAACACTTACTCTTCATATTGCAGCTGAATGCCAAAAACAAGGCGGAACAGTTGCTTTCGTAGACGCTGAGCACGCTCTTGATACTGCTTATGCAGCTAAGCTTGGAGTTGATGTTCCTAATACTCTAATCTCGCAACCAGACTCTGGTGAACAGGCCCTTGAAATTGCCGATATGCTCGTTCGTTCTGGGGCCGTCAATCTTCTTATTATTGACTCGGTAGCCGCTCTTACTCCCAAAGCTGAACTTGAAGGAGATATGGGAGATTCACACATGGGTCTTCAAGCAAGGCTTATGTCTCAAGCACTAAGAAAATTAACCGGATCTATTTCTCGCTCAAACTGCACAGTCGTTTTCATCAATCAGCTCCGTATGAAAATCGGTGTTATGTTTGGTAACCCAGAAACAACAACGGGTGGAAACGCTCTAAAATTTTATGCATCCGTTCGTCTAGACATCAGAAAGATTGCTGCTATTAAAGATGGAGAAACTCATATTGGTTCTCGTACAAAAGTGAAAGTGGTAAAAAATAAAGTTGCCTCTCCTTTTAAAGAAGCTGAGTTTGATATTATGTACGGAACAGGGATTTCAAAAATAGGAGATCTTCTTGATCTTGCCTCTAACAACGGAATCGTTGAAAAGGCGGGGGCTTGGTACGCTTACAATAATAGCAAACTTGGTCAAGGACGTGAGAACTCGAAAACTTTCTTAGAGCAAAATCCTGAAATAACCGAAGAGATCAAGCAAAAGGTTCTTGTAAAATTTGGTCTGGCCCAAGGTGCAGCTGCCCCAGTGGTAGACGAATCCACTGGCGAAATCATCGAAGAAGAAAAAACAAAGAAATCAAAAAAAGTTATTCAATAACCTAAATCGTCTTAGGATTCTTGGCCCCTGGCGAATGCTGGGTCCTAAGAATCCTAAGACTTTTCTCATAGCAGGATACATGACTGACAAAAAATCCAACAAAGCCTATATGTACCTTGTTAAACTCATCTCTGCGCGAGATTACTCAGAGCACAAACTTCGAGAAAAATTAAAAGAGAAAAAATATCCTCAAGATGAAATCGAAAAATCATTAAGCGAGCTAAAGGCCAAGGGATACTTACGCGAAGAACTTTACACTGAAGCCCGAATTAAGGGTTTTATGCATAAAGGGTACTCTCCCGATTATATTCGACAAAAATTGGCCCAAGAACACCTCAGTGTTACGACAGAGGAAATTGATCTTATTTTTTCGGAATATAGAATAAGCGTTGAAGATCAAATTGAGCGACTTGCTAAAAAAAAGATGGCAAAAAAAACAGAGTTTGACTTTGCAGGAGAGAGCAAAATTCTTCGCTATCTCCTTTCAAAAGGCCATGATTTTTCAAAATCAAAAACAATCATAAAGGCCCTTATTGGAGAATTAAAAGAGCAGCAGAGAGTCGGTTGATCTAAAACCTCCAGACCGAAGAGGCTCCACGAAACGCATAACTCTTTAATATTAAAAGCAAATCAGGCTTTTTGTAAGTAAAAAATGCTCTTTCTTAAGGTTTTGCTTCCAATGCCACCAAGTCCGGTATACTTTCGCAATCAAAAATAACCAGATGATAAAGATATGAATCCATTCCAATACTTCATAGAGCGTAACCTATTCAAAAAACTCCTAATCATTTCACTTTTTTATTCTCATTTATTAGCTTCAGAAGAAAAGAGCTGCCAAAAGCTTCTTAGTCAAATCATTATAAAAAAGGTTGATATAGAACAGAAAAAAACCCAGAAGGCCATAGAGTCATTTTGGCATAATAAAAATGGAACATTTATTGGGGCCCGATACTACAAAGGAACAAAATACTTAGCAAAAAAAGCAAAAGTCATGTTTATGGACATTAATAGCAATTTTCGTCCAATCTACTATATCGAAAATGATGGTGCCACATACCCAAAAATATTTAAATACATTGAACTTGTTAACTCTAAAGAAAATGGCCCAGAAATATTGGCCTTAAAAAAGGAAATCGATGAGTGGATTTCTAAATATAAATCCTATGACATTGAAATGGAAAATTTGATTCTAGAATACTCTACACTTGCCGCTTATATCGCTCGATTACGAGAATTAAAACGCAGTACCTCCTCCATTTACCCCTTTGAGATACACATTACTCTTTATAAAAATGGAAAAGGACAACTATACAAAGACTATATGGGAAGCGAAGAAGACATTGAAAACCTTATTCTTAAACTCTCTGGAAAATTGAAAAACTTAAAAGGAACAAGTTTTTTTAGATTTGGATCAATCGATGATAGAGAGTTTGCCCAGGCCCTCTTAAGGGAGCGACTACACTCTCTGGAAAGTGAGATAAGAAATAATATCGCTAACAATCCTGCGAGTGAGGACGATTTTAAAGTTTTTCTTGAGCAACTCATTATTGTTAATCGCGATCCTCGTTATGCACCCACTCTAAAGTTCGCGACAAAACTTGAGCTTAAAGAAATGAACTCTGAATACAAGGACCTTTTTAAAACTGCTGAGCTTGATTATTCAAAACTTGACGAATTTTCAAAGAAGGTCATTGAAAACTTAAGCCCGCGCTATCAAGAAAAACTTGGATTAAAAGCTGCAAAAAACTGGGTTGCCACAATGAAGACAGGAAGAATGGGCGTTGTTGTGGCAGGTGTCGGCTCCCTTGGAACAGGTGCCGGGGCCCTTGCTCTTCGCTTTTGGAACTGGCTCAATTATGACGATGATTCAATCTACAATATCATTAATGCCAAAGATGAAACTGAATTCGAGACAAATTTAAAGGCTTATTTGAAAGGAAAATACCCTATAGAATTATTAACAAGACTTGAAAGAAAAAACGAAAATGAGATGACTCTCAAAAATTTCAACCCTAAACATAAAGAAGATGTGGAAATTTTAAAATTTATTAACGGTGTCGTTGTTGAGAGAAAAAAATATATCCATGAAGAAAAACTTCTCAGTGACTTGGAAGATAATCTAGGGAAAATCATTGAAGACATCCGCACAAACAGCGATCAAGAAAAACCCACAGGGATTTCTCCTGACCCAACCCCTAAAATTCCATCTTCAACGGATAATCCTCAAGCTCCGCTTGGAGATCAATCATTACCTAGTCCAATAAAAAATCCCAATGGCGAAGGGAGAAAAAAGCAAAAAGATAAAAAGAAAAAACACCCCCAAATGAATCTACCATAACTCTACAGCAGAGCGAGCAGGTATTTGATGCATTTACCAATGACACTCCTCGTTTAGATTTGTCATTTCTCCCATACACTTTCCCTTAAAATATGTTACTCTCATAAAAAAAACATTTTGGGAAAAATCGACTATGAACACTCCACTCACAGGACACCAAATCCGCGAAAAGTTCGCACAATTCTTTAACAAAAAAGGTCATGAGAAAATAACCTCTAGCTCACTTATTCCACACAATGACAAAACCCTACTTTTTGCCAACGCTGGAATGAATCAGTTCAAAGATTATTTCACCGGTAAAGCGACTCCTATGAATCGTCGAGCAGTGACTATACAAAAATGTGTTCGTGCAGGCGGAAAACATAATGACTTAGAAAATGTTGGCCACACGTCCCGCCACCATACGTTTTTTGAGATGCTGGGGAACTTTTCTTATGGTGATTATTTTAAAGAAGAGGCCATTCAATTTGCGTGGGAATTTTTAACCGTTGAACTAAAGATCCCTAAAGAAAAACTTTATGTAACCGTACATTATTCAGACGATGAAGCAAGGAAATTATGGAATGAAAAAATTGGTCTTCCGTTAGATCGTATTTTCACAAAAGGAGATAAAGATAATTTCTGGGAGATGGGGGAATTTGGCCCATGTGGTCCATGTTCTGAAATCTTTTTTGATCATGGTGAAAAATACACAGATAAGGATTTAGTGAGAATTGATCCAAATGATCTTTTAGAAGATGAAAAGCGCTATATTGAAATTTGGAATCTTGTTTTCATGCAATTTGAAAAAACGCCGGAAGGAAGATTTAGTCTCCCAAAACCATCTATCGACACCGGTGCTGGCCTTGAGCGAGTCACTGCCGCAATTCAAGGCTGCTATAATAACTACAATTCCGATATTTTTGCCCCCATCATGAAAAAGATTGAAGCCCTCACGGGAAAAAAATATTTAGACAACGAGGGTAAAGAACTTCCTCACACCGCTGCTTTTCGAGTTGTGGCCGATCATATTCGATCAAGCACAATGCTCATAACCGACGGAGTTATTCCGTCAAATGAGGGACGCGGTTATGTTTTAAGAAGAATCATTCGTCGGGCAATTAAATACTTAAATGAACTAGGCCTTAAAGAGATTTCGTTCTATAAGCTCATCCCGGCCGTCTTTGAATCGTTAGGTCAAGAATATCCCCAAAATGCGAGTAATGCTGAGTTGGCCACTAAACTCTTAGAGCTTGAAGAAAAAAAATTCCGTGAAACGTTGGAGCATGGACTTAAATTTCTTCAAGAGGCGATACAAAAAGAAGTTAACAATAAAGTCTTTGCTGGAACAGCTGCCTTTAAACTATATGATACATTCGGATTCCCCGTAGATCTCACAGAAATGTATCTGATAGATCATGGTTTAACTCTTGATCACGCTGGCTTTGAAAATTCCATGAAAGAGCAAAAAGAATTATCTCGAAAGTCATGGAAGGGTGCTCTTGATAATTCCGATAAGGTTTTTCATGCGATCAAAGAATTGCATGGCGCGACCAAATTTGTTGGTTATGAAACGCTTGAGACTTCTGCCAAGCTTATTGCTATTGAAACCGTCGGTGAACAGAGTGCCTTGGTTTTTGATAAGTCATCTTTCTATGGAGAAGGCGGTGGCCAAGTTGGAGATATTGGTATTATCTTGAGCGGGAAGAATATTATCGCTCATATCACAGATACTCAAAAACCAGTCGACAGTCTTCATGTCCATTTTTCTAGCGACTCAGATGCTCTGGAGATTGGTCAGACCTATACTTTAAGAGTAGATGCACAGACAAGAAATCTCACCATGAGAAATCACTCTGCAACCCATCTTTTACAAGCGGCCTTAATTAAAATACTTGGTCCTCACGTCAAGCAAGCTGGCTCGCAAGTAAATTCTGAACGATTAAGATTTGACTTTACTCATTTGCAGGCCATGACCAAAGAAGAAATTCAATCCGTTGAAGATTTAGTCAATGCGGAAATCCAAAAGTCTCATCAAGTGGACGCAAATGTCATGAGTATGGATGCGGCCATCACCAAGGGAGCAATGGCGCTTTTTGGGGAGAAATACGGAAACGAAGTCCGCGTACTCACGATGGGGGATTTTTCCACTGAACTATGCGGAGGGACTCACGTCCACAATACTGGGGATATCGGTCTCATTACAATACTAAGTGAAGCCTCTCTTGCCACAGGAGTGAGAAGAATAGAGGCGACGACAAGTGAAACGGCCATTCATCACCTCACTCATCGCTCTCTTTTATTAAAAAAAGTTGAGAATCTTTTCAACGACAAAGAAGATAAGGCCGTCGCAAAGATTGAACTTCTCCTAAAAGATTTGAAAGACAAACAAAAGGAAATTGAGGCACTCAAAGATAAAATTCAGGCTTCAGAATCTAAGGATCTCTTTAGCTCAACTCAAAAGATTGGCACCACTGATGTCGCTATTATCGAGGCCTCTGCAGAAAGTGACCTTCGCAAGTTATCAGATCTTTTTGTTAACAAATTCCCAAATGGAGCCGTTGTTCTCTATAATAAAAATGGTGCCGTTCTCGTTCGCCGGGCCCCATCGGTCAATCAGCTTAATGCAGGTGAAACCTTGAAAGAGATTCTAACTGTCATCAATGGGCGAGGTGGTGGAAAACTAGACATGGCCCAGGGCTCAGGAGAAGCGGCCTTAGTTTCTAAAGTCAAAGATCACGCTCAACGTATATTGCAAACTAAATTAGGGTAATATGAAAATTCTTTTATCTCATTTAGTCTTATTACTCTTGATTTTTGGTTGTACTAAAACAAGTCCAACGAAGACAATCAAGACTTTAAAGATTGCTCTCACTAGCGAAGTATCAACACTTGATCCTGTGAATTCCTATGACAATGTTTCAGGTTTGGTTATTTACAATGTATATGAGCAACTCTATGAATATCACTACCTCAATCGTCCCTATGAATTAAAGCCGCTTCTTGCCGAATCAATGCCGATTATAGAAAATCAAGGAAAGCGCTACATCATCAAACTGAAAAAAAATATTCGCTATCATGACCACAAAGTCTTTAATGGAAAACCTCGTTTTTTAAAAGCAGAAGACTTCATTACACAGTTTAAGCGACTCAGTTTTGCACCTTTAAATTCTACCGGGTGGTGGGTGGTTGATGGAGTCATTGTCGGTATCAATGACTTTAAAAAATTGGTTGGAGATAATTTCGAGAAATTCAAATCAACTCCGATAAAAGGAATAACTGCGCCTGACGAAAACACCTTGATTATTGATCTGATTCAGCCTTCCCCTCAATTCATTTACAAATTGGCGATGAGTTTTATTTCACCAATTCCCTTAGAAGTTGTTGAGTATGAAAAAAATAATTTGAGCACCCACCTTATTGGAACGGGGCCTTTTTTCATCTCCAAATTTGATCCTACTAACGAGCTTGTCCTTGAAAAATATCCTTACTACCATGAAACTTTTTATCCGGCAGAAGGAGATCGTTACGCCAACAGCAGAGGTCTTTTAAAAGACAGTGGGGAGAAAATTCCTTTTGTCGATAATCTCATTTTTAAAATTGTTAAGAATAACCAAACTCGTTACGAGATGTTTATTAAAAACGAGCTTGATTTCATCGTTCTTCCTCAGGAATTCTATTCTCAAGTCTTTGATGATGTCGGGAGTTTAAAAGAGAAAATAAAATCGACAGATATTCGCTTACAGACGATGCCAACCCTCACCTATTGGTGGCTGGCCTTTAATATGCGCGATCCTCTTCTTGGAAAGAATCTACATTTAAGAAAGGCCATTGCACATGCAATCGATATGAATAGATACATTCAACTCTTTACTAACAACACTGGCCAAAAAGCAAATTCAATTCTGCCTCCTGGAATTTTTGGATATGATCCTTCAGCAACACTTCCCTATGATTTTGACCGAGAAAAAGCTAAAGAATATCTTTCAAAGGCCGGATACCCTAATGGAAAAAATCTTCCTGAAATTATCTATGATACGCGAGCTGAATCAAAAATTAGTATTGATCAAGCTTATTTCTTCCAAGAACAGCTCGCTCAAATTGGCATCAAGGTTAAGATCGTAAAAAATAATTTTAAACAGTATCTAGAAAAATCTCGAACGGGCCATCTCCAGTTTTTTCAAGATGGCTGGACTCTAGATTATCCAGACGCTGAAAACATTTTTCAATTGCTGGTCTCTGCAAACTATCCTCCAGGGCCAAATGCCTCATTCTATACCAAAAAAGAATTTAACGATATGTATGACCGATTAAGTAAACTTCCCGATGGCGAGGAAAAGCGACAACTCATTTTAAAAATGGAGAAAACTGTTAACGAAGATACTCCTTGGATCATGCAATATTACTCTAGGAATTTCATCCTCTATCATGATTACGTTAAAAACTACCGCCCCTCCGACCTGATATGGAGTTATCCTAAATACTTAAGAGTCAAATAGGCAATTCTTACCCCTTTGATCCCTTACATGGTGAAGGTTATTAACTTCTCCTGCTTCATCCCGATAGGATGTCAAGATTCAAAGACTGCACTTTGAATAAGATGTGAGTATGTATGAAAAAATATTTCGAATTACCGGTTCTCATTATGGTGGCGCTGGTCTTCACTGCCTCTATGGCCATTGCCAAGGATTACGTTATTTACAGCATCGCTCAAGATATCCCCATGGGAAATCCCAAGGAAATCATACGAAAGAATTACTATATTGATATGGGAAAAAACCAGGGTGTTAACAAAGGAGCTGTCCTCGATGTATTTCGAGTTGTCTCCGTACTAGATCCCTATGAAAACAAAAAGCGTTTTAATCACAAGATCAAGGTCGGCGAAGTAAAAATACTTCACGCTGAAGAGAGCTCTTCTATTGCAACCATGAGCAAGCTTGAAAATGAAGAAGATACACCTGTGCTAGAAATTGGTAAGTTAATGATTGGTGATGTTGTGCATGCGCATGTGAAATAATTAATCCGTTTACTATTTACCAATAGGACATCTAACCGCAAAAATGGTTAAGCTCAAAAAGTTGTCTACATCTTGCTTATTAAACCAGCTCTAAGATACTAATATCTTGTTTATTCTTGATTTAAATTTAAAAAACAAGTCTAATAATTAGATGCTTAAACACTTAAATAATAATGGCTTTTCATTGATGACTGTAATTGTCGCCATTGGGTTAATGGGGATTTTAGCTGTTGTAGGAATGAATGTTTTTAAAATGGGTGCTGATGAGCAAGTTAAACTAGCTTCAATGAGTGATTACAGAGAGCTTGAAGGTATGCTCTTTCTGAACCTGGGAAATAGCCGTCACTGCTCAGCTTCTCTAAAAAATGTTTCTTTTAAAGGAAGTTCTATAAAGAACAATCCAGTTTCTTTTGAACTCTGGTCGATAGATCAAGCTGGGGCCCGTTCCCAATTATTGCTTTCATCAACTGATCCTGCCAAGAAAAAAATGGGAAAACTGGTCATTGAAAAATTAGAATTCTCGCTTCCTGACTATACAGGGGTTGGAGATTTTCCTGCAGGTCTAGGGCAAGTCTTCGAAGGAGAGATTTTAGTGTCTGGGGATAAAAAAATATCTATCAAATCAGCACGGGACTTTAATGCAATCAAATTACCTATAAGGTTAACTTTTGATACAGACGCTTCAGGGGTATCAGTGATTACAGGCTGTGCGGCCATGCCTAATGCATACCAAATTTCCACGAATGATAAAAAATGGGTGATAATAAATTCTGCATTGGTGGCCGAAGCAGGTGATAAATTAATGGTTGATACAAGTGTTGCCTCTGTCACAGTTACACTTCCTAGTTCTCCTGAAGTTGGGGATGAAATTCAGTTTGCAGACTACAAAGGTACTTTTGAAACACACAATTTAATTTTAAACCGCTCAGGTAATAAAATTCTGGGAAAAGCAGATAATGTTCAAGTCGACATATCTGATTTTGCTTTAGGACTTGTTTATACTGGCGCAACTCACGGGTGGGGAATTTTATGAAACCAATCTTCTTAATACTAGCGTTTTTATTTTCTTTTCATGCTTATGGAATCAGTATTTCACAAATTATGAAAGAGAAATCGGATAGTCAGTATATGATTACGTGTGCGGATCCAACCATTACTGGCCTAGCCACTGCAAATGAAAATCAGCCAATTATCCCAACTGGTGGGACTGTCATCTCGAGAGGGAGTTGTGTAGGGCCCTCTAATGG
>JAGOVS010000110.1 GCA_018060625.1 Bacteriovorax sp. | reverse complement strand
TTTATGCTTTCCCTTAAAACCAATCAGAGTTTTTTGTTTCTTTAATAACTCTAATGCTGGCAAATAGGTCGTAGACGTAATGGCCACTCTCTTTACAGGAGTACGAACCAAACTTGAGTAGGAATAAGAAAGAGACTTATCAAGTGGTAATTGAGTCAAGAGGTATTGCTCTTGATCCACTTTTACAATCTTGGCATTTTGGAAATATTCAATAGAGAAATGTTTTGCATACTTGGGACGATATTTTCGTATCAACGACCCTAATTGAATCGATTCTGCATGGATTAAAAAGGGAGCAAATAAGAAAAGAGAGAAAGTTAGTAATTTCATTTCTAGAGTCTAAAAGTGAAAAATTTTCTTGTAAAGAATCACCTTGCCAAGTATAGTGGCCTATTATTTTAGAAACGAAGCAAGGTGAGAATCCTACACTGTCCCGCAACTGTAAAGTCAGACCTTTCTAAAAATGCCTATTTATCCCGTGGAGGAATCTATGTCATTTGATGTAATGGCGAAGCTTACCTTGAATTTTGTATTTTCTCTTTTCATCAGTAACTTACTTTTTGCTGAGGATGTGATCATTATCACTGCTGATCGAATACAATCTTTTGCTGACAAATCCAGCAGTAATATCAAAATTATTGAATCTAGGGAAATCGGAAATTCCTTGGCCCACACATTACCCGAGCTTCTTAGCCGTGAAAGTGATATGAATATCGCCACTTCAGGATCCAGCAGCAGTCTTTTTCTCAGAGGAACGGACTCCTCTCATGCCCTCCTTCTCGTCGATGGAATTATGATGAATGATCCAAGTAATCCCAATAGACAATTTGATATAGGTCGATTGAGTTTAAACAATATCGAGAGAATTGAGATTTTAAAAGGATCACAGGGATTGGCCTATGGATCGAATGCCATTGGAGGAGTGATTGCCATCACAACTAAAAAGGCCAAGAAGAATGAGTGGACAGGTGAACACTTTCTAGATTATGGGTCTTTTAACACGCTTAATGCAGGAGCTAATTTTCAAAAAAAATTTGAACGCATGAATTTCTCATTAGGTGCAGACCTTCTAAGTTCTTCCGGATTTTCGGCGGCCAACAGTACAGTAAATCCTGGCGCAGATAAAGATGCCAATCAACGAATGACATTATCGCTGAAATCAAGTTCTCTTTTGACTGAAACTTATTCTATGGATTTAAACTTTCGTTACGTTCATAACCAGGCTGACATTGACAAGGGTGGTGGACCTAACAATGATGATCCCAACGACTCGTTAAAAGAAAATGAATTATATTCGAAAATTCAGCTCATTAAAAACTGGAAGGCCACGGATGCCCAGACAAAATTTTCCTATAATCGCTCTACTCATTCTCGCCATCTTGAGGTAAGGCCCGACATTCTCCATCCTGAAACAATGAATACCTTCAACAAGGGAGAAATAAACGTACTTTCTGTTAATCATACCCTTTATCTCACTGAACAAATAACCCAAAACCTCAATATTGACTGGCAACATGAAAAAGATCAATCAAACCACTTTAATCAAAATCTTAGTGAATTTCTCTATCATCAATACGAAGGAGCAAACAGCATCTTAAACTTCGGGGTTCGTTTGGACCACAATAGAGTCTTTAATGATCACATCACCTATAAACTAGCTGCAGGTTATAAAATCGAAAATGGGCTTTTAAAGCTTTCCTATGCAACGGGTTTTCGCTCTCCCTCCATTAATCAACTATTCGATCCTATTTACGGTAATAAAGACCTTCTTCCTGAGACTAGTCAGAGCAGTGATCTCAGTTTAGACAAAAAATGGGGCGAATCGTTCAAAACATCTTCAAGCGTATTTTATACAAAAATTTCTAATCGACTAACATATACTCCGATCACCTTTATTAATAAAAATGGAGGTGAAGCAGAAATTATTGGAATTGAACAAAGCAACTCTGTAAAATGGAGAGAAGGGCTTAATCACATATTAAGCCTAACACTATTAAAAACACACGATTTTACTTCTGGAAAAAAACTAGCAAGACGCCCTGACATTCATTTAAAAAATATTCTTTCCTACACTATTGGTGATCATTATTTTTTTGATTATGAACTGGCATACGTTGGAAAGAGACAAGATGTAGACAATTCGGGCAATGATATCCAAAATGCAGCCTACTATCTCTCTAACCTTAACTTCCGATTAGCGACTAACAAAAATAAAGAATACTATCTTAAGTTTAAAAATCTTTTTAATAGAGAATATGAGGAAGTTTATGGATATGGAACTGGTGGACGGGCCTTCACTATCGGGGCCCGTTACCAATTTTAAATCATGTTAGGGTCCATCGCATCTCTGACCCCCTGACTGATCAGATTAAGTAAGGTCAAAACACTAAAAAGAGCGAGGGATGGATAGAAGGCCAACCACCAAGCAATTGTATAATTTTTTTGAGCCTGAGACAAAAGCTCTCCCCAACTTGGAGTTGGAACTTGCAAACCAAAACCCAGATAATCAAGAGCTGCTAATCCTGTAATTGAAGCCGCAATGGTAAAGGGAGCAAAGGTAATAATGGGAGTGAGCGAGTTCGGTAAGATATGCTTAAAGATAATATTAAAATTTGTTGCCCCAAGAGATCTTGCTGCTTCTACGAATTCTTTATTTCGATTCTTAAGAAACTCCCCACGAATATAGTAGGAAATATTTATCCAAGAAAACAAACATGAAATAAAAATAAGTAACAAAAGTGAGGGAGTGAAAATAGAGACCAAAATAATAAGAAGAAAAAACTGCGGCACAGTACTCAAGACCTCAACAAATCGTTGTCCCCAAAAATCAATAAGACCGCCAAAGTAGCCCATTGTACCACCAAGGGCCGTACCAATTACCAAACTAATCAACCAAACTGTAACCGCATAGGTAATGCTGTATTTAAAACCATAAAGAACACGAGTAAAGACGTCTCGGCCTCTGTCATCTGTACCGAAAAGATTAGATCCCGTTGGTGGCGAGGGATAAGAGTCCACCTTTTTATTACTTTCATAAGGATCCCATTGGACAATTGGCCAGAGGGCGAAATCTCCAATTGAAGGATCTAGAGATAACTCACGATAATCAACTTCCATCGTATCGGTTATGCCAAAAGTGTCTGCACTGTAATTTTTTAAAACGGGAAAATAATACTGATGACTTCTCTTTAAGAGGATAGGACGACTATTGGCCAAAAAAGGAGAAATAAAAGTCGCCACTAAAAAAACGATCAGAATAAGGGTAGAAATAACTGCTGCTTTATTGTGTTTAAAAACTCTAAAGCGCTTTCGACTTAGTTCATTTTTTAAAAATATATTTGATATCATTCGAAATCAATCCTTGGATCAACAATTACATAAGCAAAATCGCTCAATAGATTTCCAATCAAAAGTAAGATACTTTGAATGAATATAATTCCCATAATAACGTTATAATCTCTCTGTAGGATTGATTTATAACCTAGAAGCCCAATGCCATCTAGTTGAAAAATGCTTTCTAGAAGCAAAGCTCCAGTAAAAAAAACAGACAAAAACCCGCCGATCCCCGTAGCTATGGGGATAAGAGCATTTCGAAGAGCGTGTTTTAAATACACTTTGTTCTCTGGAACCCCTTTGGCACGAGCAGTTCTTATGTAATCTTTTTTTATCTCATCTAATAATGAATTCTTCATCAACATCGTAAGGACAGTAAATGAACCAATCATGTAACAAATCAGAGGTAAGATAAAATGATAAATACGATCTGTTATCTTCCCCCAAGTGGAAAGTTCATAATAATTATCTGAGTACAGTTCTCCAATTGGAAACCAATGAAAAAAGCGCCCACCAGCAAAATACACAATAAGAAGGATCGCTAACATATAGTCTGGGATGGAATAGAAAACGGCTAAAATAAAACTCGTAATGCTATCAAAAAGCGAGCCATGCCTGACGGCCTTTGCCACTCCAAGAAGTACGCAAACCAAGTAAGAGAGAATGAGCGAAACCACTCCAAATTGTAATGAAACTGGAAACTTGCTAACGATGACATTTAAAACAGGTTCTTCATAGGTGAAACTCTCCCCAAAATCCAAGCGAGAGATATTCTTTAACCAAATCCAATAGCGAATATATATGGGCTTATCAAAGCCATATTGCTTATTTAAAGCAGCAATCACTTCTTCTGAAACGGCACTGCTCTTGGACCCACTTCCCCCACCATCATGACTTCCACCACCAAATTTCATTTGTTGAATTTTTTGTTCAACGGGAGAGCCTGGGGCAAGATTAATAATGGCAAAAGTAATAAGTGTGACCCCTATCAATGTAGGGATCATAATTAAAATTCTTCTTAATAAATAGTTAAACAATGAAGAGCTCCTAAGGTTTCGTCATCCACCAATAACTAGTACCGATGTCATACTGATAAGTGTCCTTCTCTCTTCCTATATTTTTTGAGTGTCCATAGTACTTAAATTTCCCGTTAAACATAAAAAGATAAGGTACATCTTCCGCTATTAAGCGATAGACTTCGCGAAGCCGTTTTACACGTTCTTTTTTATCCATAATCACGCGAGCTTCATCAATGAGCTTATCCACTTTTGGATTATTATAACTTACGTAGTTCGATCCTCCATTTTGAATAGAAGAAGAGTGCCAAATTTGTTTTGGATCCCAATCAATATCTCCTCCACTCCAACTAAGAGCAAGGGCTTCAAATTTACGCTCATCAATAAGTTTGATAAACGCGTTCCACTCAACAAACTTAACACCAAGATCAACACCGGCCTTCTTGGCATCTTCTTTAAACATTGTCAGATATTTTTCTGCATCTTTGCTTGGGTTTAAAATCGTAAAGCTTAACTGTGTTTTCTTTCCATTGATCATTTTCGAAAGAACTGTTTCTCCAGGAGCAGACGACCATCCATCTTCTTTTAAAAGTTTTAAGGCCAGCTTTGGATCATATTCAGTTGGCTTAACTGTTGGATCAGCATATTCACTTCGTTGAAACAAAGGTCCTGTTGCAGGAAGGGCCAGATCGTATAAGAACTTTTTAATCATCTCTCTTCTGTTAAATAAGTGAGCAAGAGCAAGTCTAGTTTTTTGTGAAGACAAAATAGGGTTGGTAAGGTTAAGAGCAATGAAGCCATAACCACTATCTTGCTTATTTTGTGTCTTTACTTTAAAAACGTCCTTTCCCCACTTCGGGCCGTTGGTCTTTTTCATGTAAGACTCACTTCCCAGCTCAATAAGATTAAGATCGCCGTTTTCCATTCTTTGGATAGCGACATCGATTTCTGAAATAAATCTCATATTAATTGAATCAAAATTAAAGGCCGATTTCATATTGGCATCAGTTCTTCCCCACCATTGAGGATTCGTTTTAAGAATAATTCCCTTTGCTCTGTCGAACTCAGCAAGCATGTAGGGTCCTGTTCCTATCAACGTTTTATTTAATACCTTTTCTTGCTCTTTTGTCGGATCTTTATAAAGATGCTTTGGAATAATCAATAACCCACCTGCAATGACATTGAAGTTATCAAAATAGGGTCTCGCAACGACAAATTTAATTTTATTAGGGGCCAAGATTTCGGCCGATTTAATGTTTTCGTAGTAGGATTTTTTTGAAGCTGTTTTATATTTATTCGTTGGGTCCATGATGGCATCAAAACTAAATTTCACATCTTCAATCGTCAGAGGTTTTCCATCATGCCACTTGACTCCATCGCGCAGAGTGAATTCAAAAGACATTCCATCTTTAGCTATCTTCCACTCTTTGGCCAGTGCCGGTTCCCACTCGTAAGTCTCAAGATTCTTATTCAACAGAGTATCCATAACTTTTACTTGAACAAGTTGAGCATAATAATCTGTCGATGAAAGAGCATTCAAGGTCGTTGGAGGTGAATCCATTTGAACTTTAAATATTCCCCCTTTAGGTGCATTTGGATTTCCTAACGGTAACGCAAAAACCTGAGAACAATAAATCATCGATAAAACTAACGCATAAAGCTTCATAAAACGTCCACCTTTTTGTTTTGATACGCGTAAGTCTAGAATAGAAGAATTCAATGATCAATTATTTTTTGAAATAGAGATTCGAGTCTAGCGACCAACGGTCAAGGGTCAAGTTCTCATCTTTGATTTTATACAACTCAAGTTTTTGGTCAATTTCATCCCTTCTGCGCTCTAGATCTTTGGCCATTCGAAGAGAATAGCTTCTATCTTCATCTAGGGCATGTAATTCTTTCTGCCATTCCTGGTCAAGTTTATCACGTAGGGTCTGGTAACGCGCATTGGTGGCATTGACTCTCTCGATATGCGCAATGATTTCCTTGTTTTTCAATTCCCATTGTCCTTGAACCGCCATGCGTTTTTTTATTAAAAGACTTACGACCTCTCTTCCCATGCTTACATTGTTTAAGAGATCCTTACTGTAAAATTTGAAATAAGATCCTGTTGTAAAATACAAATATTTTTCACAAGTTGCTATCTCTGGGACTTTAAGCAAAAGATAATCACTAGTTCTTCCGACAATGTAGCCTTTGCATTTTTGCGAATTATTTTTCTCATCCCAAAACTCAACCTTATCTTTAGGATTTAGATATTTAATATTATCAAAGTCAACTTTCACCCGGACTACAGAAATGGCCTTATTTATTTTAGAGATTCTCCCAGAAAAAAATCCCTCTTCTGATAACTCAGAAGCCTGTGCATTTTTTGAATGAAAAAACATACTCAAAAAACAGCACAAAAAACAACAAAAGTGAAAAAAGAAAATTTTCATCTCTTCATTATCTCAAGGCTTAGAATTTCGTCTAGAGGGTGGAAGTTTATACTTGAGCGAAGTAGGCCACTATTTGCGTTTGAGCAAATAGTAATTGGCGTCTGTCTCGTTTTGATAAACAAGCATATCGTAAAGCCTAAGCGCGTTCAGGACTTCTTTTAAGCCTTCTTTTTCTTTCAGAAGTAAGAGATTCCCTTTGGTTTTGAAATTTTTAAATAATTCTGCATCCCGCTTGAGATCATCACTTAAAAACAGATTAACTTTATGATTCATTGATTGAGCTTCTTGAATGCCGGCCGAATTAAGAAGGGCCTTGAAATCAGTTTCTAATTTTCCCGATTTAAAATAAAATTTTTGATTACTCCCTTGAGGAATATGCTTTAAGACCTCTCCCCAAAAAAGAGATATCGAATCTTTTCCCACCGCGACCTCTGTCCCTTTGGCCACATGTGAGACTTTGACTCCCGAGAGAGCTTCGTACCTTCCCGCCGGGATTGCTTTGCGTGTTTGCGACAAGGCAAAGGGAATTGAGAGAACCATAACGAGAAGGGAGATATTAGTAATCTGTTTCATGGTTCGATTCTTGCTCTTTTTGCTCATTAATAAGACCCATTTCAACATCGATATATAAATTTAACGTCTGATAGAATTTTTCAAGTTCTCGAATATGAGAATGAATCTTGTCCTCCACTCTATTAGGCATGTCTTGAGTATGATTAAGATACCAACGAATTTCATCAACTTTGGAGTAAAATTGATCAAGTCCCACTATGACCTCTTGTCCACAAAGCATTAGCTCTTTTATCGTCGTGCTGTCATAACGATTGGTAAAGACTGCTGGGAAGTGATCTCTTGATCTCTTGAGTGAGAATTCATACATATATTCTGGTGCCCGGTGCTTAATTCTTTCGAACAAGCGTAAGCTATCAAGCTTAAGTAACATGAGCATCCGTTGTGTGTCTTCACTTATTTTTACTTTCATCTTTTAATCTTCTTAAATTAAGATTCATTTGTCATTGAAGGAAGTTTTGCCCTTTTTCCTCCCGGCCATTCTTTAAGCGTATTCTTTTCATTAAAATAATCAACTGCTACCTCCATGGCCACTTGTTTTAAATTTTGAGGTAATTGGAAATAACGATACGTTTTTTTGGTTTGGAATTTGGCCCCATTTTCAACTTCAGAAAAAGAACTTACATCAAAAAGAGAAATTCGACCTGAAAGCATTGCTAAATCTAAGAAACTTTTTCTCACTTGATTAAAGCTCATTCCAGAGGCAAGGTCATTTCTTACAACAATAACATGATGCTTATTGCTGCGATCTATTTCTTGCAAGTCATTTGGGGATATAGGCAATAATTTTATATTTAACTTACTAAAAATATCAGCGAGCACATAAAAATGCTCTTCCAGTTCATTCCTGGTCTGAAGATAAAAAATGTAATTAACTGTCGCGATCTCTTCTTTCATAACCTGAGTATCGGCAGATTTAAAACAATTATTACATTTTTAATATCGAATAAATGCTTTTTGGCTTTTTCTTTTGCTTGCTAAGACCCCCGCTAGCAAACCGATCAAAAGCGATCCTATAAAGTTAGATCCACCACGACCAGACCCTTCTCCTCCGCCAACCTCCTCAATAGTCCCGCAAGCTGGCACCAGACTATTTTTCTCAGTCACCGAAGTCGAAAAAGGAGAAACAAAACCTGTCGACTGTCTTTTAAGGGATTCATCCAAAACCGCATTGGCCCCCTGGATATCATCTGTTTGAAGAGAAGAAACAGAAGTTAAACTTGCTGCCATGACGGCACTTTCTTTTGAATGATCTAATCCTATAGTATGCCCAATTTCATGAAGAATTGTGGTTTTAAGAGAATTTCCCCAATTTTGCTTGAGGTAGCTTAAACTGCCATTCAAAATAATCACGGTTTGCTCAAAAAACGTACCCTTGTTATAGCGAATGGTAATCGCCAAGGTTTTGGTTGGGTCATAACCTGTTTCCTCTCCGAATTTCTCAGACCAACGAATATAATTTCCACTGTAAGAAGATGACGTCTGTACCTCACTTTCTTCCCATATGTTTTTTCCAGTTGCACTTTCCCAATCACTAATAGCTTCATTGGTCAGGTCTTCCAGTTGCGTTCCATCATTAGGATTAGTTGCAAAT
>JAGOVS010000109.1 GCA_018060625.1 Bacteriovorax sp. | reverse complement strand
GTTGCGTAGTCCACGGCATAGTCTAAAGCAGCTTCAATACCTCCGAGCCCTTGCATTCCAACTGCGATGCGCGCCTCATTCATAAGATGAAGCATGTACTTGAAGCCTTCATTCTCTTTTCCAATTAAGACACCGACGGTATTTTCGTAAACGATTTCGCAAGTGAATGAAGCATGCATTCCCATTTTTTCTTCGTTTTTGGCCACTTTGAAATTGAGGATTTTTTCACCTTTTTCGTTAGTGATCTCTTGCTCGACAAAGAACATCGAAATTCCTTCCAGACCAACGGGTCCCCCTTTAATTCTGGCGAGAACAAAGGCCACTCCGCCTCCACCATTAGTGATAAAAATTTTTGATCCGTTGAGAAGATATTTTCCGTCAGTCGTGGGTGTTGCAGATGTTTTAATCGCCCCAAGATCAGATCCACAACCAGGTTCCGTAAGATTCATAGAACCAGAGAGTTCACCATTAATAATTTGAGGAACAATTCGATCGGCCGTTTCTTTATCGCAATAACGATGAACCATTTCGGCGATTGAAGTAAAGAAGGCCATTTGAGTAGAAGAGCCGACACAAGAGCGAGAAAGTTGAGCGAGCACCATGAATTGCATGGCCGCAGGGACTTGAAGCCCACCGTACTCTCTTGGCAAAGGCATTCCAATAAGACCTAACTCTTTTGCTTCTTTGTAAAATTGGGAGAGGGCCGCTCCAGGAATTGTTTTTCCATCGACGACCTTACCTGCGCCTTCGCGGTCAAGTTGAGCGGCTCGCTCTTTTACACTTGATCCGGCCCAAGCTCCAGTGTTAGTGAGTAGCTCTTCAAAAAATTGTAAAACTTCTTCTTTGTTATTGAGGCCATCTTCTGTTGGGTAAGTTGGGTAATAGAGAGAGAGGATTTCGTCCCATTTAATTGCATTTTTAAATAACCAGCTCCATTCGCGATCATCTGTATAGTAATTCATGAGTGAAATCCTCTAAGTATGTTTTAATGAAATTATTTAGCTGTACCAAAGTGGAAATTGTAATCTTCGATTCCAGCTTGAACAACTCTATAAGCTTCTTCTGCTCCGTATACTGATTCAATTTGCATTTTTATTGGCTCGCCAGGAATTGTTTTATAACTTAAGAAATAATGTCTCATGCGATCGATGATCACTGGAGAGATTTGAGAAATGTCGTTAACGCCTTTATAGAATGGATCGCCATTTAAAACAGCAATAATTTTATCGTCAACTTCTCCAGAATCGATTAAACGGATTCCACCGATAACTCTTACGTCCATGATAATGTCTGCTCTTTGAATCGGAAGTTCAGAGAGAACGCAAATATCGTGTGGATCACCGTCTCCATTCGTTGCCATTTTAGAGAAGGCAGCCGTTTTTTCAGCTGAATAGGTTTGGGGAATAAGTCCATAAAGAACAGGAGGAAGAGAAGAGAATTTTTGAGGACGATCCACCATGATAAAACCTGTTTCTTTACAGATTTCATATTTAATAACGTCATTAGGCATGATCTCAATATAGGCCTTTACGATTTTTGGAGCTTCAGCACCAACGTTTATTCCGTGCCATGGGTGAGGACGGCTTACTTGAAAGTTCTTCTTAGACATGATTACACCTCGCAAAATTTGATTTGGGAAAGGTTATCATGATTGAAGAAAAGCTGGCCAGGTGGTTTTCATTTGAGATTTTAGAATATGACACTTGAAGCTATTGATTAAATACGACTTTTGATAAAAATGTTAAAGAATAAAATTTGTCATTACGAAGTCACCCCCAGAGGGATTGGCAAGCATTTTTATTCGGTGCTGCTGGAGTTTATCCTTACGCAGACCCTGACTAATATTTGGACACTTCTTTGTAATAACTACAGCTCGCCCCCTGAAAAAAAGTAAGGACGTCATATTAGGTTAAAATGAGTTAATAATTCATTTTTTGTGAATAAAGGGGAAGGTATGAAAGTCAATTCTTGGGTCATTAGTTTCTTACTGTCTTTTGCATTTATCACATTAGAGATTTTTCCCGCTCATGCCCAAGGGCAGATGAGCAATATAGAAAGTACGGATGGCAGACTGACCATTACTGAGACTTTTTTGCCAACAACACAATGGGTTTGGATAAAAGTTTCAAAAGATCTGAGTGGTGAAGACATTTTTGTTCCAGTTGTCGATGGACAAATGACTAAGACATTTTATCTAAGGTTTGGTCCAGGCCAATACAATATTCAAATTCATTACACTAGTGACTCTAAAAAATATGGTTCATATTATACATTGAAAAAATATGAAATCAGTAATTTGGATACTAGAGACTTAAGTTTTCTTCTTCCTTCTGAGCAAGTTCAATCTGAAGATCCTCAAATTGTCGCTCTTGCAGAAAAACTCTTATCAGGCGTTGAAAATGAACTTGATAAAGTGAAAATCATACATGATTTCGTGGCCCAACAACTTGCCTATGATTATGCCAGTTATAACGATGGTACTTATAATAAGAAATCCTACGATGCTTTAAGCGTTCTTAGATCTGGTGTCTCCGTGTGCGCTGGTTATGCTAATTTATTTGCTGCAATTGGAAGAGCTGCTCAACTTAGAGTTGCTGTCGTCCATGGGAAAGGTGTGACCACCAGATTAACAGGGAATCATGCTTGGAATGAAGTTTTAATTAATAATGAATGGAAGAGCGTGGATGTCACTTGGGATGATATGGAGACATTGAGGTATAAATACTTTCTTCCTTCAGAGGAAGAATTTACGAAGGATCATTTGGAAAGAGAGGTTAGGGAGAATTACTAAACTTCAAATTTAAAAAGATCAATGCTATTTTGGTATACTCTTTCTAAAAGAGTATCAATCTCTATATTTTTGACTTCCGCAATCTTAAGAGCAATAAAAGGCAAATAAAAGGGCGCATTCTCCACTCCTCGAAAAGGATCAGGAGTCAGAAAAGGGGAGTCTGTTTCTAGTAGGATTTTCTCTAGGGGTGTAAGCCTTAGGGCATCACGAACATTTTCGGCATTTTTAAAAGTTATAATTCCATTAAATCCCAAACAAAAATTTTCATTTAAGGCAAAACGAGCAAGCTCCAATCCAGAAGTGAAGCTGTGGATAACACCCTTTCTCTTAAGTGTTGTACTAAAGTTTTTCAACACGGCCATTGTATCTTCGTCGGCCTCCCGGGAATGAATAACTACCGGGTAATTGTGATCAACTGCCATTTGTAGCTGCTCTTCAAAGGCCTTTAGCTGCTCTTCTCGAGGAGATCTGGAATAATAATAATCCAGACCGATTTCGCCAACGGCAACGATCTTCTTATTTTTGTTAGGATCATTTAAATTGCTAAGGACATGGGCCTTAACTTCTTCATTCCACTCTTTTCCCTCGTGAGGATGAAGCCCTTGAGTGCAGTATATTTCAGGATAAGTCTCTGAAATCGAAATGACCTCATCCAAGTTTTTTGACGAGGTCGAAATCGAAATCATTTTTTCAATATTATGTTGTCTGGTTCGTGCAACGACTTCATCCCTCGACATGGATTTAAGCATGTCGAGGTGAAAATGCGTTTCAATCATAGGGGCCTTGAATAGAGGGATTTCGCGATTTTTTTTACTCATCGTGGCCTTTACTTCCCTGCTCTTCTTAGGATCTCATCCATGATGGCAAACATCTGATCTGCTGGAAGAACGCCTTCAATTTTCACACCATTGAGAAGATAACTTGGTGTTGAACGAACATTGAAAGGATTGGCCGCCTTTATAAGTTCAACAACTTTTTCTTTGGTTTTCAGATCTTTCACACAATCCTCAATTTTATGAGTCTTAATATATTGGTCTAAAAATCCAGATGCAAACTTATCTTGGTTGTGAAAGATTTCATCATGCACTTTGGCAAAATCGGCCACGGGCATGCAACTAGAAGCATAAGCGGCCTTACAAGCGTATTGATGCATTGGTCGATCGATGGAAGGATTGCAGCTATTATCTAAGGGGTAATAAAAATACTGAATATCTATTTTTCCTTCATAGCGAGTGGCTATTTTTGAAACTAGGTCAGAAAGGGCCTTGCAAGCGGGGCATTCAAAATCTGAAAAAATAACCATTTTGATTGGAGCTTCATTAACAGAGGCAATCTTAAAATCTGAAACGACGGTAGGATTTCCTAGATTTGGCAGACTATAATATTGTTTGATAAGATCTTGGGCCACGTCATTTTGAAGTTTAGACTTTGAATCAATATTCATCTTAACAACGCCGCTTACAATTAATACCACGACAGCAAACGCAGCCAGGTATCCCGGTGCGGGAGAAAGAGTAGGACTTTTTTTAAAGAAATAGAAAAAGGTTAGACCTGAAACAATATAGTATAAAGTACAAAATGGGCAAAGACCTTTTAGGACAAAAAGGGAGAAAGCAAAAAGTAGAATACATCCAATGAAATTTACAGTTAAAGTAAAATAAATAGTTCTTTCATAATCTGAGTTTTTGATAAAGAGACCAACCATCGTAAAGAGTCCAATAAGGGCCCCAAAGAGTGCGATGGGAACTCCAAATAGGTTTCCCGCAATAGAAAGAGTTGTTTTGTCACAATTAAAAAATTGATTTACATTACATAGTGATTTACTTTCTAGTCCATTTGGAAAGCGCAAATCAAAATAATGTTGATTAAGATAAAGAGAAAATCCGATCATTAAGGCACTAAGGATAAAGATAATGATTGTCGTGTTAAATTTCTCGTCTTGATAGACTGTCGTTCGTTTCATTTGTTTAACTCCTTTTAAGGGATATAAAGATTCCAGTTTCGTAATGTCGTTTTATTGCGGCGAAAGCTATATAGTTCTTCATTTTCAAAAGTGCACTTCCCTGATTCTTCGATCGTTATTCTTGGGTAAAGCGTTTCCAATTGGATACAGGCCATCTTGAGTAAGCTAAAAAAAAGTTTTCCTTCTTGTTCATGGAATGCTTCAGGGTAAGGGAAATGTTCTCTAAAGTCAGCTTGGACTTCATAGTGCTTTCTACTAATATGGGGGCCAATAAAAGCATAAGTCGGCTTGATATTTTGAATCAGTTCGTTTTTTAAAATGTGATTATCTAATCCTTTCCACCCTGCATGGACAAAGGCGTGCCCGGATTCGCCTAAGAGCAAAATAGGTAAACAGTCAGCAGTGAGAATGGCCATAGGTGTTTTGGACTGCCCAACGATTGCGTCGCCAATGGCCTCTTGGCAATGGCCTTCATCGAGAACGATATTAGAATGAGTTTGTTTTACTTTGAGAAGAGGAAAGACAGGAGGATTTCGATAAATAAAAAATTTACCTCTAGGAAGTTCTTTTTCAAAAACGATACTGGCCTCTGCCATTTAAATTCTCTTGTCGTTACTCTTTTTTGAAAGATTTAATACATCTTGAAATAGTTTAGGCGGAGGAACTTCAAAACGCAATTTCTCTCCAGTAATCGGGTGAGTTAAGCCTAAGATTTTGGCATGTAAGAACGGATAGGGATAATCGCCAATAAGTTCTTTATAGACTGGGCCCAATTTCATCATATGCTCATTGGTTGAGCTGTAAGTAGAGTCGCAGATAATAGGCATTTTTAACAATTCAGAGGCATGAACTCGAATTTGATGGGTGCGACCAGTTTCTAATTTGAATTCCATATGGAGGTGGCGGTCAAAAATTTCTAAGACATTGTAGTGAGTAATGGCCAATTTTCCCCGAGTCCCACTTGTTTTCATTTTTAAACGGTTGTGTGGATCCCTGGCAATTAAACTCTCAATAGTTCCATAAGATTGGCAACGGTTCTTCATGACTAAAGCTTCATACATTCTTTCAATATTGTGAGTGGAAAAAAGCAGAACCAATCCTTCGTGGCAAGCCTGTGTTTTAGCTACAACCATGACACCACTAGTTCCTTTATCCAGGCGATGGACAATCCCTGGTCGTTTTTGATCCCCGACACCTTTTAAATCTTTACAGTGGTATAAGATGGCATTCACTAATGTGCCTGTGTAGTTTCCCGGTGCAGGGTGAGTGACAAGTCCGGCCGGCTTATTCACAAAGACTAAATGCTCATCTTCGTAAAGAATTTCGAGTGGTATATTTTCAGCTTCCGCGACAGCGGTCATTGGGGCAGGAACAAGTATCTCAATGACGGTGCCAACTGGGGGCATTTTTTTTAGTTCAAGTTTTGGTTGTTGGGGGGAGTCTTCGCTCACCACAATTTGGTCTTTCAAAAAAAGGTTTTTTAAAAAAGTTCTAGAATGACCCGGAGCCTTTTCTGCTAAGAATTGATCGAGACGCTTATAGTTCTCGCGGTCTTCATTGGTAATGGTTAATTTAAAGAAATCATCATCAATCTCTTGGGACGATTCGGATACAGGTGTATTATTCACAAACAACTCTTAGATGTTTTAGGGTTTTAACTTTTTCATTCGGGCCGTGTAGGAGTTTGCGACAACTTCTGGTTTTAGTTTTAAACATTTCGCGTATTGAAAAACAAAACCGCGAACGTAAACGGGGGCCGGTAATTTGTCAAAATCTTCACTTTCGATGCCCTGAAGATAAAGTCTTGAGACCTTAGTCATATCACTTAAGCGTTCAAGGTCAACACTTTTATACTCCCGAATTTTTCGGAGAAATTCTCCGGTAAACTCGGTGGTGTCTTCGATTTCACGCTCAAAGTCAGCATTGATGACATAATCAAGGGCAAAGCGTTTTTGGGTGACAAGTTTTGAGACATTCGTTGTATTTGAAAGAGTTTGTGCTGTTTTTAACGACATATCTCCAGAGGTGCTGGTGATAGACGAACTTTGAGAATTGAGGGTGAAATCTTCCTGAATCATGGAATTCACGTTATGGTTGCTACTGGGAGAATTATAAGCATTTGGAGTGTCTCTAAAAGGAGAGACTCTGTCGGAGAGAGTGTTGTAGTTAATGGCATTAAATTCGCGATTAAACCCACGAGCTTCATCATATCGTTTGCGTTTAGAAGGATCAGAGAGAATAGAGTATGCCTCTTCAACCAGCTCGAGGACATTTCGGCATTCTTCAGTGCTCATTAATGAATAAAGCGCCAACGAATCTGTTGAGTATGCGGTCTTTGCCCGCAAATAACTATTATAGACCTCTTCAGATCTGGCCGTTGAGGGAATTTCCAAGACTTCATAATAATTTTTTAAGTCACTCATAGTTGTCATTTGTCTCATTAGTTAATGTTTAAGAGCCGATGGATAATGCGGTCAAAGTTATTCACAAGTGCAGAGTTGGGAAATTCCATTAGAAGTGGTTTTCGCTTTTTTACACTTTGCCAGACAGTTGCATCGTAATCGAGATAACCAACGTAATCGAGATTAATGCCAAAATACTTTTTACTAATGAGTTTCATCGAAAAGCCAATATCAATATCGGCCTGAGTTCTGACTTGGTTAATTATCAATCGAGGGTGAAGTTTATTGATTTCAGAGCGGAGTTTTTGTCCAACAACCGGATTAATTTCAATGACTCGATTAATGAGATCTGCCGGAGTCGAGTTTTGAGAAAGTTTAGCATTCATTGCTTGGTCGATGAGTGGACCAATTTCCAGAAGCTCTTCTGCCATTTTAAGTTTGCGGTGATAAACAGATTTAATGAAGCGGTAAGAGTTCTCAATAGAAGTTGGCTCAGGCAGTGTAGTGATGATTCCTTGATCTGCCGAAATAAAAAAATCAATCGTGTTAAACGTTGTTCCTGCTCCAAGATCTAATAAAACGTAATCGACAGGAAGTTCTCCTAATTGATTGAGAAGTTTTGTTTTATGCATTTGCTTTAGATTGGCGATCCCTAAATCATCTTGGGCCCCACTGATAATAAAAAGATTGCTAATGGCCGTCGGAGTTAAAAGCTCATTTAAACTTCGAACTTTTTTTGAGAGATAATCAGAAAGCGTTTTGTCTGGAATCGGCACCCCTAGACAGGTGTGAAGATTCGCCCCTCCCAAGTCGAGGTCAATAGCGGCCACCTTATGGCCCATGAGAGCAAGGCAGATTGCAAGATTGGCAGTGACAAGACTTTTTCCCACGCCACCTTTACCACCACCGATGGCCCAGATTTTTTGTTGCCCTTGAGCACCTAAATGTGTTTGAAATTCACCGCTTAGGCTTGATTGATCATTTAATATCGACACAAGATTCCATCCTCTTTGACTAGCCTTCATCCATAATCTTAATAGATGTTTAAATTATTATAGGGAGAAAAACGAAAGAATGTAAGGGAAAAAATACCAAAGTAGCTGGAACTACGATCTTAATAAATAATGCATAGAGATTTACACTTTTGAGGCATACTTGTAAGCTATACAAATATTAGGTACTTGAATAAATAAATGACCAACAAACTCGGTCATTTGGATCTTAGGAGCCTTTATTATGGGACATGCTCTTTTGTCGCAAATCAGAGTTTCATCGCCCTTTCGGTTGAGATCTGACCTTCACATTATTCGCAAGCTCTGGCATATGGCCACAGGACTCATTGGTTTGGCCATCTATACAAAGGCTCAACTGACCACTGAAGCAATGGCGAGCGGCCTTCTTATTTTTTCAGCCTGTGCATTTCTAGTGGAATTTTTAAGAATTCATAATGAAAAGATGAACCATTTAATTATGCTCGTGATGAAGCCTATCATGAGAGAATCCGAAAAAAATTCAGTCAGTGGAATGCCCTTTTACGCTTTAGGTGTCTCGCTTTCTCTTTTCTTTTTCCCAGAAAAAATTGCGGTACTTTCAGTTCTCTTTCTTATTTTTGCAGATCCAATAGCTTCTTTCTGCGGCATTTTGTACGGCCGAGATAAGATCTTGCCTAATAAGTCTCTGCAGGGAACAATGGCAGCTTTTTCAGTTTGCTATATTGTCACCATTGTTTATGGATTAATACATTCAAGTCCTAGTATGGGTCTGCTTATCTTTTCTGTTTTTGCGGGAATCATAGGTTCTATTTCTGAGCTTTG
>JAGOVS010000296.1 GCA_018060625.1 Bacteriovorax sp. | reverse complement strand
AAATTATTTCAATGAAGCTGATTTTCTTACTATTGACTTGGCCGAAATTAGCGAAGGATCTGACTTTTTTGAACTTAAAAAAAAACTTTCAACGGTTGATTTAATTATTAACGCTGCTGGTATAATTGCTGAAACCCAAACTCAAAGTTTTAATCAAATTCATGCCCATGCCCCGTCCATTTTATTTTCATTATGTCGCGATTTAAAAATTAAAGTAATTCAAATTTCAGCATTAGGTGCTGATGCAGAAGCAAGTTCACTTTTTCATCTAAGTAAGAGAAAGGCAGATGATTTTCTCATTAATTTAAATATCCCATCAGCTATTATTTATCCTTCTCTCATCTTTGGGAAACAAGGCAAAAGTGCTGAACTCTTTACTCAGATGAGCTCATTACCAATAATATTTATTCCAGATTCAGGAAATCAAAAAATTCAACCAATTCACATTGATGATTTAGTAAATATAGTTAAAAATATAGTTGATCATTTTCCAGTTCAATGCCAAAAGTTTTTTGCCGTTGGTCCTGATGTTTTAGAATTTAAGCAATTTTTGAATTTACTTAGAATATCTCTCAATTTAAGGCCAGCATTAGTTATCCATTTACCTATGATCTTTATTTCATTTTGCGCATTCTGTTTTGAAAAAATAGGTTTTAAATTAATTAATCGTGATACTGTGAAAATGTTAAGTCGAGGAAATTTTGCTCATGAGAATCAATTACAATTGATTACTTATCCGGCACAAATCAAGGTCAATCGTTTCATAGATCAAGAAATGCGTGAGAATGTTTTTAATTTAAAAATAAGAGTCATTTGTATTCTCGCTCGATTCGCAGTTGCAATGGTATGGATCTGGACAGGGATTGTATCACTTGGTATTTACCCCATTAGTGAAAGTTTAATACTGCTTGGACAAGTTGGTCTTTCTGGGAAATTTGCCCTTTTTTTATTGTACTTTGCATCACTACTCGATTTATTTCTGGGACTTTTACTCATTTTAAAGAAAAGAAAAATACTTTATATCCTGCAATTGTTGGTTATTTGTTCATATTCTCTTATTATCAGTTTTAAAATTCCTGAATTTTGGATTCATCCTTTTGGCCCATTATTAAAAAATATTCCATTAGTTGTTTTAACGTTAATGTTGCTTTTTATGGAGGATGAAAATGCTGTATTCAATAATTAAAATGATCCATATTATTTCGAGCACTATCCTTTTTGGAACGGGAGTGGGGTCGGCATTCTATCTCTTTATGATCAATCGATCGAAAAAAGTTGAAATTATTTATCCTGTTTTAAAGCTTGTTGTATTGGCCGATCTTGTCTTTACAACTCCAGCTGTTTTTATTCAACCTCTCACTGGATTTACACTTCTCTACATATCGGGTATTTCACCATTTTCTGGATGGCCTCTCTATTCACTCATTTTTTTTATAATCGCCGGTTCCACTTGGCTTTTCGCTGTTAGGTTGCAATTGAAAATGCGCACAATTGCTAAAAATGCTTTTGAATTAAAAATTGATTTGTCGAAACGCTATTTTGTGCTCGCTAATTATTGGTGTTGTTTGGGAGTTGTCGCTTTTATTTCAATGATGGGAATTTTTTATTTTATGATTTTTAAACCTTAAAGATTTTGGAGTAAGGTTAAAAGCGGTGATGCATTTTTTTATTAATCTGATTGTTACAAACTATGATAAGCAGAACGACTGAAATTGTAATTGGTAAAAAGAGCGTAAACAATCCAAAGTAAAGCGATCCAATAATTGCACAAAATAATGAAAAAATATTTGTAAATATTTCGGTTCCTTTGAAAAGTACAACAATACATGAAATGAGCGCATAAATTGGAACACCAAGAATTGGTCCAGAAAGACCAACAACCAAAGAATTACGTACTCTAAGTGCGTAAATAATTGCGCCAACACCTAAACCTGATAGCAAGCTAAATATGAAATTGGCGTCAAATTGCGGGCTTTTTAAAGATTTATCTAATAACAGTGGTAGAATACAGAAACCAAAATAAGCAAGTGGCCCTGAAAATGCCAATAAAGCAAAGCGTAGCATTGATGGTGAAAATAATTTTATCATTTTGAAATCCGTGGTTGTAGGGATTTAATCATTTGGTGGTTGCGAACAAATTTATAATATCTATAGCCTAAATTAAAGCACTAATTTTAAAACTTATCAATACTTGGGGACCAACCTTTAGAAAGCAAGGAATGCCCTAGGTTGTTCTTCCACATTCCGCTCCCAAAAAGTATTTGTACTTAATTTTTACATCAAAACGAAAGAAAAATCAGTGTGGAGAAAATGTCTGGATTGCTTTTTAAGGTCTAGGTTAGTTTACAGAGAAAAAATGACTTGCTAGAGTTGTCACATGTGCGCTGGGAGAAGCTGCTATCCGCCAGCGGGAATATTTTTAAGTTAATAATAACCAAAAATATAACTCCGCTAGAATAAGCTTACAAGCATTCTATACCGAGTCTTGGGCAATTTAGGTAAC
>JAGOVS010000295.1 GCA_018060625.1 Bacteriovorax sp. | reverse complement strand
CTCCCATGTGGCCAGTGGTATATTCTTTGAATAATAAATTTGAGAGAGTTAAGGCATCATTTGAAACATTTGGCTTAACAATTGAAAAATGTGCTTCACATCCGACATAATTTGCCGGAACGGCCGTCTCTCCAGGATCGCAGTATTGATCAAGCTCCAAATAACCAATCAATAAATCTTTTTGGCTTAATTCAAATGGTGGAATAAACGCACTTAATTCAGGAATATTAATACCAAGACGATCTTTAAAAATACTATTGCCGCGGTCGTGATCAAGGAAAAAGAGTCTTTCAGCTTTTTTAATATCAATAACAACATCTCCCTCTGAGTTTCTTAGGACCGCTCTTAAGTCACTATCCACATCAAAGTCCCCTGGAGCATTTTCAGGTATCCGTATATAAAGTCCTTCATTACTGGAAGGATCAGTCAAATCCCCCACACTGAAAGCAAGTGTAGAAGCAAGATTAGAAAGTCCAATATCCGTTAAAGATTTCTGAGTCCCCGCAGTCTGCCCACCAACCTGAATTTGATCTCTCATGGAAATCATTCCATTAGTCGTCATCGCTGCAAGGTATTCAAGTTGTTCTTGATAATTTTCTTTTTCAACGTCTGATAAAGCAACTAAGTTTCCATTTAATTCTCTTTTAATAACTGAAATATAAGCTTTTCTTAAATTATCAACATCGGAGCGGATGTCAGAATTGTAATTATAAGTATAGACAAGATCTAGTATTTTTGACTGTGGAAATTGGTATTCACTATCCACATAATAAAGTGAGAGTTTCTTAGTGCTCATATCATGAATAACCGTCATACGATCAATATAATTCTCAATTGTCGTTAAACATGAACTCATCGTATTGGCAATTTCATCCTCTTCAGCATCTTTTGTCCCATTGACCGCTAAAAAGCGACAAAGATTCTCTTTGTTAATATAGTAGCGAAACTTGCTCGCTGTTCTTAATTTTTCAAAATCCTCACTTGTCGCGCTATCGCCATCATTAATGACCACACCATTAGCGTCTAAAGCATCTATTTTTCCAGCAACGAACATGTCGACAAAAAATCTAAATCCTGGTTTATAAGCAAAGAAGAGATCTCCTTTGGCCACTTCTGTGTTAATGATACTGTATTTATATTTTTCGACGATATCTTTTAACTTTGTTACGTTCGCCCCTGTGGTCTTTAAAGCATCTGAACTATCGATCCCCAGATAAGTGAGAACCGAGAAGATATTCACTCCATGGGCCATGAAAGAGTTGAGCGAAACTTGAAGGATTTCATCTTGAGCATCTTTTTTGACGTGTTTTGCAAGATCTTTTTTTAGTGTTGGTGATTTTTCAATCATCTTCGCTGCATAAATTTTAATGTCTCCAGCAGAATCATCTGCTGCGATTTCTTGAATGATCGTGTATTTCAAACTTTTCTTTAACTCATCTCTTTGAGAAATTCGGTCATAAACCTTATAGTCTTGTTCTATCCCACCAACTTGAACTTTTGATTGAAAGAATTCGCATTCATTTTGAAAATCCGCAATTTTAAATTCCTGAGAAAAAACCTCATTTGAAGCACAATCGACAACCCCTGATTTCTCTTGAATATGGGCCAATAGCGCAGTCACACCTGCTTCTTGCCCACTGGTCAAAGAAGCGGTTGAGCCTTCCGACTCACTCAGCTCATCTTTGATTTCTGCAGAATAGTCTGTTACTGAAAACGAGCACGCGATAGGCGCCTCTTCAGTCTGTGTCACATAGGCATCTTCTAGCGTTGTCTCTAAAACTCCATCCGTTATTTTTATTCCAATATCTGACGAACAATCTTTATAAGATAGTCCAAGTGAGTTCATCAGCGCCTTTAAGCCTGGGCCCTTAGTTTCATCCGCAAGGGCCGCTTCAAGACTGGCCAGATCCGCAAAAGGGCCATAATAAGTATTGGCCCCAATCGTTTTTAGAAGATCATTATTGGCCCCTGAGATATTAGACTTAAGCTCGGTCATCTTGGAGTTTCCAGGTGGCTGGTAACTTGAAAATGATCCTGGAACATCAATGCTTCCACCAAGAATTCCCGCATCTGATAAATATCCTGCCCCAAAGACTCCTCCTTTACTACATGATGTAAGGAGTCCTAAAAGGAGAAGTACTGACACACTTTTTGAATACAGATCTTTTTTCATAAATCTACCTCGAGTCAATGGGAAACTAAGTTCTAGAAAAGATTCTCCTTCTATTATCGTCTATTACTTCCTCTTTCTTGAGTAAAAAGATTAAGTATCAATCAAAGTCTTAAATTTATAGGGGTTTTACGAAATCTAAAGAAGCTTCAATGAGTTTGCTCTTTTGTAAAAGTGCCAATTTTTTCTTTCATAAAGGCAAATGCAATGAGCGGTAGAAAGACAAAGGCCCCAAACAAGCAGATCACTTCTCCAATAAAGGCAAGAAGGCCAAAACTATAAATGGCCATTTGAGTTGTGGACAAACAAATAGACACAAAACCGATCATCGTAG
>JAGOVS010000294.1 GCA_018060625.1 Bacteriovorax sp. | reverse complement strand
AGGTCACAGCAAGCATGAAGCGTTGACGTTATTATTTACTGGGACCTGAATACTTACATATTTTTTATAATAATATTCATATTGAGGGATTGGATCTTTTAAGAATGGTTCTTTAAATTTTCTTAATGCATGGGCATTGCAGTGAAAAGTTTCAATTAGGGGATCGCCCTTTGACTTTCTTTCAATATTTATTTCTTTAACACTTTTTTTATAACCACTATAAACATCTGTCAAAAGCCCCTCGCAGTTTGAATCAATAAGCAGATTTGTACAAACTTCTCCGGCCCGCGTCTCGTGGGCCTCATAATAGGCCGTAAAACGTGCTATAAAGGCCCATAACTGCCAACTCATCTTCTCGCTACCCTCAAGCATTCTTAACGGCGATTCATCGGCCTTTAGCTGTTTTTCAAGTAAAAGTTCATCTTTACATTGCCAGTATACTATTTCTAAAAAATCTGCCAAATAATGAGTCGTCTCAATCATACTGTTGGCAGGAAAATCAAACCCCTCAAGCTTTGAAATCGCTGCCATTCTTCCAATAGGAATAAATTGAACATATTTACTCAGGGCCCAATAGATAATGACCTCATCACTATAAATTGAACCTGGCACTATCTTTGGCACTTGTGGAGCAGTGACCAGTGTTCCATGGCAAACTCTGCATCCATATTTATGTCGTTTTATAGCTTCAATATAATATCGACGAGGCTCAACCCTTAAAAGTTCAGATTCTTCTACTAATCCAGTATCTGATAAAAATGTCTTACATTCAGGACATTCAAATTGGCAATGATTTACAACTTCTGTGGTTTTAATTTCTAAGTTAGGGTAAAGCTCTCTCAAGCTACCTTGCTTTCTATTAGGAACTTTTTTTTCTTTGTTAGGTTTAGTTTTGGGTTCCTTTTTTTCTGGTCGAATTGATGGCTTGAAAATTTTTAAAAGTATACTCAAGTAGCTTTCTTGTATGGATAATTGTTTTTTCTTTTGGTCGTCAATGTCGTCCATTAACTGTAAATTCATATCTTGAAGATCGAGGCAAAGTCTCGTTAAGTCATCTCGTGTAAGCAAAGATAATTGATCTTTTTTGAGTCGTGAAAAGATTTGTTCTTTCGTTAATTTTTTAAATTCGTTTGCTTTCATTGAGAAGAATTAGGCCACAAAAGATATAAGTGGCCAACAAGAATCTTCTGACAGGGCCTTACATTTATTTTTTCTTCATTTCTCTAGGAGAATCTAAAAATCTTCGATTAATATCACCACCATCAATATACAACGAAAACTCTGCCTGAGTCATGACAATATCTTTTTTATGAAATGGATTTATTTTAAAAAATGTCCCTTTTTCGAGTCGTTTACAGAAAAGAATAAGGCCTGTGCCATCGTAGCACAGGCACTTAATTGCATTCCTTTTTTTATTTATAAAAAGAAACATATGCCCTGAAAATGGATCTTGTCTTAGAGTGTTTTGAACTTTGAAGCAAAGTGAATCGTAGGACGATCTCATATCCACAAATTCCTTGAAAACAAAAACTTTCGTTCTACGATTCACTGGGATCATTTTTAAGCTGCCTTATTTAGGAAATCTAATAATAAATCTACATGAGAAAATCTAATAATTTTCCCATTGGACCATACAACTTCGACACCTGAACAAGGAGGCAGTTCTAATACTTGGCCTGAATCAGAGTCAATTTTAATTTCTTTAAAGTCATCTGCTGGAAAGAATCCTTCTCGTTGCAACTTTTTTGCTCGTCCAATTACTGCTGCCATTTTTGCGGCTTTCACATCAATCTCTGAATAAAAACTACTTGCAGTCCCTGTCCATTGCTCCCATGACTTTAGAATTTCATAGGCGAGCTCGTCAGGAACTCTCGTGAGTTTGCCTGTTGTTGTCTTGTAAGTACTAATTTTTTTCTTCAAAATTGCTAAATCCATTCCTATACCTCCTTGGTATTTAAGTAAATCATCACAACTCTACGTTAAAAAAAAATTATAACTATTCAATGTGAGGCCATGTAAGAATTTTATTGTGGGCCAATTGGGTTTTTAATGGCATCTTTCCCCTATGAAAACTGTTGTGAAAATTGACCCCGAATTGGAATATGAAAATGCTAAAAAAATTATTGATCTAGTCAGTAAGCAAATGCTTGATTCTGATCAAATATCATCCCTCGATTCTTCAGTTGCAAATTTAGCGACTGTCGCCAGAGTTTTACTTGAACGAGAGGCCCGTCGGCGTGGACCTCCAAAACCTAATCCAAAAAATAAAACACCAAAGAATAAAAACAATAAAGAACGTGAGAATTCAAGCAAGCTTCCTTCTGTAAAATATCCTGACATTGAACTTCGCGAAGAAATTGTCCGTCCAGCTGTTGTGCCAACTTGTCCATGCTGTAGTTCTGAAATGAAAGAATCTGGATTGTTTGATCTCACTGAAAAACTAGAAGTCGAACCTAAAAAGTATTATATTCAAAGATCTAAACGAGTTAAATTTAACTGTTCTAAATGTTACG
>JAGOVS010000293.1 GCA_018060625.1 Bacteriovorax sp. | reverse complement strand
CATTGAATTTTTGTATGAAGACGGTGCCTTTTATTTTATTGAAATGAATACGCGCCTTCAAGTTGAGCACCCCATTACAGAAATGGTTACAGGTATCGATTTGGTGCGCGAACAAATTCGTGTTGCCGCCAGACTGTGTTTGAGTTTTCAACAGAAAGACATCAATTTTAAGGGGCATGCTATTGAGTGCCGCATTAATGCTGAAGATCCAGAAACCTTTATGCCTTCTCCCGGTAAAATCCAAGATTACCTTACGCCTGGTGGTTATGGCGTACGTGTGGATAGCGCGATGTACCAAGGGTATCAAATTCCTCCCCACTATGACAGTTTGATCGCAAAGCTCATCGTTTATGGGGATACACGGGAAGAGTGCCTCCAGCGAGTCCGGAGAGCCTTGCATGAATACGTGATTACAGGGGTGAACACCCTTTTACCACTCCACCGCGATTTGGCAATGGCTCCTGATGTGATAAAGGGTAATTATGATATCCACTGGCTTGAAAAATGGCTTGCTCTTAAAGCTCAGGAAAAAGCCGCGTAAAAGGCAGTCATCCGTGTTCAGTCATCAGAAATCAGAAATTTTCTGAGATGAACAATAGAATTTTTATATAATTTTCAAATATTTTACATCAATTTCACCTTAAATTTAGGCTTTGTTAAGAAAATTATCTTAAGATCTATTGAGATCAAGATAACGATCATAAACAAAGGAGAAAAAAATGAAATATTTAACCCTACTTGCCCTTTTGGGAGGCATACTTTCTACTCTTACCGCCTGCAACACAACCCGTGGTGTTGGAGAAGACGTTGCTGCAACGGGACGAGCTGTTGAAAGAGTTGCAACACCAGGGTATTATTAAATTGTAATTCCCGAGTATGCACGCACTTCACACATCTTATCCTTAACATTTTCTCATGATCTGATGGGTAGGTCAAATTTTAAAATTGGCCATTTGGTTACCCATCCATCATAAAGAAAAACAGCCTTGCTTAAGGTGTATTTTCTTACCTTCTCAAAGGGGCATCAAATTTTTCAATGCCCCTTTTGAGAAGATTTGTGACGAGTAAGTGAGAGATTAGTTATTTTCGTTATCGCTCTCGCTACTACTATTGCTACTTTTTTTTCTTTTTTTGGTAGATTTCTTTTTTTTCTTCTTTTTTATTGAAGTAGTATCTTCTTTTTTCTTCTCTTTTTTTGGAATCCCCATCGTTTCAAAAAGAAGAGCCGTCGCTTCCTGATTCTCTTTCTCTAAAACAAGGATGATTGATGATTGATCCTTTGGATCTCTGGCAAGATAAACTGGTTTCTTCTGTTCTATGATTGAATTCATTATTTTTTCAAAACAAATACTAAGATTATTGCTTGTTTTTGTTTGATTGTTTTGCGAGATATCTTGACGAACAACCTCAAGCTTTTTCTTCAAGAGCTTCTCATCGTTTGGCCTTGCTCCTTCTTCATTTAAAAGAAATGTTACATTTTTATTTGTACTTTTTCTGTAACTCACAAGCAAAGTAATATGGCATATTTTTGGATAAAGAATCACTTCATTCTTCTCATTATCCCACATCTTTTCATAACCTTCTGGAACAACCACATTCAATCCTGCATATTGTAATGGATAAGTATTCTCAATTATAATTTCTTTTGAATTTTTTTTCTTTTTAGGAGGAGAGCAATCCTCTTTTTTTTCTCCATTTATGTGTGTTTTCTGTTTAGTTAAAATTGGTTTTTTTTCATCATTATCTTTCTCTTTTCCACAGCATGCCCCTGCTCGACTTGTATCTGTCCAACACATTAACATAATAAACGCGCAAATATTTAACATTGTTTTCATCATAACATAACCTTTCTTTTATAATAAAATTAAACTTAACTATTTTTAAAAATCAAAGAATCGTCTCCAAAATCCTTTCTTTGGCTCAGATTGTTTGTTGGTTTCAAGTATAGGTGTTGTTGGCTCTGTCATCGTATCAAACTTTTCTGAGGGAAGACCAAAACCATCGGTTTTGTAATTCTTACTTGAAAGACCAAACCCATCAACCCTATAGTTCTTAGGAGTTTTGTCGATTATCTCTGAGCTCTCATTATTGGGAGAGAAACCAAATCCGTCAACTCTATAGTTCTTAGGAGTTTTATCGATTGTCTCTGAGCTCTCATTGCTAGGAGAGAGACCAAAACCATCAGTTCTATAGTTCTTTGGTATTCTTTCATTATCCCCTAAGCTTTCATTATTCGAAGAGAGATTAAATCCGTCAACCTTATACTTCTGAGGCGTTTTGTCGATTATCTCTAAGCTCTCATTGCTAGGAGAGAGACCAAAACCATCAGTTCTATAGTTCTTTGGTGTTCTTTCATTTTTCCCTGAGCTTTCATTATTCGAAGAGAGATTAAATCCGTCAACCTTATACTTCTGAGGCGTCTTATCAATTATCTCTGAACTTTTGTTTTCAGGGGAGAGGCCAAATCCCTGAGCTGAGAAGCGAGAAGGCTCTTTTTTATGTTCCGGAAAATAAGTCCTTTGAACTT
>JAGOVS010000108.1 GCA_018060625.1 Bacteriovorax sp. | reverse complement strand
CCTTTTTTTAGATCGAGACGGAATTTTAAACGTCGATAAAACTTATATTTATCGTTATGAGGATATTGAATGGGTTGAGGGCATTTTTGATCTCATTGACTATGCAAACAAAAATGGATTTCTGGTCATTGTACTCACTAATCAATCTGGGGTTGCACAAGGAATGTATACAGAGAAAGACGTCCTAAAATTGCACCAGGAAATGAATCAATTCCTGATGAGCAAAAAATTGAAAGTGGATGATTGGTTTTATTGTACAGAGTACGACAGCGAACGAAGGAAGCCGCGACCTGGAATGATGCTAGAGGCCCAAAGTAAATTCACTATTGATCTTTCACAATCAATTATGGTCGGTGATAAATCCACCGATGTTCTAGACATTGCTGGGCCTTTAACCTTCCTTTTAAAAGGAAACTATCCTCTCGATCAAGTTGTTGTGAATGATACGGTTGAGCTCTTTGATTCACTTGGTGATATCTTAGTAAGAATTCAGAGTCTTAGCGGAGGTCAATAAAATTTACAGCGTATCGTAAGAAATTTGACAAAGAATTGAGCAGAAGCGAAATTTCGAATGTGATTTTTTACTTTAGGGGGGTAAATATTAAAATAACTTCAATAGTTACATGCATCCTTTCTTATTTTTTTACGCCTGCCTATAGTTGTGAAGAGGCCCTTTTAAATTTTCCAGATGACTGTCAATTTCAAGATCGATATCAAGAAGTCAAAAAAGCATTCCAAAATGAATTCAATATTGATGTTCTCGACATTAATGAATATCGCGCTCTTCGCTTTATTGGGCGTTCGACTTGGGACTCTAATCTTAAAAAAGGTCAAGGTGATCCACGAAAAATGTACAAACCGGCCCCCGTTGTATGGAATCTTTGGAGTGAAACGGAAAAATGGTTGAGAGGCATTGCCCCCAATACCCTCGGCATTAAAGATATTCAAGAAATCAATCGTCGCAGTGTAAACAAGGATATTATGTCAGTATGGGCCGTAAAACTTAAAGGGGCCCGTCCAGGTAAAATTCGCAGCAAAAAAACTCAGCTCCCTCCCCAGTTTTTTTATACTTGCGACAAAGAAAGTGCAACCTATGAACTGGTAACATTTTATAAGCATTTTGATGTAGTAGATTCTCGCGGCCGCTCGTTACTTCGAACGTCTTTTCATGAGTGCCCAGACCTTGAGGGCGTCTATCGCGGCAATGTTCGCTATTTAAAAAGTTCAAAAGTTCCTAGGGAACTAATGAAGTGGATAAATAGTTATAATACAATTGATTTAGGAGACCTCGCTCCCATTGATCGAGTTGCCGATTTACAAAGACGCTTTATTAGTATTCATCCTTTTGGCGATGGTAATGGAAGAACATCGCGCTTTTTGCAAGATCAATATTTAACAAAATGGAAACTACCTCTTCCTGCATCAGGAGATTTACAAAAAGATTTAGAAACTCCCACCATGCAGTATCGACAAAATATGAAGAAGGCGATAGAAAGGTCGTTAAATGTCCTAGAGGCATGTTTGGAGCAATATCGAAATTCTCGAGGTTCTCCTCAGGTGGTAGTATCACCAGAATGTAGGGCCGAGAAGACATGGTAAAAAAGGAGAAATAATGAAGTTTTTGTCTTTTTGTGTTGTCACCGTTTTTGTTACGACTCTTAACGCTCAAGGGCCGAGTTTTCCTTCAGGTCCGAATTTAGAACTTACTCCAGGAAAAATTTGCGATAGACCTTCGGGGCATCGCTATGCAGAGCAAGTGGCCTATTGTGAGCGCGATGTCACTTACGAAACGAAAGATTTGCTCATTAAGAGATATGATCGTGAGTTAGGTTATCGAATTCAATTCATGAATCGAGTGGAATTTAAGATTGATCATTTCATTCCCCTTTGTGCTGGTGGATCCAATGACCCAAAGAATTTGTGGCCTCAACATAAATCGATCTATGAGATCACTGATCCTGTAGAGCCTCTGGTTTGCCAAAAAATGCTTGAAGGCAAACTTCGTCAAGCAGATGCTATTGAACTTGTTAAAAAGGCCAAAACGCAGCTTGATGAAGTGCCGGCCATTTTACAGGAACTCAATGTTCTTTAATTTTCTCTATAATTTTTAAAAAATTCACGTATTGGCCCTGATCCTTCGAGAATCATTTCAGTTGAGCAACTAAACGCCAAGCGAAGGGATTGAATCGTTGACTGTGCTTCACCAAAGCAGTCTCCTGGCGCATTTCCAATTCCTGCTTGGGCCATTGCTTCTGAAAGTTTGGCAACGTCTATTCCCTCTTTTACACGACACCAAAGATAAAAGGCCCCATGGGGAATATAGGGAGTGAGTATGTGATTGTCTTTGAGAGCTTCCAGAAAAAGATCTCTTCTTTTTAAATACTCATTATTCATTTCTTCATACCAACTCACAGGAGTGGCCACAGCTGTAATGGCCCCCCATTGTGTCACGCTGTTGATGCCATTGACGGTACAACGAAGAAGTTTTGCAGCTCGGTCGTTAAAGAGCTCATTTCGAGAGGCAAAATAGCCTAAGCGAAGACCACTCATGGCATAGGATTTAGAAAATGAGTAAACGGAGATGACTTTGTCGTAATCTGGAATAAGAGAACCTATGGATATATGTTTGCCAGAATCAAATAAGACATGTTCATAAGCTTCATCACTGACAAGCCAGAAATTGTGCTTAACGGCCAGATCAGCAATCTTTTTTAATTCTTCTTTAGGAATGATTGCTCCCGTTGGGTTATGAGGGGAATTTAAAAAAATGACCTTGGTTTTAGGGGTGATTTTCTCTTCTATATCACAGGCCCGATAGACATAGTTGTGCTCAGGGCGAAGTTCTACACCTATTGTTTTTGCTCCGGCCAGGCGGGCATTTTCCACGGCTTCAGTCCACATTGGATCAGGAACAATGACTTCATCTCCTGCTTCCACAATGCATTGGTAGAGAACATACAGGGCATGCATGGCCCCATTAGTAACGGAGATGTGTTTTGATTCAATATTTAGTTTATTTTGAGTAATTAATTTGTGAGCAAGGGCCTCCCGTAATTCAGGAATGCCATTATTTGGGATATAGTGAGTTTTATTTTCTTTCAGTGCTTTTTCCATCGCAAGTTTGACGTTGGGATGAATATCAAAACTGGGGTCTCCGGATTCAAATCGATAAATCTTTAATCCATCTCTTTGGGCCTTCAGTAATTTTTCTCGGATGACAACAATTTTACCTAGAGATATTTGATCTAATCGATTCATTAATCCTCCCCCAAAAATATTTGTAGCGCCAATAGTTTATCTCTTGGCGTAATTATTGACTATATTTTTCTCCTTATTTTTTTAGTTGAGTGCTTTAGTTCTGAAGTAAGTTAATTTGAACATCTCGTTATTGATTAAAGTCCAATGCCCCCTTGATAATAAGAAAATAGAATTTTCTAATATCAAGGATGATAAAGTGAAAAAATGGTTAACACTTATGGCACTAGGATGTGCGTTTTCGACAGCGGCCTTTGCTCTGTCGGCCCAAAATATCAACGGGCTCATTAAAAAAAATAATGCTGGATGGGTGGCCCGAGACAATCACATATCAAAGCTAGATCCAACTGAAATAAGAAGGTTGCTCGGTTCTAAAGATTTGCCCAGTGATAATGCCCTTTTTGAAGATCGCTCAGAAGTACCAGAGTCCATTGATTGGCGTAATGAGCGAGGAGTTAATTGGTTAGGCCCTGTGATGAATCAAGGAAATTGCGGATCATGTGTGGCCTTCGCTGCCATCGCCACACTTGAATCGAGCTATCGCATTCAATCAGGGCTCCCGTGGCTTATGCCTACTTTTTCACCTCAACAGCTTTTTAATTGTGGCGGTGGAGTCTGTGATAACGGGTGGTGGCCAGCAGGAGCGGCCAATATGTTAAAAAATAAGGGAGTCGTGGACGCGGCCTGTGTTCCCTACGAATCAGGTTCAACGGGAGAAGACATTCAGTGCAAAAAGAATTTTTGTCAGAATCAATCAGAGCGTACCTATAAAATTTCGAATTATACATCTCCCAGTTTTGCAGGGGGAACGGCAAGTAAGGTAAAGGAGGCGCTTAAGAGAGGCCCTCTGCTAACGACTCTTAGAGTTTATGAGGATTTTCTTTATTATAGCTCCGGAATTTATAAGTCTGTCAGTCGCAAATCCGTTGGGGGGCATGCTGTCTCTCTTGTGGGATTTAATGATGCCCAAAGATACTGGATTGTTCGCAATTCTTGGGGATCAGATTGGGGAGAAAATGGTTTTATTCGCGTCTCCTATGATGACTATTCTGGAATTGGTAATAGCACTTGGGCCTATCAAGTAAGGCCAGAAGACAATACTATCTCCATTGATTCTTTAACTGGACGTGAATATGTGAGTGGAGAAAAAAAGTTTAAAGTCATGATGGCCAAAGCGGCCGATAGCGAATTGGTCATTCAAGGAGAGTCCCAAAGTTCTTTAGTTCTTTCCTGTGAAACAAAAGAGGAGAGTTCGTGTGAAGTGAGTTTGGACACGACCAATCTTAAAGATGGGCGTTATGAGATTTATGCAAAAACTCCATCTGTGAAATCTCAAGTCAGAGAGCTCTTCGTCGTCAATCATGAACCTCGATCAACAATTTCTTTCAGTGGGGCCCAAGGTATAGATTTAAAAAAAGCGCAGAGTGGAAGAATCGAATTTGATATTTCGGTAAAAGCGGATCCGGTGATGCCTCAGAAAATAACTTTTTATGTGGAAGATAGTAATGGGCAAATCATCAACAGTAGAGTAACTGATGAGGTTGTTGAAAAAATGCGTCTTGGTTTTAGAACAAATACACTTTCAAACGGGCAATATCTTATCTATTATTCTGTAGAGACTCCCTATAATGGAACAGTGGTTAAAGCAATGTCAGAGAAAGTTGTTCTTATCGTAAAAAATTAAGAAGTTCCAGGAAGGTGAGAAAAAATCACCTTCCTCATTTTTCTTTTAAAAAACCATTTTTAGTTATTCTGAATCCGACTGACTTCAATTAAAAGCTCTATTATGCCAACTTCTGATTCAAGGGGAACAACGACAATAGGGTTTTTGGTGTGATGCTTAAGGGGATTAAGGTGGTAGGTTGGAAGAACTTTTTCAAAGTTATGTCCCGATTGATTGAGTACCGTTTTTGCTTGTCCGTAAACCATATTGACGATCTCTCCAGCAAAATCCTCATTGTCTTTTGTAATTTCTTTGTCGTCTTGGGCCAGGACGATTTTTAATATGGAAAGATAAGCACTCTTGCTAAATCCTATGATAAATTCTCCCTCAAAAAAAGATGATTTGAGAACAATTTTACCTTCGATAGCAAGATCCTTGGCCTCTTCAGGTTTATAAAGATAAGGGCGATTGTGCTTTACATTTTTGATTGAACAAAAACTTTCCATGATGAATTTTGTTGCATCAATAAAAGTTTTTAAGAATTCTAAGTTAATTTTAATCTGAGTATCAATCCCATCATTAGTGACGGTTGGATAAACGGCCGTTTGAATATCTTTGACAACCTGTTCAGTGACGGCCGGAGTGGCCACAAGGTGTAGATTTTGGAATTGAGTTTGCTTGAGAAGTTCATCAAAATCAGAAAAGGTTTCAGAAATAAAGAAAAGCGGGACATTTTTGTATTCATTTGAGGCAAGATATTTAAAAATGATTTCTAAATTTCTGACAGGAAGACCGCTGTTTAAAATAATGGCATCAAAGGTATGCATGGAGAGTTCTGAAATGACATCTGATCGAGTAGAGGTGAAAGTCCACTGAATGGGGTAGCGCTCTTTATCCTTTTTGAGAAGTTCAATAATTTCTGACTTCCATTTTTTGTGTTCGGATAAAATGAGGATATTTTTCATTGAGTTATTTTAGCATAGAACAAAAGTTTTCCAATTCTTAATAGGGAATTGATAAAGAAATATTTAAAAAGGCACTAAAGGGAAATATTTCTGTCGGGTAATTTATTTGTAGATACTGCTTAAAACTAAGCTAAAATATTAAAAGAATATAAAAAAGAACCGTTAAGCAACTATAAACTTTTCAGCCAAAAAAGAAGACAAGGAGTCTGGATTATGAATTTTATTGAAGTATTTAAGCAAGGTGGCTTTATCATGTACCCGCTACTCATTTTTTCAGTAGCAGTATGGACAGTAGCTATCCAGAAAATTTGGTTTTTAATTAATTTTAGAAAGCAGGCAAAATATTTTTTTGATGAAGGAATGAGAATTATTCAATCAAAACGATTTAATGAGATGGAGTGGCTTTATAAAAATTGCCCAGAAATCATTGCCAAGCCCCACTCTGCCATATTTGAAGAGGCCAGAACTGATGGTGAATGGGAGGCGAGAATGCAGAGACGTCTAAATGAAACATCAATGGGTCTTAAAAAAAATCTCTGGGTTTTGGGGACGATCAGCTCTTCTGCTCCCTTTGTTGGTCTCTTTGGAACAGTAGCGGGGATCATGGGTTCTTTTAAACAAATTGGAGTTGCTGGAAAGACGGGGTTTGCCGTCGTCGCGGGAAGTATTTCAGAGGCCCTCATTGCAACGGCCGCAGGTATCCTCGTCGCCGTTTTTGCTGTTATGTTTTATAACTATCTTCAAGTAAAAGTCACTGAAGCTCTTAATGAGTTTAAAAATGGTCTTGGAGATATGGCAGAGTCGTTTAATTCTGCAAAAAAATAGTATCTTATAAAAAATGACTAATGGAAGGAGTGCCTTATGTCCATGGGTAGTATGAACCAAAATTCAGGAGATGATGATAATATCATGTCGGAGATCAACATGACTCCGCTGATTGATATCATGCTCGTGCTTTTAATTATTTTTATGGTGACTTCAACAGCAGCACTTGAATCTGGGTTGGATATTGAACTTCCTAAAACACAAATTACTAATGAAAAGAAGCAAGATGAGATCTTAATCATTACATTAGATAAAGATGGAAAAGTGGCCCTTCAGGGAAAGGCCGTTCCTGATGCAGAATTAGGAGAGAGGATCGCGAGTTCACTTAAAGAACTGAAAACGGAATCGGTCATCTTGGAAGGTGATACTAAAGCGTTTTTAGGTAAAGCGGTGGAGTTAATGGATCTTGCGAAGAGTGCAGGAGCAAAAAATTTCTCAATTGCAGCAGAAGAAGATCCAAATAAAAAGAAATAACAAGCGAAGAAAAATATGGGCGCATTAAAAAAACCAACTTATAGCATCCAAGCTGGAGACAGCAAGATGGAGCAAGAGGCAAGAAAATTCAATAAGCGAGCGCTTATTGGAAGCATTGTCATCCACCTCTTCTTTTTTCTTTTAAAACTTCCTCATTTAGAACTTACCCATAAGCTGCATGATGATCCAAAGCTCATTCCGATTAAGATGGAATTGGTCACTCCTCCAGCGAAAAGTACCATGATTCGCAATAAGGTGAAGGCCGCGGAATCAGAAGTTATAAAACCTGTTGCTCCAGAGCAAAAAGTAAAAAATGGGACAGAAAGAGTTGAGAAAAAGGCCGATCGAATTGGAGATCGACTGCAAAATAAAGTGCAAGATGTTCAAAAAGGTGATCCTCGCTCAAAAAATAAAACGGCCTTTAAACCTGGAACTGATTTAAGAAAGCTTCCTAAAACCGACGTTGGAACGGGTTCTGCTAAAGGAAAAGTTCAAGCAACTGATGGAAACACGGGAGGCTCAGGAGACACCTATAAAGGGACTGACATGACTAATCTCACTGACTCTCTACTTAAAAAAGGTCAGGGATTAAAAAGATTAAAAACTAATCGCAATGCCGTTGATGATGGAGGGGCCGGTGGAGGAACTGGTGGAGGCATGGGCGATGGAGTTGGTGGGGGAAATGGAGATGGCCATTTTACGGGAACAACGACAGGGACAACGAATCTTGCTAAAGTGGCCACCAATGTAGGAAGTCTAACTGGTGCAGCAAAGGGGAGAATTGATTCTTCTAAAGGTTTTGATGGCCTTGCTCAAAAAGGATCGGTGATGGTGGCCGGAGTTCCGGTTGAAAAGATAGCTGTCGCGACCATTGATCCTGATGCTATAAAAAGACTCTTAAGAGAGCATATACCTCAATTTAGATATTGTTATCAAAAAGAATTAGATGTCTCTGATAAGCCCGAAGGCTTTCAAGGAGTCATGAGTTTTAGATTTTTTATTGGGACAGATGGAAAAGTTCAGCGCTCATCCATTACGTCAGAAGAAATCACTTCTGATAAGGTCCGTGGTTGTATGAAAAATGTTCTGCATGGAATCCAGTTCCCGACCCCTCGTGGCGGTCGAACAGTCGAAGTTAATCAGCCAATGAACCTCTATCCAAAACGAATTTAATAGGTGCCATCACCCAAAATGTGTCGCAGTTGCGACACATTTTGGGTGATGGCACCAAACTCTCTTTCTGTCACTGGATTAATCGAGAGTCTTGATCCTTTTTGCACAAGGGGCATATTTTCAAGTGCCTTTTGAGTTTTTAAGAATGTTAAAGTGATCACATTTTCAAATTTTTCAACAAATTCTACCTCAACCATAAACCAACGAGGATTTTCTTTTGTCGCCTTTGGATCGTAGTAATCACTGCTTTTGTCAAATTGCGTAGGATCAGGGTGAGATTCTTTTGAGACTCGTGCAAGGCCTGCGACTCCGGGAGTCTCGCAACTTGAATGATAAAAGAGAATCACATCTCCTTTTTTCATATCATCTCGCATGAAGTTTCTTGCTTGGTAATTTCTTACACCATCCCATCCAGATTTTTTTTTCATTTTTAAATGATCAATGGAAAAAACATCTGGTTCGCTCTTCATTAGCCAGTATCTCATGTGAACCCCATCTTATTTAGCATTGGAAATGCACATATCTTACCCAGAATGTTCGGATTTCTCAATTATTAGATTGAACTAAAAGAGTCTTAGGAGGATGAGAGGGTTGCGCTCGATGTGAATAGTTTCTTTTTTTGAGACTTGTTCGTTACTTTCTTCTTTGTTCTCTTTTTTCTTCTTTAACTTCATTTTTGTGTATTGACCATCTTCACCCTCTTTTTGGAGTTGCATTCCAAGTGATTTTTGGGCCGTAGAGGCAATCAAGGTTTGATCGATGGTGCTGTCAATATTTTTATAGGCGAGTTTATTCTCGCT